>NZ_BAAGPS010000059.1:0-80186 GCF_054783935.1 Streptomyces pseudoechinosporeus
GAGGCCCGGCGGGCCCTGCGCGCCGCGCTGGCGCGGCTGCCGGCCGCGCTGCGCGCCCGCAGGCCGCTGCCCCCGCACATCGAGCGGGCCGTGCGTCGCGTCGAGGAGGCGCCCCGTGAGCGATGACCGGACGACCGTGGTCGTAATCACGCACAACCGGCGGACCGAACTCCTGCGCACTCTCGACCACCTCGCCGAACTCCCCGAGGCCCCGCCGGTGATCGTCACCGACAACGCCTCCACGGACGGCACCGCCGAAGCGGTCGCCCGCCGCCATCCGGGCGTACGGCTGCTGCGTCCGGGCCGCAACCTCGGCGCCGTCGGCCGCAACCTGGCCGTACGACACGTGCGTACGCCCTATGTGGCCTTCTGTGACGACGACTCCTGGTGGGCGCCCGGAGCACTGTCCCGCGCCGCGGACCTCCTGGACCCCCGCGACCGGCTCGCGGCCGTCACGGCACGCATCCTCGTGGAACCGTTCGGCACCGAGGACCCGATCGTCGAAGAACTGCGCAACTCCCCGATCCCCGGCCCCCGCTGGCTGCCCGGCCCCGCCCTCGGCTCCTTCCTGGCCGCCGCCACCGTGCTGCGCACCGACGCGTTCCGCGCCGCGGGCGGCTTCTGTCCGCGGCTGTGGCTCGGCGGCGAGGAGGAGCTGCTCGCCGCGGACCTGGCGGCGGACGGCTGGTGGCTGGCCTACGCCGAGGAACTGACGATCCATCACAGTCCGTCGCCGGTACGGGACTCCACACAACGCCGCACGCACGGCATCCGCAACACCCTGTGGTTCACCTGGCTACGCCGCCCGGCCCCCGCCGCACTGCGCCGGACCCTGCATCTCGCGCGGACGGTCCCCCGCGACCGGGCTTCCCTCCGGGCCTTCGGCGAGGCGGCCGCCGGACTGCCCTGGGTCCTGCGCGAGCGGACCGTGCTGCCGCCCCATGTCGAGGCCCGGCTGAAACTGCTGGAACACGCCCAGCGCCATTCGACGGCCCGCAGGTACACGGGCTGAGCGGGCGGTGACGCGCACCTGGCCGATCATGCGCCCGCGCATGGGAACCGAACGTCCGGGGTACTCGCGGAAGCCGTACGAGACCGGTCCGGAGGACCGAGTGAGGGGAGTCCCATGGCTCACACGAACGTACAGGAGGTCCTGCACGCTCTGAAGGGCGTGACCTTCCCCGCGGACAAGGACGAGCTGGTGCGCGCGGCCCAGGTCGCCGGAGCGTCGGACGAGGTCGTGCGGGCGTTGCGCGCCGTGCCGCCGGAGGAGTACACGAACAAGGAGGACGTCGCACGCTCCGTGCGCGTGGATCCGGACTCCGACCTGGACCTCAGCCCCTCTCAACAGGCGCAGCAGGCGCGTCAGGGCGGAAAGCCGGGACAGGCGCAGCGGCTGCGTGCCGTGGAGAAGCCGCCGGTGGAGGACGAGCTGGACCAGTGACGAGGCGAAGCCGCACGCTCGCGTGAGGCCGGCCTCATCACCGGATCGGGCCGTTGAGCGACATGGACCGAGCGGTTCAGTCCGCGCTCTCCGGGCGTTCGCCCTTGGGGCCGCGACCGCGTTCCGTGCGGGGCCCGCGGCTGCGCCAGTCCGGGTCCTCCTGCAACGTCTCGTTGGCCTCTTCGTTGGCCTGCTGATCGGGGGTTCCGGCCGCCTCCGCCTCCTTGCGCAGCCGCGCACGCCGGGTGTCGTACTTCTTGCTTCCGGGCTCGGGCATGTCGATCACTTCCTGAGTGGTTCAGAGCCGCGGCTTGGTCTCGAAGCGCGGTCCCTGGTCCGGGGTGTCGGACCCCTGTAGCTCGGTGACCAGGCGGGGTACGGAGACCAGGTCGTGCAGCAGGGTGCGGGTCTCCTCGGTGGTCTGTCCGCGCGCACCAGGCGTTTCTGCGGACTTGTGGGCCTGGTGTGCCGCCGTGCGCTAGTCCGTACTGCCCGCGAAGAGGACCTCGGCGAGGTCGTCGTCGAGTGCGGGGCGGATCTGCGTGGCCAGAGCACCGTTGGTGGCCTCGGTCGCGACCTCGATCACGCAGCGGGCTTCGTGCAGGGCCTTCGGGTAGCTGGTTCCGGCACGCTGCGCCACCCGGTTGAAGAACTCCTCCCGGTCCATGCGGATGCCGGTATAGGGCTCGCCCGGCGTGTACGCCACCCGGCGCAGATGCTCACCGACCTCCTGCGGCAGCTGGGCCGCGGCCTTCTCCGCGACCGATGCCGGAACGCGTTCGGCGAGGGTCTCCAGGCTGGCCCGGGTAGCCCTCTCGGCCGCACCGCGACTGTCCAGCCGGGCGCGGGCCTGAACCTGACCGATAAAGGCATCGTGCTGCATGGTTCACCTCGCTTCGTTGCCGTTCACGCAGAACGGGTTACCCCCGCCTTTGGCCCGAAACGGGAAGAGGGGTGTATCTCGGCATGGCGCCGATCTGTGCTGAGCGCGCGCCGCGGTTGGCCCGTCGTACGAAGAGCACTCGTCGCATGTGAGCGCAAGCAGACATCTGGCACGGTCCGGACGTCCCCCCACCGGCATGGGCAGCACTGCCCCGGGGTGACCGCACCCCCGGGCTCAGACTCGCCCCGCCGCCGCTGCCAGCTCCCGCACCGGTCCCGACCACGCGTCAGGAACCAGCCAGGGAAACGTGTGCGCCCCCGGCACCTCGAGGTACCGGCCGTCCGGCACGAGGCCGACGAGTTCCCGGCCCCAGCGGGCCGTACTGATCCGGTCCTCACGGCCACGGATCACGAGCAGCGGAACGCGCAGCCGGGCGACGGAGTCCTCCAGCCTGTCGGCCCGGTGCACCAGCGCGATGTGCACCATCCTGCGGATTCCGGCCCGCTTCCACTCCGGGCGATGGTTCTCGCTGAGCCCGGACGGTTCGTGGCGGGAGTCCAGCCGCCAGCGGAGCAGCAGCCGCGGCAGGCTTCTGGCCATGGGGTCGACGGTGGGGCTGGCCAGCACGACGCCCACGACGTCCGGGTGGTCCACGGCGGCCCGGGCGGCGACCTGAGTACCGCTGGAGTGCCCGACGAGAACCACCTGCCCCAGGTCCCGCTCGCGCAGCCAGTCCGCGACACAGCTCCCGAACTCCCGTACGTCCATCTCATGCGGGGGATCCCCGCTGCCCGCGAATCCCGGCAGCTCCACCAGATGGGCCCGGGTCCACTCACCGAACGCCGCAAGGCCCGGGAGCAGGTAGTCGGACACGCCCATGCCCTGGACGAGTACGACCTCGGGCACCGACGGCTGCCTGCGGCCGACCGCACGACTGCGCATCCGCCCGAAGTCGCCGTCGTAGTAGGTGATTTCGGTGTGCTCGGGGAACGCCGGGGTGTGCTGCTCGCGTGTGTTCATGGCCGGTCGTTCTTCCTCTGCCGGGTGGCCACGGTCATCATCCGCCCGCCGTGCCGAGGCTCTCGACCCTTGGCGGCAACGGGGCCGAGGTGGCCGGGAAGTGGGTGAGGAACTCGTCCATTTCGTCGAGGCGCAGTGGGGGAGGCATCAGGTACCGCTCGGGCAGCGCCGCGAGCGCGGGCCGGTGCCGCATCGTGGCGCCGAAATCCCACGGGTAGGCACGCTCGTCCACGCCGAGGGTGCCGCCGCTCTCGACCGCGTACCGCTCGGCCACCTCGCCCCACTCGGCAGCCGGAACCTGGCCGACCGAGCGCAGACCGTTGGAGAAGAGATTGACCCCGATGTGCTTGTACGGCTCGACTCCGCGGAGGTAGCGCTCCAACAGTTCGACGGAGGACCTGGCGGTGAACTGCAGCCAGAACGGCACCGCCCCCAGGCGCAGCGTCCAGTACGGCTCCCACTGGTCGTACGTCTCGACCAGCAGCCGCTCGGCGGGCAGTCCGCGCCGGTGGTGCCACCAGCGGTACAACTCCGCGACCGTCGGGCTCAAGTGCTCGGGTTCCTCAAGGGTGATGCGCCGCACCCGGTAGCCGCGCCGGGCCGCCACCTCGGTGATGTCCTTGGTGAGAGCGTCGTCGTATCCCCACTCGGCCTCGGGCTGCCGTTCGTCCGCCGGCGGCGGGTCCCAGCGGCGTACCGGTGACCGCTGCTGCGCGAGATGCTCGGCGACCCGGTCGCTTCCGGTGATGTACTCGTCGGGCGACATGCCGCCCAGGGCGCCGAACTGGAAGCTGTGGCGCTCCCCGAGAACGGTGACGGGCCAGCTCAGCGTGCAGTCCACAATGAAGATCGTCGCTCCGGGGGCCAGCCGCTCCTCGAGGAACCGCTCCAGCGTGGCCCCGAGCCGCAGCCGCTTGACGCGGAAGTACAGGAAGCGGACGAGCATGGCCCGGTCCTGACTCGGGTCGTGCATATGGCACAGGGAGAGATCGGGGTTGGCCGCCACCATGCTGCGGCCCAGTTCCAGGCCCGCCATGAGCGAGTCCCGCGGGCGGTCCGGGTCCACCCGGGCCCGTACCGGAACCAGATAGGTCTGCGGCAGTACCGGCGCACCCATCGCGGCCGCGAGGTGTACGGCGGCGCCGCTGACGGAGCCGATGAAGACGGCGGGATACGGGCCGGGGCCGTACTCCCCGACGGTCCAGGAGGACAGGTCCTCACTCGTGAGCCCGCGCACCCGGGACGCGCGCGAACTCTGGAACCGTCCCGCCGTGACGAACAGCCGGCGTTGCGCCCTGGGGGGCAGCGCCGAGGCGAGCGCCGCGAGACGCGAGGAGGCGGGCCCCGCACCCAGCGCGCGGAAGTCGCGCCCGCGCATGAATCTGCTCACCGCACGGACGGCCGCGACCGACGAGTCAAAGTCACAGAGCGTACGGCTCACCCGCCGACGATTGCGCACAGGGGCCTCCTCGGTTCGGAGGGGGTGGCATGCCGGGTTCCCCGTGCGGGGCGCCGCTAACGCCGCGGTCGAACCACACCGTTCCGGCCGCGTCAGGTGTGCCCGCGCTCCTTCGGGGTACTGCGGCGCGCATGGCCGGAATCGAACTCAAAAGCACCGCATTCAATGATCACGCCATGATCCCGGGCCGCTACGCCAAGCAGGGCGACAACGTCTCCCCGCCTCTGACCTGGTCCTCAGTGCCCGACGAGGCCGTGGAACTGGCTCTGGTGTGCGAAGATCCGGACGCGCCGTCCGGGACCTTCATCCACTGGCTGGTGACGGGTATCGATCCACGCAGCGAGGGCCTGGACGCCGATGAGAAGCCTCCGGGCGGCCACCAGCACAGGAACGGCTACGGCGAACCGGGATGGGGCGGCCCTCAGCCCCCGGTCGGCGACAAGGCGCACCGCTACTTCTTCCGCCTGTACGCCCTCCCGGGCCCCGTCTCCCTCCCGGACGAAGCCACCGCCGAGGACGTGCGCAACGTCCTCGACCGTCAGCAACTGGCCAGCGGCACCCTGGTTGGGCTCTACCAGCGCTGACGCGCGGAACCCGGCTCCTGGGTGTGGGGCAAGCCCCGGCTCATGGTTCCGTCCACCGGCACAACAGCCGGAAGACCCCGTACAACGTCAGCGGCCACAGCGCGGCGAAGGCCCAGATCACGACCGGCTCGGAGGTACGGATACCCGCCACCATCAGGACCACCGACACCGCCAGCAGGAGCACGACGGTCGGTACGCGGGGCTGGTAATCGGCGACGCGTGCGGGGTTGAGCCGTCGCTTGATCCGTAGGGTGCGCAGCCTGCGACGCAGCCGTCGGTCGCGTCGCAGGTCCACTTCCATCTCGTCAAGAATGCGCTGTTCGCGATCGGGGAGTCGGCCTGTCGCCATTTTCGTTCCCTCTACGACGGGCGGTGTTCGCTGACCACGGGTGCCCCGCGCTCCGGCGAACTAACTAACCGGAGGGTCGCCCCGACCGGAGAGGCCGCGCCGACAGCGCCTCGACGAGCCCGTGCACGCCGTCCCCGGAAGGGCCGTGCAGGAACTCGTCCCGGCTCTGCCGAGCCGCAGACCGCCCCGACGTGAGGCACCACTCCCACCAACGGTCCAGCCGACGGGCGTCCAGCCGCTCCGCCGGAACGAGGGCCGGCCAGTCGCAGGCGCGCGCCTGAGCGGTCACCTTCGCGCCACCGGCGACCGGATCGACCGCCAGCGCCGGGATCCCGGTCCGCAGCGCGAGCACCAGCCCGTGCAGTCGGTCGGTGACGACGCAGTCCAAGCGGGCGAGTACGGACTGGAGTTGCTCGGGTGTCGAGTTCAGCCGCCAGTCCCGCGTATCGAGTCGCGTCTCCAGCTCGACCCGCGCACAGTCCTTGCCCACGAGCCACCGCGTCACCGTGTCGGCGACATCGCCGTGCCGCCGACGAGGGCCGTACTCCTGCTGGCCGTACGTGAGGATCACCCCGATGACGGGCGTGGGCCGGCCGGCCGGGGCGCTCACCGACAGGTCCGGCACCGGATCCGTACCGGGGGCGTCCCGCGGCAGCACCAGGTGGAATCCGGTGACGGCGGGATCGTCGGGATCGACCACGGAGACGCCTACCGCGATACGCCGGCAGGTCCTGAACTCCTGGTGCAGCCGGGCGACTTGGGGCCCATGCAGCGGACCGCACACGAACACCAGATGGGTGTACGCATCCGGCCGTACGTCCGCCAGGTGCAGGCCCTCGGGCCGGAAGCCGGGGCTCCACACCGTGTCGTGCGACAGCCCTTCGCGGGCCAGCGCCTGCTCCACCCGCCGCAGAGCGAGTACGTCACCGGCCGTGGCCTCCCCGTCCAGGAAGCTGAACCACCCGGTGAGCAGGATCTTCGGTCCGGTCACGACAATCCGTGCAGGACGTCGAGCACTTCGTCGTCCGTGACCTGGTCGAACTCCTCGTACCAGAGCCCGACGGCCATGAACGCCACCGGCTCGTGCAGACACACCAGCTCGTCCGCTTCCTCCCGCACCAGCAGGGCCGCCTCCGGCGAGCACACCGGGACGGCGAGCGTGACGCGGCCGGGATCGTAGCGCCGTACGGAACGCAGGGCGGCGAGCGCGGTGACTCCGGTGGCCACGCCGTCGTCCACCACGACAGCGGTGTGGCCGGTCAGTTCGGGGATCGCTCTGCCTTTGCGGTAGAGCTGTTCGCGCCGGTGCAGCTCGTCCCGCTCCTGCTCCACGATCGGTTCGAGGGCCGTCTTGCTCAGCCCGAGCCGGTCCAGCGCCCGCTCGTCGAAGAACGGCTCATCCTCCCCGGCGATCGCGCCGACGCCGAGCTCCGGCTGGAACGGCGCTCCGATCTTGCGGGCGACCAGCACATCCAGCGGGGCGTCGAGCACTCGCGCCACCTCAGCGGCCACCACGACGCCACCGCGCGGCAGGGCGAGCACGACCGGATCCGGCAGCGCCCCTTCCTCCCGCCGCACGAGCAGCCGTTCGGCCAGGGCCGCACCGGCCTGCCTTCGGTCACGGAATCGCATGAGTCCCACTCCTTCCGCCCTCCGAATGCGTTCTCCCTGGTGATGAGGGGGCAGGGCGAAGGCCGAGTACCCCCGCGATCGTCGGCCATGCGGAACGGAAGGCTCGGCCTCCGCGCGTACGGCTGGCTCGATTGGTGTGGCCCACAGGGGGTAGCCGCACCGCAAGGGCTCCAAGGGAGAGCTGCCCCACTCGCCCCTGCACGCCATGACGACGCATGTGCGCACACCCCGAAGGGGGTGGGGACGATGGTGCAGCAACCGACGTACGGCCTCCGGAAGCGGACGCTGAGCGACAGCACGGTCATCGAACTCTCCGGAGAGCTGGATCTCCTGGCCACGATCGAGCTGGTGACCTCCCTCGACGCCGTGTGCGACACACAACCCAGTCAGCTGGTGCTCGATCTGCGGCAGGTCACGTTCCTGGACTGCAGCGGCCTGTCACTGCTGTGCCGGATCCGCAATCGACTACGAGGCGAGCGGAGCCGGCTGCTCCTCGTCCTCGACGACCCACGCCACAGACGCCTCCTGCGGCTGACCCGTCTCTCGGACACGTTCGACATCTCCACGGACGTGCCCCCTACACCTCAGTGATGTCGGCCCGGGCGACCGGCAGCAGCGTACGGATGTCCGTGGGCAGGACGCGCGCCAGTTTCTCCATCTCGTCGGGTGCGATCGCCGCGTCCAGGACTTCGAAGACCGCGACCGCCTCCCGCAGTGCGGCATCCTCGGGCACACCGGCGCGCCAGGCGACCCGCCCCGCGAACGCGGTCAGGTCGAAGCGCTCACCGGAGCCGCGCCGCTCAGGGCTCCCGGCGGGCGAGGACACCTTCTCTCGCATCAACTCGGCCAGCGGCGCGGGCAGTTGGGCGGCCAGATGGTCGGCAAGCCCGACGGGTATGCGCTCCGCCAGCGTCGACAGCACCGCCCGCGTGGCCTGCTCGGCGGAACTCCGGTCGGGCAGTCCGGCCCGCTCCCGCACTTTTCCGATCAGCTCGTCGTGCCGCATGGTTCCCGACTCCTCCGCGTGCGTGGGCCCCGTGTTCCTCCGGCATGGCCGGCGGACCCGTACCTCACGCGAGTGTCCCTGGAGCAGCCGAATACACGGCCCTCAACGCGCTTGCAGGACTCCCCGTACGAACGCCGCCTGCCCGACGTGCTGCAGGTCGTCGGAGAGGACGCTGACCAGGCGGACGCCCAGGGTGACGGGCGGCGACCAGTTCTCGTCGACGATGCGGTCGAGCTCGTCGTCGTCCAGGTCGCGCAGGAAGGTCAGTGTCTGCTCGTGGACGGCGTCGTGGTAGCCGAGGAGCAGGTCGCCCGAGTCCACGCGGACCTTGGCGACCTTCGACGAGGTGTGACCGTAACCCGTGTCCCTGCGAGGGAGCCCCAGGCCGAAGCGGTCCGCCCAGTCCTGCGCGAGCCAGACCTGCTTGGGGCCAAAGGCATCGGCGACGTGGTCGTCCTGGACGCGGGTGAGATGCCAGACGAGCCAGGTGATCGAGTTGGCCTCGTCGTCGATGCGGGCGTTCAGTTCGTCCGCGGAGAGTCCGTCGACGACGGCGTGGACCTCCTCCTGGATACGGTTGTACGCGTCGACGAGAACGTCCTTGGCTTGCATGGCTTCCTCCACGCTCCGCGCGGGCAGCTGACCCTGACAGTGTTCCCGCGCGAGCCCGCCCGCGCGCGTCGGAAGCCGGTCAGAACCAGCCGGAGTAAGGCTCTTCGCAGAGCTTGAACACGGGCTCGTGGCGCACCGGGTCCGCGGCCGTGGTGAGCTGTACGCGGTCACCGACACGGATCGCGATGAGCGGACCCTGCACCCGCCCTCGTACCGTGAACCCCTCCGCCAGCTCGACGAGGGACACATTGCGGGCGGCGGGGGTGTTGCGCTGGACGATGGTGGCGTGGCGTACGACGCCCAGGCCCGCGCTCCGCTCCGTCCGCAGGTCGCTGCCCGCGCAGACCGGGCAGAGCAGCCGGTGGAACATGGCGGTCCCGCACCAGCGACAACGCTGGTAGCAGAGCCCCTCTTCGGCCGGTTTCGTGGTCGTCGCCGTCTCCGCGTCGAGTACGCCCGCCGTGGTCCGGCTTCCCGGGTGGAACACGATGTCATCTCCCTGCGCTGGGCCGGAATCTGATGTGATGCGCGCGCAACTGCTGTGCGCCGCATTGAATCCAGCGTATGGCACGGAGTGCCACGCGTAAAGGCACTCAGTTCCCTCAGTTTCGTCAATCGGGAGGGCGTTCCAGCGTCGCCTCGATCTCTTGCACCACCCGCCACATCGGTGCCCCACGCCGGGAGACGAGCACGACGACATCCTCGACGTCCTCCGCGGGTTCGGGCCCGGCGCCCGGAGCGAAGGTCCGCTGCACAAGGGCGAGCGCATGGTCGACCTCCGCGCTCGCGTCGCTCTCGCCGTCCGAACGCAGCCACGACCGCAGCCCGTTGTTGTGCGCGGCGACGACGGCCGCGGCGATCACATCGGCCCGCAGTGTCCCGTCGGGCTGCCCCGCGAAGCGTCGGCGCAGATATTCGGCGAGGGCCCGCTCGTACCGCCAGACCACCGAGAGTTCGTATGTGCGCAGTCCCGGGACCTTCTTGGTGAGACGGTAACGCTGGACCGAGAACGTCGGGTTCTCCGCGTACATACGCAGGACCAGCCGCGCAGCGTCGCAGACCCGCACCACCGGATCGTGCTCGTCGCCGCCGCGGCCCAGGAACTCGGTCATATCGGCCAGACAGCGCTCGTGGTCCGGGAAGACCACGTCCTCCTTCGACGGGAAGTACCGGAAGAAGGACCGCCGTCCGACCCCGGCGAGCGTCACGATGTCATCGACGGTGGTCTGCTCGTACCCCCGCTCCAGAAACAACTGGAACGCCGCCGCCACGAGCGCGTCCCGCATCGGCGGCTTGGGAACGGTCATGTGCGGAAACCTAGCATCGGCCAGGCGGAATGGCACTCAGTGCGCTGTTCACGGGGAACTCAGTGCCATGTGCCGCAGTGCGGCGCCTGGTCGGCTCAGCGTCCGGTGCGTCCGCTGTTGCCGTCCACCAGGGCCTGGGTGACGACGCGTACGCCGCGGGCGATGTGGTTCAGCTGCGTGAGTTCCGCGGCGTACAGCTTGATGGTGTGCTCGATGACGGACTCCGGCATCCCCATGGAGGGCAGCTCGGCCCGGGCGCTGTGCAGCGCGGTGCGGACGACCCGGATCTCCTGCTGGAGCTGAATCTGCGCGTGGCGGGCGAGCAGAACGGGCTCGCGGATCAGCAGCGGGTAGCTGCCGTAGCGGGACGGCACCAGTTCGCGCAGCCACTTGGCCGCCGATCGTTCCCAGTCCCGGTTGCCGGGCGTCTTCACCTGGCGGGGCCAGTCCGTGCTGATCGGTGAGTACGTCAGGGACATCGTCATCGCTTCCGGGGCGGCGGGCGGTTCGGGGGACTCCCGATCAGCGAGAAGTATTCATATATACCGTCGGGTACGCAAGCGCATGAAAAAATTCATGTCGATGTACCGCTGAATACGCCCGAATCATGCCCTGCGGAAGGCGACCACTCAGTCCTTTCAATCCTTGAGGAAGAACGCGTGCTGTTCCGCGCCCTGCTCGTACTCGTCGAGGCGGGCCTGTGTGCGCTCGGGGTCCGCGTCGGTCATCGCCTGGAGCAGGGCCGCGGACATCACGCCGGGCGCGGCGTAGGAGTCGAAGACGAGGCGCGAGCCGGTGCCGGAGGCGAACACCACGTCCGCCTCGTCGGCCAGCGGGCCGAGCGCCAGGTCGGTGATCAGGGCGACCCGCAGGCCCGCGCGCCGGGCGACCCGCAGGGCCGTGAGCGTCTCGTGCGCGTGCCGGGGCATGGAGAAGGCCAGCACCCAGCTCCCGCCCGCCTCGCGCGACTGCAGCAGTGCGTCGTACGCGACACTGCCGCCCCGTGTCACGAGCCGGACGTCCGGGTGGATACGGCGGGCGGCGTACGCGAAGTACTCGGCCAGCGAGCCGGAGATCCGCAGGCCCAGGACCGTGAGCGGCGTCGACTGCGACAGCGCGCGGCCGACCTCGATCACCTGCTCGGGATCGGCGAAGTCGCGCCGCAGGTTCTCCAGGTTGTCGATCTCGGCGTCGACGGCCGCCTGGAGCTCGTTCGGGCGGGCCTCCTCGGCGGCGTCGGGCGCGGACGCGAGTGTGCTGAGCGCGATCGACTGAAGCCGCTCGCGCAGCGCGGGATAGCCACTGAAACCCACCGCCGTCGCGAAGCGCGTCACCGAGGGCTGGCTCACACCCACCCGGTCGGCGAGATCGGTGATCGACAGGAACGCGGCCTCGGTGATGTGCTCGATCAGGTACTGGGCGATACGCCGCTGGCCGGGGGAGAGCCGGGGTCCGTCGAACAGCGCCCGCAACCGTGAGGAGGGGGCGGCCTCCGCCTCGGGGACCGGCTTTCCCGAGCTGATCGCGGACGCCTGCGCGCGTGCCCGCTGCGGCGATGGCACCGGTGCGCCTCCTTCGTCTCCCACAGTGGTTCAACATACAGCGAGGCTTGAGGGACGGACGGTGATCCGCTCGCGCACGCGCCCTAAGGAGGCCGCAGGCCTTCCTCAGGGGCGCGGGGCTGTGACATATGCGGCTCCGCCGCGATGGGGGTCCCCCCGCTCATGGGGGTCCCCCCGCTCGAGCGAAGCCGAGAGTGGGGGAGGAGCCGAGAGTGGGGGAGCGACCCGCCACAACGAACCCGCAGCTTCGAACGGCAAACCCAGCGGAGCGCTCTGGCATGATCGTACGCATGGCTGAACGCGTTATCGCCGCGTGTGACGGGGCGTCGAAGGGAAACCCAGGGCCCGCCGGCTGGGCCTGGGTGATCGCCGACGCGACGGGGACCCCCGTCGCGTGGGAGGCCGGACCGCTGGGTACGGCGACTAACAACGTCGCCGAACTCACCGCGCTGGAGCGGCTGTTGGCGGCGGTCGAGCCGGGCGTGCCGCTGGAGATCCGGATGGACTCGCAGTACGCGATGAAGGCCGTCACGAGCTGGCTGCCCGGTTGGAAGCGCAACGGCTGGAAGACGGCCGCGGGCAAGCCGGTGGCCAACCAGGACCTCGTCGTACGCATCGACGAGCTGCTGGCGGGCCGCGAGGTGGATTTCCGCTACGTACCCGCGCACCAAGTCGGTGGAGACCCGCTCAACGACTTCGCCGACCGGGCCGCGAGCCAGGCCGCGTTCGTCCAGGAACCGGCGGGCAGCGAGCAGGGATCGCCGGAGCCGCCCCCGTCGTCCGGCGGCAAGAAGGCCGCGTCTCCCAAGAAGCGCACCTCTGCTGCCTCGTCGTCCCGCACGCTCAAGGCCAAGTTCCCGGGCCGTTGCCGCTGTGGCCGCCCCTACGCGGCGGGCGCGACCATCGCCAAGAACCCTGACGGCTGGGGCCACCCCGAGTGCCGTACGGAGGCGTAGCCCTCCGGCGGCCCAGCTGGACCCCCGCCTCCCTGGGATGCGAAACCCCCCACCTGCGGTGACCCTGGATGGGTGGGGGGTGTGCTGATCAGGAGGATGTCTCATGTCCATGATGGACAAGATCAAGAGCATGCTGAAGAGCCATCCGGAGCAGACGTCCAAAGGCGTCGACAAGGGCGGCGACTTCGTGGACGAGAAGACCCAGGGCAAGTACAGCGGCCAGGTCGACACTGCCCAGGACAAGCTCAAGGACCAGTTCGGCGGCGAGCAGCGTCAGGACCGCCCGCCGCAGTCCTGACCCCGGCCCCTCGTGGCCCTGGGGGCGATACCTCCGGGGTGACGGGGGCCCCTCATGTCCGCGGCGGCGACGAGTACGACGAGTACTGAAGCTGGTTGCCGGTGAAGGGCTGTCCCTTCACCTGACCCCACCACAGCACCACCCCGTGCCTGCGTTCCCAGCGGGCGGCGTATCCCGCCTGCATCAGCCGGTCGACGGCCATCACCAGCGGCGCCAGGGCGAACCACTCGATCCAGAACGAGACGATCAGCGTCGGCACGGTGATGAGGGTGAGCAGGCGGCCGCTGATGAGCTCGCGCCGCAGGTCCACCCTCCGGGGCGGCACGGTGTCGGAGTCGGCCAGACGATGCGCCGACTTGAACGACGCCACCTCGCCCACCCACTTCAGTGGGCACAGGGAGACGAGCCCACCCAGAACGCCCAGGGCGAGCATGCCGCCGAGGGCCTGCCAGAAGCTCCAGTCCTCCTCCGAGGCATCGCGCAGTCCGTAGGCCACGATCACGCTGATCACTACGGCGCATGCTGCCGTCGCAGCGCCCCTCAGCTGATGGTGCACGTATCCGATCACCGTTACGTCCCCCTCCGCGCCCACCTCCACGGTTGGGCCCCGGGTCAACTATGCCCGCGGTAACGGCAATTTTCGGCCGCTCTGTGGATCACCTGACCAGAACTCCTGTTGTTCCAGCGAAGGATGGCGCTGTGCCATGGTTGTGGGGCAGCGGAAGCAAGAGGGGGGCACTGCGTTCATGGCAGCGTCAACAAAACTCGCCCCGCCTTCGTCCCGCCGTCGGGCCGTCATGGCGGCGGCTTCCCTCCTGCTGCTGCTCGTCGGCCTGCCCCCCAGCGCGGCACCCCTGCGAGCGAACCCGGATCCAGTACCGCCGGGCACGGCGCCCATACAGGCGGGCCCGGCCACGACGCCGTACCGGATCGGCACCTTCAACATGGCGGGCGGCAACCCGAAGTACGGGACTGCGGGCGAGGAGGCCGCCGACGACTTCGTACGCACCATCAAGGAACGCCGGCCGGCCTTCGTGACCATCCAGGAGGGATGCCGCGACTGGACGGAGCGGCTCGACAGCCAACTGCCCGGCTATACAGCGGTGTTCGACAACGTGGTGTCGGAACGCGGCACCCCCGGGCAGTGCTGGCACGACACAGAGTTCGGCCTCGCCATCCTCTTCCGCAACGACCTCGGCTTCACCCCTCCGGCCGGAGGCGGACACGACCTCGGTTCACCGGCCGGCCGCGAACAGCGCGAAATGCTCTGCGTACGCTCGCAGAAACAGCGCCTGGCGGTGTGCTCGATCCATATGTCGAGCGGTTCCGCTCCCGAACTCCAGGAAGCCCGCCGGAAGGAGGCCGCCGAGGCGAAGCGGCTGCTGGCTACCACCTACCGCGGCTACCGGAAGTTCCTTCTGGGCGACATCAACACGACCGCCGAAAAGGCGCCCACTGACAGCTTCTACCACCGTGACTACGGGGACGGGGCGACGGGGGAGTTCAAGGAGGCCGGCAGTCCCTGCGGCAACCACATGAACAACTGGACGGTGCCGTGCCGGGCCGGTGAGGCGACCTACGGCCTGAACAAGATCGACTACCTCTTCGTCCCGCCGTCCGCCACCGTGTACTGGAGCGAGACCGAGCACAGCGACTACTCCGACCACGACTCCCTCTGGGCGGAGATCGCGCTCCCGGACCGGTCCGGAGACCAGAGCCGGTCCGGGTAGCCCCCTACCCCGTGGGACAGGTGTTCCGGTACTCGCTGATCTGCAGGTTCGGTGTCGGAGCCGGGCACAGGAACTGCTCGTAGCGCACGTCCTCGTCGACGAACCGCTTCAGCCAGGCGATGCTGTACTTCGCGATCGTCACGTTGGGGGAGACCGCCACCAGGTGGCCCTCGCCCCTCAGTTCCAGGTACGCCTTCTCCGGTGCGGAGGTGAGGCTGTCGTAGAACGGCTTCGCGTGCGAGGCCGGCGACGCGATGGCGTCGTTCTGGGCGCCCATGATCATCGTGGGCACGCGGTCGCCCTGCCAGGTCTTGTCGTTGTTCCACGGCATGAGCGGGATGGCGGCCTTGAGCGAAGGCCGCAGCTCCGAGGCCTTGAGCGAGCCGCCCCCGCCCATCGAATGACCCATCACAGCAAGGCGGTTGGGGTCGATACGGTCCTTCACGGAGCTGCTCTGGACGAGGAAGTCGAGCGCGTTGACCAACTGGGTCGCCCGGTCGTCGGGCTGGTCGGTACCGGAGTTGGTCTCCAGGGTCAGTACGACGAAACCCTGGGACGCCAGGCGCGGGCCGTACCAGCTGATGACGGCCTCCGGCGACACGAACCCCGGGCTGATCGCCACGGCTCCGAAGGTGCCCTGGCTGGTGTCGGTGGGGTAGTAGGCGGTCCCCTTGTTGAAGTTCGGGCCGTCGACCGTGGTCTGGGCCGTGGCGAAGGGGCCGCGCTCGGCGGTGATGGACTGCTCGGTGGGCGCCGGACCCCGTTGGAAGTCCGCGGGGCCGGCCTCCGCCTGCTGGGGGAGGAGGCTCGCACCGGTCACCGCCAGGGCGGCGGCGCCGGAGAGCAGACCGAGTCGTTTCACGGTGCGGGTGCTCGCATGTCTCATGCGGCTGAGCATGCTGACAGAAGTTCAGTACCGCTTCTCGTTCAACTGCTGAATTCTGTACGGAAGTTTGTCAGAGGAGCGAGGAACGCCCTGCCGACCTGCTGCGCAGCGCGAGCTGCGCGTCGAACCGGAACGCCGGGTCGTCGAGCCGGTCGCCGTACAGCGCGGCCAGCTGACGCAGCCGGTTGCGGGCCGTCTGCGGATGGATGCCCAGCGCGGCGGCGACCTCCGGGGCCGTACGCCCGGTGGAGGCGAGCAGCGCGTCGAGCGTCTCCGTGAGGCGTTGTGCCTTGCCCGGCGAGAGGGCTCGTAATGGCTCAAGTACCTGGTCGGCCAGCAGACTTCCGATCGGGGAGCCGTGCAGCAGGTGCAGCTCCGCGAGGTGGTCCTGGGCGCTGGTCCGTCCCAGGCGCCGGGCCAGCCGGGCGCAGTGCAGCGAGATCCAGGCCTCCTCCAGGGGGACAGCCGGGCCCACCGCCGCACCGGTGCCCTGAAAAACCGTCAACAGCCGTTCGTCGGGCACCACCAGGTGCAGCTCATCGTCCCTGGTCACCCTGAGGACATCGGCGTCGAGGCCGGGCACCTTGACGGAGGCGGGCAGCAACACGCAGCGGACCCGCTCCGGCAGCGGCCAGGCGGCCCTGCGGGCCAGGTCCGGCAGCGGTTCCGCGAGCGGATCGCGGCGGCGCTGCAACAGCCGTGCCACGAGCAGCCGACGGCTGCGCAGGACGTCGTCGGCGGCACCGGCCCGCGCCTCCTCGAAGCCCGTCACCGACTCCCCGGCCATCGCGTGGATATGCGTGAGCACGGCCTCGCTCAGCGGCACGGCGATCTCTCCCGGCAGCGCCGCGTCCCGCGCCACGTCCACATAGCGGCGGCACGCCACCCGGGCGCCGATACGGTACGCGGCCTGCAGCCCGTCCATACCGCGCCCGCTCAGGTACTCCAGCCTGCCCAGCCTTCTGAAGTGCGGCACATAGTGGTGCTGTGGCGCGTCCGGCTCCTCGACCAACTCGGTGAACTGGGTGGCCGCCAGACGCACCGCCTCGGCGACATCTCGGGCTACGGCGGAGCCGAACGGCTGCCGGTAGCCGCGTACCTCCCGGCGGATCGCCTGCACCATCTCCGTGGTGAGCTCCGGCAGCCGGGTACGCAGACGCGGGGCGAGGGCCGGCGGCAGTTCATGCCACGGACGCCTGGATAAGAACGGCTCAGCAGCTGACACGTGGCAACTCCCTTGCTAGCACGAGCGGGTGAGTCGTCGTGTTGTGGAGTGTAAGGGGGATGACACTTTCGCCGTGCGCTCGCGCGAAATCTGGCGTACGTCACAGGAGTCCCGCAGGCTTGTTCAGCCCCACGGGAATCCACGGGAGGCACCTTGACCCTCGCGAACGCACAGGACGCCGATCCGCTCCCGGGCGAGATGCGCCGGATGCTGCTGCGGCAGATCCCGGCCGTCGTCGACGAGATGGAGAAGGCCGTCCGCTCCGGGCTGCCGGACTACACGCATATCGCCGACGACACGGACGGCTTTTCGGTACGTCAGGTCATCGACCGGACGGTGAGCTGTTTTGTCTCGCTCCACGACGTGACCCGGCCCGGCCCCGCCGCCGTCGCCGAGCTCATCACCCTGTATGAGGCCATCGGCGCCCAGCACGGCCGCCTCGGCCACCCCCTCGACATGCTGAGAGACGCGCTCGACCTGGGAGGGCGGGTGGCGTGCCGCCGGCTCATCGAGGACGCATATCGCGAGGGCTGGCCGGAATCCGTCCTTGCGACGATGACCGAGGACGCCTTCGAGTTGATGAGTACGGCCATCGCGGCGGCCTCACGCGGGTACGCCGGCGTGTGCGGCCGTGACCCGGTCGACGTACAGCGGGACCGGCTGCGGGACGCGCTGGTCGCCGAGCCCGGGCAGGGTCCGCGGCCGCTCGCCGAGCTGGCCGCGGCGGCCGGCTGGCAGTTGCCGCGCACCCTCGCCGTGCTCGCGCTGCCGCCGGGAGATCACCCGCAGATGCATGTCCTGCCGCCCGAGGTGCTCGCCGACCGCAGCCCCGCCGCGCCGTACCTCATCCTGCCCAACCCCCGTGATCCCGGCCCGCGTTGGCTGCCGAAGGCCAAGGGCGGGGCGCTCGGGCCCGTGGTGCCCGTCGACGCGGGCGTGGTGTCGTTGCGCTGGGCGCGGCGCGGACTTGACCTGGTCGATCGCGGGGTGCTGTCCGCGGACGCGCCGCTGCGCTGCGTCGACCACCTGGCCGTCCTCTCCGCCTTCCAGTCGGGCGACCTCCTCGAAGCCGCCGCGACCACCCTCCTCGGACCACTGCTCGAACTCCCGCCCCGCCGCCGGGAACCCCTCCTCGAAACCCTGCTGGTCTACCTCCGCTGCGGAGACAACGCGGTCCTCACCGCCGAACGCCTCCACGTCCACGAGCAGACCGTCCGCTACCGCCTGCGCCAGATCACCCAGCTGACGGACGGCACCTGCCCGGATCCCGAACGCCACCTGGAGACCATGCTCGTACTCACGTGGCTGCTGTCGCCGGAGGCCCGCTGAGCGCGCCGGTGCTCATGGCAGTTGGGCGCGCGATTTCGCCCCTTGCTCGCGCAGCCAGTGGGCGACGGCATCGGCGTCCGCGGCACGGGCGATGTCGAGCGGGGTCTGGTCGTCGTAGCCGATCCAGTCGCGGTCGGCGCCGTGCGCCAACAGGTACTCGGCGGTGGCCAGTTGGCCGCCGTGGCAGGCGCCCCAGAAGGCACGGGTGAGGGCGTCGTGGTCGACCGGTTCCTGCTCCGCCGGCTTGTCGTCGGCAGGTCCGGGGCCTTCCACGAAGGCCTTCACCCGGTCCAGCAGGCCGAGCGTCGCGGCGTCCTGAAGCGTCGTACGCGCCCCGAGTTCGACGAGCCGGCGCGCGGCCCGCCACTGGCCGAAACCGCGCGCGTCGGCGAGCGGCGTACCGCCGCCGATCACGGCACCCGGGGCCTCTATGTCGGCGCCCGCCTGGAGGAGCGCGTCGAGTACGGGGACGTCGTTGTTGCTCGCCGCCCAGTGCAGCGGCGTCTCCGAATGGGCCCCGTCGAAACGGGCGTTGGGATCCGCACCCGCCGCCACCAGCGTGGCGACCACCGCGGGGCCGTGCGGAAAATGACCGGGCCAGTCCGCGGCGATATGCAGCAGCGTCCGGCTCCCGGCACCACAGCCGTGCTCGACGATCCGCACGGCGGCAAGCCCGGGATGCTCGGCAAGACACTGCCGCAGCGCCCCCACATCACCACCACGGATCGCCTCGGTCACCGCGACGGACAGGGGATCCCGCGAGTCGAGCGTCTCCATCACAAGCCTCCAGCCCAGCACCGAAACCCTGCACGCATGACCTGAGCCTGCCAGAAAACGAACGCCCACGATGCCGGACTCGCAACGAGCCCGACACGCTGCCGGTCTCCAGGCTGCCGCGGCGAACGGTCAGGCACTCACCTGGATCAGAGCGTGCGTTCCGCTCGTCCGCCAGGCTTCCCCGGTCGCGTCCAGTTGCTCGAGCGTGTGCGGCGCCAGGCCCGTGGCGACGTCCGACTTGAGTGTGCGCAGCGCCGCCACTGGGGCCGGAAAGTACGCGGTGACCTCAGTGAAGGGGATCGTGGCGGGCCAGTGGTGGTCGCCCACGAGGCGGCGGTAGTTGAGGTCGCCCTTCATGAGGGTGAGCGTGGCGGACGCGAAGTCGCCGCGGAGGTCGGCCGGCATGTGCGCGTAGGGGAGTGGTGCACAGGAGAACGGGTGGGTACGCAGGATCAGGCGGCCGCTCATGATCGCCTGCCGCAGCCGCTTGCCGACGTCCGCCGCGTAACCGGACGCGGTGGTCAGGCGGTCCAGGCAGGCGAGGGCGTCGGCGGTGGTGGCGTCGGAGACGTAGTACGGGTACGGCTTGAGGTGCAGGACGACCGAGGTCGCGCGGCGCGTGGTCAGCAGGTGGTCGGCGAGTACGAGGTCGGGGAGGAGTTCGGGTCCGGCGTTGTCGGCGACCAGGCAGACCTTGCCGGGCTGTGCGGCGGCCAGGGTCTGCCACAGTGCGGCCGAGTCGTCCACCACGAGTCCGGGTACGCGTGCGCCCAAGCCCTCGGCGCCCGCGGACAGTTGGAAGCCCAGGTCCGCACGGTTGCCCCAGAGGGAGGAGTGCAGCAGCGTGCGGTCCTGTTCCTCCGCGGGGAGTTGGGGAAGGCGGTCGAGTGCGGAGAGTTCGTCGTCGACCTTGGAGCTGGTGAGTTCGGCGTTCTTGAACGGGGCGAAGGGGTCGACACCCTGCCACGGGCCCGGCGTGAAGTAGCCCAGGGAGGCCAGGAGTTTGCGGTAGAAGAAGCTCTCCGCCCACAGGAAGGGGACGTCCGACCAGCGCTGCCCGTAGTGCGGCTCGTCCCGCCACTGCTCGGCACCCGGTTCGGCCTCGTCCAGCGGCTCGATCACTCGCTCGGTGATCTCCTCCAGGAGGGCGTCCAGCGCACGCTGCTGCTCGGGCGGATACGGCGTGGCCTGCCGTACCCGCTCGATGAGGGCCGGATGCCGCTCGTCCAGCACACTCCGCGCGAAGGAGCCGGCGGTGCCGGCAATGACAGGGGCGCGGTCGTGGTCGTCAGGCGTGGGGCCGGGAAGCGTCATTCCTCCAGTAAACCGTTCACGGTACGGCGCTCATGTCAGCCCCAGCTCTGTGAGTACTCGTTGCGGTACTGCCTGCGTCCCCGCTCCATGCGGATCTGGATCGCCACCAGCGCGATCAGGCTTCCCGCGATGACCAGCAGCCCCGGCCCGAGATTCCGGTACTCCGCGATCCGCGCGACCAGCGACGACGCGTCGTCCGTCCCGCCCTCGGGCACCGTCTCCACCGACCCCACGCCTCCGGGTGCGGTCGAGGCCCCGCCGGGCGGCACGGCCGCGCCCGCCCCGTTGTCGGCGTCGTTGCCCGCGCCCGCGTTGTCGTCGCGGGCCGAGGGCGTCGCCTGCTGGCCGCCCGCCGAATCGGGATCGGCGGCCAGCTGTACGCCGAGGGTGTCCAGCGCCTTGGTGACCGGCTGGAAGAACGTCGTACCGCCGCTGTCGCAGTCCCCGTTGCCACCCGAGGTGATGCCCAGCGCCGTGCCGTCGGCGAACATCGGGCCGCCGCTGTCGCCCGGTTCGGCACACACCGTGGTCTCGATCAGCCCGGTGACCGTGCCCTGCGGGTAGTTCACCGTCGCGTCCAGGCCGGTCACCTCGCCGGACTGGAGCCCCGTGGTGCTCCCGCTGCGGAAGACCTTCTGCCCGACGGCCGGATCGGCCGCACCGGTGATCCGCACGCCCTGGCCGTTGCCGACGGCCACCACATCGGGTCCCTCGAGCACGGTGCCGGTGTCGTACCGAACGAGGGAGTAGTCACCACTGCCGGGGAACTCCACGTCGGTGGTCGTCCCGACCTGCTGGGTGCCCTGCTGGTCCGAGAACCAGGTGGTGCCCTCGGGACCGCAATGGCCCGCCGTCAGAATGAAGTCGGCCCGGCCGTTGGTCACGTTGAAGCCCGCCGAGCAGCGGCCCGCACCGGCGAAGAGCGGCTCGGCGCCGTTCAGACGGGTGGTGTACGTGCCGTCGATGCGTTCCATCCGTACGGACTTCCCGATGCTCTCGGCGACCTTGGTCAGCCGTGACCATTCGTCGGCGGAGACGGTGCTGTCCGCGCGGACGACCACCTGGTTGTTGGCGTAGTCCATCGACCACGAGGTACCGGACACGCGGGGCGAATCCTCCAACGTGGCGGTGGCGGACCGCAGTTCGCGCATGTTGTGGTCCACCATCTTGGCCCCGGCGCCCGCCCTGCGTACGTCGGCCGCCGCCTCCTCGTCGGTCACCGCGACCATCGGGCGCCCGTCGGCACCGATCCAGGTACCCGCCGTACGCTCGGTGCCCAGTTCGGAGACGAGCCCCCGGCCCGTGTCGGCGGCCTGGCTCACGGCGCCCGGCCGGTCCGACTCGGTCGACGTCTCACTCGCCATGGCCTGCGAGACCATCAGCCCTCCGCAGACCAGCCCGCCAATGGCGGCGAACCGCGCGAACCGCTGAACGTTCCGTCGTGCATGCCTCATCCATGGCTCCCGTACGCCTGTCCTGACACAGCGTCATCCGCGCGGGCGCCCACGCAGGGTGGACGCCCTCCTTCAGTACGTGCCGGCATACCGTCCGGTTCACCGGACCCGCCCACTCTTCGGAGCTGGCCGGATCCCGACGGTCGGGCGCGCGCTGAAGAGGCGGTGAGTAGGGCGTGTTATTGCCGGAACAGCAACTTCGGTCGCGCCGTCGCAACCGCGCCTACGACGATCGAGATCAGTGGATTCCCGACCCCGAGGAGGACGTATGTCGCAGGTGTCCGAGATCGCGGACCCGTACACACCGGCGGACGCGCGGCATCGGCTGGTGGACGTCCCCGGTGGCCGTATTCACCTGGTCGAGCAGGGGAGAGGCCCGCTGGTCCTCCTGGTCCACGGCTTCCCCGAGTCCTGGTACTCCTGGCGTCACCAACTTCCCACGCTCGCGGCGGCGGGCTACCGTGCCGTCGCCGTCGACGTACGCGGGTACGGGCGTTCCTCCAAGCCGCACGACGTGGCGGCGTACCGGATGACGGCACACGTCGAGGACAACGTCGCGGTCGTACGCGCCCTCGGCGAGGAGACCGCCGTGGTCGTGGGCCACGACTGGGGCTCGACCATCGCGGCCGACTCCGCCCTGCTCCGGCCGGACGTCTTCACCGCCGTGGGACTGCTCGGCGTCCCGTACGCACCACGGAACGCGATCCGGCCGACCGACGCCTTCGCCATGATCGGCGGGGACGAGGAGTTCTACGTCGGCTACTTCCAGGAGCCCGGCCGGGCGGAGGCGGAGATCGAGCCGGACGTACGGGGTTGGCTGGCGGGCTTCTACGCCACGCTGTCGGCCGACACGATGCCCACGTCAGGGGACGGCAGCGTCTTCTTCGTCCCCGAAGGCGGACAGCTCTCCGACCGGTTCGTGAAGGACCGGCCGTCCTGGCTCACCGACGCGGAACTCGACCACTACGCGGGCGAGTTCGAGCGCACCGGACTCACCGGAGCGCTCAATCGCTACCGCAACGTCGACCGGGACTGGGAGGACCTCGCCGAGTGGGACGGAGCCCCGATCACTCAGCCGTCCCTCTTCCTCGCCGGCGAAAAGGACGCCTCCCTCGCCTGGCTGGCCGACGCGGTCGAGGCCTTCCCGACGACGCTCCCCGGCCTGGTCTCCTCTCATGTCCTCGAGGACTGCGGCCACTGGGTGCAGCAGGAACGTCCCGGGGAAGTGGGCCGGCTCCTGGTCGCATGGCTGGGTTCACTCCGCCTCGCTGTTCGATGATCATTACGGAGTCGGGATGCCCGCCGGGCGGGACGGGCGGCCGAGGAGGACCGGGACGCCGGGGGAGTACAGGACGCTGACCGGGGGGTCGCTCGGGGCGGGAAGGCCTGCCGCGGTGATGAGGCTTTCCTCGCAGGTGAGCAGTTCGGCGCGGTGGAGGGGCCAGCGCGGGTGATCGTTCGGGAGATACGCGGCCCCGCCGAAGAAGGCGTTGTGCATGCCCCAGCGGGCGGTGAGGAAGTGCTCCAACTCGGTGGGTTCCTCGATGCGTTCACCAGTCCGTACGGTGATCCGGCTGTACGCGCCGCGCGGGCCGGGCCAGCGGCGGGAGCTGGTGTACGTGACGGTGTCGCCGGTGGAGCGGACGGTCATCCGGGACCACAGATATGGCAGCCGGAAGCCGATGCGGCCCATCGCCACCGGGATCAGCCGGGAGGCGTCCATCGAGCGGAAGACGACACCGCGGCGCCCATGCGCGTCCACCGAGTACAGGCGCACATTGGTCTCCGGGAAGGTCCCGAGATACGGCACCCCGGGCAGACGCAGCCAGCCGACCCGGTGCATCCGGAAGGCGACGAGCCCGATGTACGTCACTCCGTCATGCGTGTCGGGAACGGTTCCTCTCGGCAACAGCCCCGCCACGACGTCCGGTTCGACGGCCCAGTGGATGAAGGCGAGGTCGAGCCATTGCTGGGTGAGGAGGGGAGTGCGTATCGGGGTGGGGGCGTCGGGGGTGACGGGGCTCGGTTGCGGCACGAGGCCAGGATGGCAGAGAGGCCGGCGAGGGCGGGCACGTCTGTTCAGTGCCCGTCTCAGTGCCCGCTGCGCTTCGTCTCAGTGCTCGTCCGTGGAACGCCGCTGTGCGACGGCCATGCGCCAACCGATGATCATGAGCACACCACCGCTACCGAGTGCGGCGGCGCCCAGGATGGCCTCCCGGTTGTCGGCGGCGGCCGACTGACTGCTGGTATCCGCGTCGGCAGCCGAGTGGGCGCCGGAATCCGCGTGCATGGCTGCGGGAGCCGACTCCGACTCCGTACGGCAGGTGTCTGCGCGCATCATTCGCAGATGCCTGGCCACCACTGGGCGGGCGGCCCGTGCCGCGGCCCTGACCTCGGGGTTCGAGCCCGAGTCCAGCTGCCGGTCGATGAGCGCCAGGGTCGTCTTGTGCGCAGCCCGCCGGGAGTTGAGCCAGGCCTCGTCGTACTCGGCGGTGCCGGCCCTGGCCTTGACCGTGGCGAGTTCCTGCAGCTGGGCGGCGGTGAGCATGCCGGGCAGGGGGACGCCCAGCTTGTCGGCCAGGGCCCTGCCGTGCTCGTCCAGCCGGGCGTGGTCGGTCGTCAGGGTCGCGCCCGCCTTCTTCACGCAGTCGGTGGTGGCGTGGCGCCGGGCGTCCCAGCCGGCGGCGATCTCGGCGAGGTTGCCCTGGTGTGCCGCGCGCAGGAAGTAACGGTCGGGCCTGGGGAGTTCGGGCCGTTCGTCGGCGATCGCGGGCGCGGCGGACGTCCCGGACAGGGCGAGGAAGGTGAGGGCCACGGGAGCCCAGCGCTTCACGTGCATGGTGCATCCGTTCGTCTCGTCTGTATGGGGTCAGGAACTGCTGTTGGTGTACTGAGCGGCAGTGTCTTTTGGCGAGCATTAGTGAGTGCCGGGGCCTGATGTGGCGGTCCAGTGGTCCGCCGAAACTGGGGAACTGCCATGGAGTGTGTTTCTGGACCCCGATTCCCGGGGAACGCGGGTTCTTGGGTCGAATGGGTGACCTTTGCGGGTGGTGCTCGTTGACTGCCGTGACGGGATCTTCGACCGGGTGGGGGTGAACGGGTGGGCGGGCTGCGGGAGTTGGCGGCGTCGTTCGTGGTGCCCGGCTCCGCAGGGGTGGCCATCCGGGACCGGCTGCGGGTGAGCGAGACGGATGCGGCGGTGCTGCGTGAGGTCGGGGTGTTCCTCGGTTCGCTGGCCTGTAGTGATCTGGCGGAGCGGTCCCGGCAGGGGCTGGGGCACGATGCCGCCACGTGGGCGGTGCGCAAGCGGGAGTTGACGGGCAGGTCGTCGGCGCGCTGGGCAGGCAGCATCACCAAGGCCACCCACGACCAGTGGGCGCTGGCCCGGCGTGGCCAGGTGGCCCATCTGACCTGGCTGCGCGGGCAGATCGCCTCGATCGAGGCGCGGCTGGCCCGCCCGCTGGGCGCCAAGGCGGACAAGCGGGCAGGTCTGGTGCGCGGCTATGGCTCGCGTGCCGAGTGGCATGCCAAGTCCCGCCGCCTGCACGCCCTCGAGCACCGGCTGGCGGTGGTGGAGGCGGACTGGGAGGCGGGCCGGGTGCACGTGGTGCGCGGCGGCAAGCGCCTCTCCCTCGCCCGCCACCACCTTCAGGAGGCCGGGCTGAGCGAGCAGCAGTGGCGGGAGCGGTGGCAGGCGCAGCGGATGTTCCTGGCCGCGGACGGGGAGTCCGGTAGACGCTTCGGCAATGAGACCATCCGCGTCACCGACACCGGACACATCTTCATCAAGCTCCCGGCTGAGTTGGCGCACCTGGCTAACGCGCCGCACGGCCGGTACCTGCTGGACGCGACCGTGCGCTTCCGGCACCGGGGCGAGGAGTGGCGCGACCGGATCACCGCCAACCGGGCGGTGGCCTACCGCATCCACCACGACACGGCGCGCGGCCGCTGGTATGTCACCGCGTCCTGGCAGCGCGCCGCCGCCCCGGTCCTGCCGCTGGAGGCGGCGCTGGCCCGGGGGGTGGTCGGGGTGGACATGAACGACGACCACCTGGCCGCCTGGCACCTGGACGGGCACGGCAACCCGGTCGGCGAGCCGCGGCGCTTCTTCTGCGACCTCTCGGGCAGCACAGCGCACCGGGATGCGCAGATCCGGCACGCGCTGACCCGGCTGCTGCACTACACCCGCCGGTGCGGGGCCGCCGCGATCGCCCTCGAGGATCTCGACTTCGCGGCGGAGAAGGGCCGGGAGCAGCACGGCCGCAACAAACGCTTCCGCCGCCTGCTCTCCCGCTTCCCCACCGCCAGACTCAAGGCCCGGCTGGTTGCGATGGCCGCCGAGCAGGACGTGGCCGTCGTCGCGGTCGACCCGGCCTACACCAGCAAGTGGGGTGCCCAGCACTGGCAGCAGCCGCTGACCACCCCACGACGCAAGATTTCCCGGCACGATGCGGCCAGCATCGCGGTCGGGCGACGCGCCCTCGGGCACCCGGTCCGGCTGGGGGCACCTCCCAGCGGTAGCTGGGGGAGGACGGCACCGCCCCCGCAGCACCGGAGTGGTGCTGCGGGGCATCGGACCGTCCAGGCCGGACCGGAGACCCGAAGGCGTGAGGAACCCCGCCCCCACCTGCCCGGACCGCGCATCGGATGCGCGCCGCCCGGTGGTGGAGCGAAAGCGGGCGACCAGGGTGCCCAACACCGTTCGGGGCACCCGGCTGAGCACGGGTTCTGGCACCAGGACTCACTCCCACTCAGTCTTTAGGAACGGTTGTGTGGTGCGCCCACAAGGGGCTGATGCTGACCATTCACGCGCAAGGTGACTGATTCGTCACTTTGGGTGGTGCAAACGGGCGTGCGGCCTTTCTCGGCGGTCGTTTCGTCAGCGCCTATCCGGAAACTCCGTCTGGAGATCGCGGGAGATTCCAGCGCCCGCCCGCAGACACCGGCAGGGGAAACACCATGCGCATCGGGATCATCGGAGCCGGTCGCGTCGGCTCCACACTCGCCAGGAGGCTGGCCGGCATCGGCCACGAGGTGGCCATCGCCAACTCGCGTGGCCCCGAGACACTGAAGGACCTGGTCGCGCAGATCAGCGGCCCGATCAGGGCCGTCACGGCTCAGGAGGCCGCCCGGTTCGGGCAGCTGGTCGTCGTCGCGATCCCCTACGGGCGGATCAACGAGCTGCCGATCGCGGAGCTGCGCGACAAGGTCGTCGTCGACGCCTGCAACTACTTCCCGGAACGGGACGGCCACGACCCCGAGCTGGACGAGGACAGGACCACTTCCAGCGAGAAGCTACGGGCCCTCACCGGCGCCGACCTCGTCAAGGCCTTCAACGCCATCCACTGGCAGAACCTGCGCGACCGCGGCCGCCCCAAGGGCGACCCCGCACGGCTCGCCATCCCCTTGTCCGGCGACGACGAGGAGGCCAAGGCAGTGGTCGCCGGCCTGATCCGCGGCCTCGGCTTCGACCCAGTGGACGCCGGCTACCTGGGCCGAGGCGGCCGCAGGCACCAGCCCGGCACCACCGCCTTCACCGCCGAACTGTCCGCCGCCGAACTGGACGCCTTGGTACACGCCGCCGTCTGACGGCGGTGCGGCTGGTGTGGGGGTTTCTTTCCCCAGCCCCGCCCCTTCCCGAAACTGGGGCTGCGCCCCCAGGCCCCCAAGGGGGTGGGGTGACACGCCGTGTCGCGGGTGCGGGTGCGTCGTGGCTGGTCGCGCAGTTCCCCGCGCCCCTGACGGGGCGCGACCGGAACCGCCAACCATCATGCTCACTAGCCACGACGAACCCCGCAGCCTCCCCCCGGCGGGAGGGGCCGTGGGCCGGTGCGTCGTATGCCCGTCGCGTAGGTTCGGTCTCGGAGAACCAGGACCCTGTACCAACACCGGGCCGTATGCCCGGCCTGCGACGGGCTGACGCACCGGCCCACGGCCCCGACCCACCACGCACCTAAGGGGCGCGGGGAACGGCGCGAGCAACCACAACCAACCCGCACCCAACAACAAACCCAACCGCCGGAGGCAACCCGCGCCCCTCTCACCGCCGCCGCACCCACCGAGCCAGCCCCATGGCCGCACCCGCGGCCGCGAGCCCCGTGGCGCCGAGTGCGGTACCGGCGGCCACGCGGCCGGGAGGAGCCGGGCGGGCGCCCGGGGCGTCGGCGTAGGCGGTGCCCGGCGCGTCCGGCAGGCCGGAGGCGAGCAGCTCCGCCAGGTGGACTCCCTCGTGGCCGGTACTGCCGAGCTCGTGGATCTGGGTGCGGCAGCTGAAGCCGTCAGCCAGGACCACCGTCCGCGCGGGAGCCTCGCGCAGCCGCGGCAGCAGAACGCGCTCCGCGCACGCCTGGCTGACGTCCAAGTGGCCCCGTTCGAAGCCGAAGTTACCGGCCAGCCCGCAGCAGCCGGACTCCAGGTGCTCGACGTCAACTCCCGCCCGGCGCAGCAACTCCGCGTCGGCATCCCAGCCCAGAACCGCATGCTGGTGGCAGTGCACCTGGGCCAACGCTTTCGCCTGGCGTTCCGGCACTTGCGCGGGGGCGTACCCGGGACTGTGCTCGGTGAGCAGCTCGGCGAGGGTCACCGTCTGCCGGCGCAACCTGCGTACGTCGCGGTCGCCGGGGAACAGCTCGCCGGCATCGGACCGGAAGACCGCCGTACAACTCGGCTCCAGGCCGACCACAAGACCGCCGCCGTGGAGGTGTTCGGCCAGGTGGCGCACGGTCCGGGTCAGTACGCGCTTGGCGGTGCCGAGCTGACCGGTGGAGATCCAGGTCAGCCCGCAGCACAGCGGCTCCGCGGGCAGGACGACCCGCCAGCCCGCGTCCTCCATCACCCGTACCGCGGCCTGCCCGATGCGCGGGTGGAAGAAGTTGGTGAAAGTGTCCGGCCACAGCACGACGGTGCCGCGCGCCCTGTCGCCCTGCGGCTCGTGGCGAGCGTGAGCGAACCACTGTTGCAGAGTCTCGTCGGCGAACAGCGGGATCTCGCGCTTCTCGACCCCCGCGACGGCGACGGCAGCCCGCGACACCAGGGGCGCGTGCGTGAGCGCGTTGACGGCCGGCCCGAGCCGCAGTCGCCCGACGGCCTGGGCCGCGGCCGGCAACCAGCCCATCGACAGATCGGAGCGCGGCCGACGCCACGGCCGCCCGGCGTAGTGATGGGCCAGGAACTCCGCCTTGTACGTGGCCATGTCCACGTCCGCCGGACAGTCGGACTTGCAGCCCTTGCAGGCCAGACACAGATCGAGGGCGTCCCGTACCGCCTCCGATCGCCACCCGTCCCGTACCGCACTGTCCCCGTGACTGTCCAACATCTCGAACAGCAGCCGGGCCCGCCCCCGCGTGGAGTGCTCCTCCTCCCGCGTGACCTGGTACGACGGGCACATCACCGCGCCACCCTTGTTCGTCAGCTGTCGGCACTTGCCCACACCGACGCACCGGTTGGCCGCCTCCGCGAAGGACCCACCGTCGTCCGGATAGTGGAAGTACAGATCCTGCGGGTCGTACGGAGCCCAGTCGGCGCCCAGCCGCAGATTCTCGTCCAGCCGGTACGGCGCCACGACCTTGCCGGGATTCATCCGGTCGTCCGGATCGAACACCGCCTTGAGCCGCCCGAACGCTTCGACCAGCCCGTCGCCGAACATCCGCGGCAACAGCTCACCGCGGCTCTGCCCGTCACCGTGCTCCCCGGAGAACGACCCGCCGAACTCCGCGACCAGGTCGGCAGCCCGCTCCATGAACTTGCGGTACGCCGCCACCCCGTCGGCGTTGTAAAGGTCGAACGGGATGCGGGTGTGCACGCAGCCATGACCGAAGTGCCCGTAAAGACTGGGCCCGGTGTCGCTCTGGTACCCGAACTCCTCGAACAGCCCGCGCAGCCGCCGCAGATACTCGCCGAGCCGCTCGGGCGGCACCGCCGAGTCCTCCCAGCCTTCGAAGGTGTCGGGCCGGTGCGGGACGTGTGCGGTGGCACCGAGACCGGCCTCACGGACCTGCCACAGCTCCTCCTCGCGCGCCGGGTCGTCCAGGAAGGCCACCTCCGCGTCGTGCTCGCTCTCGTGGAGCGCGCTCAGCATCCGGTGCGCCCGTTCGTCGGACTCCTCGATCGTCTCCCCGCCGAACTGCACCATCAAGAAGGCACGTCCCGCGGGCAGTTCGGCGATCGCCTGCGGGTTGAGGTGCTTGAGCTGCTCGTCGCGGATCAGCCGTGAGTCGACGCCCTCCAGCGCCATCGGCCGGTGCGGCAGGATCTCCGGCACGGCGTCAGCGGCCTTGTCGACGCTCGGGAATCCGAGCACGACCAGCGTCCGCTCCTTCGTCACCGGCACGAGTTCCAGCTCGGCGCGCAACACGGTGGCCAGCGTCGACTCGCTGCCCACGAGCAGCCCCGCGACATCGAAGCCGTGCTCGGGCAGCAGCGAGTCGAGGTTGTAGCCCGACACCCGGCGCGGGATGTCGGGGAAGCGGCGGCGGATCTCGTCCGCGTACGTATCGCGCAGCGCCCGCAACCGCCGGTACAGAGTGGCCTGCAGGTCGCCGCGCCGCTCGATCTCCGCGTACTCCTCCTCACTGGTCTCTCCGCACCAGAAACGGGTGCCGTCGTAGAGCAGCACCTCCAGGCGTGCGATGTTGTCGACGACTTTGCCGTGCTGCTGCGCGGTGGCGCCGCACGCGTTGTTGCCGATCATGCCGCCGATGGTGCAGTTCGCGTGGGTGGCGGGCTCCGGGCCGAAGCGCAGGCCGGTCGCGGCGAGCTGCCGGTTCAGCTCGTCCAGCACGATGCCCGGTTGTACGACACAGGTGCGGGCGTCGGTGTCCACGGACTCGAGGACGTTGCAGTACTTCGACCAGTCCAGCACCACCGCCGTGTTGGTGCACTGGCCCGCCAGGCTGGTGCCGCCGCCCCGCGACAGCACCGGAGCGCCGTGTTCCCGGGCCACCGCCACCGCTTCGGCTCCCGCCTCGGGCGTACGCGGCACGACGACACCGATCGGCGTCTGCCGGAAGTTCGAGGCGTCGGTGGCGTACGCGGCCCGGCTGCCCGCGTCGAACCGCACCTCGCCGTCGACCCGCTCGCGTAACGCGGCCTCCAGCGCGGCCGGGTCGATCCGCGGCGCAGGTGCCCTGCTGATGACGGGATCGGGCAGGCTCTGCACGCCCATGAATCCTCCTCCTGGCATCGGCTGCCGGATCGCCGGCCATGTCGTACGGGCCCGCCGAGTACCCAGCAGCCGCCCGCGCATGGCGGAAAGCCTGAGCGGGTACACGGAAGACCCATACGCGACCCGGTTCCGCGCCCCTCACCCCCGCACGGCCGAACCGCTCAGGGAGCCACCGTGAAGCTCTCGTTCCTGGACCCGCTCTACTCCCGGCCCGGCCCGTGGGCCAGCGCCTACCTCGACACCTCACGGGACATCGACGAACCCGACAAGGCGATCGATCTGCGGTGGCGCCATCTGCGGGACACGCTGCGCGACCAGGGGACGGACGCGGCCACCGTCTCCGTCCTTGACGCGGCGGTGGGCACCGGCCGTGACTTGCCCGGCCGGCACGGGCAGGCCCTGTTCGCCGCGCACGGTCAACTCGTCCTGGTGGCGGACCTGCCCGACCCGCCCGTACGCGACACGGCCCGCTTCGGCGACCTGCCCGACACCCTGCCGCTGGCGGTGCAGCGCGCACCGGACATCCCGTACCTGACCGTCGCCCTCACCCGAGGCGTCTCCGAAGAGAAGGGTGAGTACGTCTCGGTCGTCGCCGAGAGCGGGCGATGGCCCGTCAGCCGGGTCGCGCCGGGGCCACGGCTCAGCCGTCTCGTGCCGGTCGAGGAGTGGCCGCGCACGGCGCCTCGTGTCGCTCAGGAACTGGCCGAACTCGCCGGCCGTCACCGGGTCGAGCTCGTCGTGCTCCGCCGGGACGAGGGCGACCCCTGGCTGTCGGGCGTCCTGGTCAACCGCCTGCCCATCCACCTCCAGAACCGCGTGACCGTCGTCGAGAGCAGCCGCGACACGGCGGCCGACACCGCCTCCGGCCCTCCCCTGACGGGTACGGAAGTGGCCCGCACGCTGGACGGCCGGCTGAGCGCACCGGATCGCCTCCAGCTGGACACCTTCCTCGCCCAACGCGCCAGGCATCGCCAGAAGTCCGAGGGCATCACCGCCGTCGTCACCGCTCTGCAACGCGGCCGGGCCCGAGCCGTCCTGCTCACCCGCTCCCCACACCTGCCCGAGCGGCTGTGGGTGGGCGCGGAGCCGTCCCATATCGCCCTGTCCGCCAAGGAGTTGGAGGCGTACGGGGTGACGTCCGTGCGTGCGGAGCAGGCCGACGCCGCCTTGCTGTACGCCACCGCCCGCACTGGAGCCGAGCTGATCGTGGTGGACCAGGACCGGGCCCGGCCGACCACCGACGGGGTGGGTGTGCTGCTGCGCTATCGCGAGCCGGGTGACCTGGCCGCGGATTGACATGCTCCTTGGCCGTACGGGCCGGATGTTCGCCGGGGCCACCATGGGTACGCGGTGGGGAGGAACCGGTCAAGAACCGGACAAGTCGAACGTCGAGCCGCGGGCCCTGCGGCCCGAGGAAGAAGATGATCCCGATGATCTCCCAGTTGGTTGCGGTGCCGGCCGACGAGGTGACGCTGGCCGGCGATCTCATACTCCCCACGCAGGCCAGGGCCGTGGTGCTGTTCGCGCACGGCAGCGGCAGCTCCCGGCACAGCCCGCGCAACCGGATGGTGGCAGCCGAGTTGCGTACGGCCGGGCTCGGCACCCTGCTCATGGATCTGCTCAGCGAGCGGGAGGACATCCAGGACGCCCTGACCGCCGAGCACCGCTTCGACATCCCGCTGCTGGGGCGACGCCTGGTGGCCGCGATCGACTGGCTGGACGGACAGCCCGAGGCGCGGGGGCTCCCGATCGCCCTGTTCGGCGCCAGTACGGGGGCGGCGGCAGCCCTGGTGGCCGCCGCCGAGCGGCCCGACCGCGTACTGACCGTCGTGTCGCGAGGCGGACGGCCCGATCTGGCGGGTGACGCCCTGCCACGCGTACGAGCATCCGTGCTGCTCATCGTCGGCGGTCAGGATCAGCAGGTGCTGCGGCTCAACGAAGAGGCGGCCAGCAGTTTGCGGGCTCCGCATTCCCTGCACGTGGTGCCGGGTGCCACCCATCTCTTCGAGGAGCCGGGCGCGCTGGAACAGGTCGCTCAGACCGCCAAGGAGTGGTGCGTCGAGCAGCTGCGGACCGCAGGGGAGGCCGAAGAGCAGCGGTAACGGTTTTCAAGGGCTCGGCCGAGGTGCCGTGCCCTGTGTTTCTGCTGCGACCTCCCGACGTCTACGCGCCTCGGGGCGACACCTGGCTGCTGGCGAGGGCCCTGCGGCTGGCGGCGATGCGGCCCGGTGCCGGGGTGCTGGACATCGGCACCGGGACCGGCGTGCTGGCCCTGGCCGCGGCGCGGGCGGGCGCGGCTCGGGGACGACGGGCTCACTCCCACGCGCGCTGACGGGCCGCGACGCTGGAGTCCATGGGGCACCTCGGAACAGCCGGCGCACGACTGGAGCGGTGTGAGTACCCGGCCCCGCAGTGCGTAACCGACGCCAGGCCCGCCGGAGGACGCCTCACTCGGTGAGAGTGGTGAGCGTGGCGTTCAGATCGGTGGCGCGAGGGCGGTTGTGGGGGAGTCTGGCGAGGACGCGGGCCATGCCGCAGGTGTCCGTGAGGGCGGAGAAGACCAGGCCGCCGGCGATGCCCGCGGACAGCAGGCGGGCGCGCGGCCAGTGCCGCCCGGCCGCCAGCCCGGCCAGGACGAGTGAACCGGCGGCCAGGCGGACCTGCCGTTCCATGGCCCAGACGGCGCGGGCGCCGGCGGGTCGGTGGATGTCGTGACCGAGCTGGGTCCAGGCGCTGGTGCCGCCGGTGAGGGTGGCCGCCGTGATGCCGTGCTCGGCGAGCCGTTCGCAGGCCCGGGCAGAGCGGGCACCGGAGGCGCACACGACGAGGAGGTCCCCGCGGTCGGCGGCGCTCCTGAGGGCGAACAGCGCCTGGTCGAGGTGGTCGAGGGGGATGTTGTGGGCGCCGGGCAGATGTCCGGAGGCGTACTCGCCGGGAGTGCGGACGTCGATGACGGTCAACTCGTGCAGGCGGGCGTGGGCCTGTTCCGGGGCGAGTACGGCGGTGGTGGTCACGTGGATCTTTCCTCTTCTTTTAAGGGGGCGGCCTGCGGGTAGGATACCCGTAGGGGTATGGAGAATGTGTGTATCGAAGGAGCGGCTCGTGGAACTGGCGATGGCGGCCGAGGAACTGAAGGCGGCGGTCAACCGACTGCGCAGAGCGCAGGGCCAGATCGCCGGTGTGGTCAGGATGATCGAGGAGGGCCGGGACTGCGAGGAGGTGATCACCCAGCTCGCGGCGGTCTCCCGGGCACTGGACAAAGCGGGCTTCGCGATCATCGCCACCGGTCTGCAGCACTGCCTGGCCGACTCGGACCTGGCCGTTGACGGTGACCGTGAGAAGATGCGCGCCCGTCTGGAGAAGCTCTTCCTGTCGCTCGCCTGATGGCTTGGCTGATCGCTCGCCCGAGTCCGAAGCGGTCAAGTCCGAAGCGGTCAGGGCGCTGCCGGGAGCGGCGAGGGCCGGTCATGCCAAGGCGTCCGCGAGCATGAGCGCGGCCACGGCCAGCAGCACCATCGCGAAGACGCGCTGCAACAGCGGGCCGGAAACCTTGCCCGCCAGGCGTTTGCCGTCCCAGGCGCCCAGCACCGCTCCCGCGGTGAACGGCGCGATCACCGCCCAGTCCAGAGCCGGGGCGGAGGCGCCGCGCAGGGTCAGGGAGGCCAGGGAGTTGGCCGTGATGACCAGCAGGCTGGTACCGACGGCGGCCTGCATCTCGAAGGCCAGCACGGTGACAAGCGCCGGAACCGCGAGGAAGCCCCCGCCGACCCCGAGCAGCCCGGTCAGCGCCCCCAGACCCGCCCCCGCCCCGGCAGCCCTGCCCGGCCGCACCCCTGCCACGTCCCGTACGACCGTGCCGTCGGCGGGCCGGAGCATCCGCAAGGCCGCGACGGCGGCGACGGCGCCGAAAGCGGCGGTCAGCAGCGGCTGTGGCAGACGGGCCGCGGCTGCCCCCGCCGCCGCGGCCGGGAGAAGCCCGGCCGAGGCGAACAACGCGCCCGCCTTCCACCGGACATGGCCGGCCCGGGCATGCGCGTACAGGGCGGTGGCGGAGGTGGCGGTGACGATGAGGAGCCCGGCGGTCGTTGCGGCAGCCGGTGAGAAGCCGAGCAGATAGATCAACGCGGGCACGGCCAGGACGCTGCCACCCCCGCCGAGCGCACCGAGCGCCAGTCCGACCGCTCCTCCGGCGACCAGGGCCAGGATCAGCGTGCTCACGCCGTGACACCGCCGCCCGCGCCGGTGACGGGCAGACCCGCGCAGGCCCAGGCGACCATGCCGCCGCATGGGGGTCCCCCCGCTTGTGGGAGTCCCCCCACTCGAGCGAAGCCGGGAGTGGGAGAGGAGTCGAGAGTGGGGGAGTGCGTGCCAGGCGTCGCGACGCCGCGGAGATCCATCAGCAGCCCCCCAGGGCGAGGCCCGCATCGGCGGCGGCCTCGAAACCGTCATCGACAGCCACCACCTCCCGCCCGGCGGCATCGAGCAGCGAGGCGGCGATCGCCGCACGCATCCCACCCGCGCAGTGCACCCAGACCACGCCAGGCGGCAACTCCCCGACACGGCCCGGCAGTTGATGGATCGGGATGTGCACTGAACCCTCGATGAAACCGCCCGCCCGTTCGGAGTCGCGCCGCACATCCAGGACCACCACGTCGTCGTGTACGCCGGCGAGGTCGGCGAAGCGGGCGCGCGGGAAGGAGGCGAGCCGCTCCCCGTCCCGTATCCACGCGGCGGGATCGCCGCTCGCGGCGGCGGCCGGGCGGTCGATGCCCACCCTGGCCAGCTCGCGCTGCGCGTCGGCGATCCGCTCGGCGGTGTCGGCGAGCAGCGTGACGGGCTTGCCCCAGGGGATCAGCCAGGCCAGGTAGGTGGCGAGTTTGCCCTCGCCCTCGAAGTTGAACGATCCGGCGACATGGCCCTCCGCGAACGCAACGCGGCTGCGCAGGTCCACCACCCACTCCCCGGCCGCCAGCCGGGAGGCGATCTCCTCGGCGTCCGCGGGCCGCGGCGGGGTGAGGTCGACCGGCGCAGGTCCGGCGGCGTTGACCGGGCCCATGTGCGCGTAGTACGCGGGTATGTCGTCCAGTCCCGCGAGCAGCTGAGCGACGAAGGTGTCCACATCCTTCGTCAGCGCGTCGTTGCTCTTGCGCTCCGCGCCGATCGTGGTCGCGTCCCCCTCGGCCTGCGCACTGGAGCAGAAGCTGCCGAAACCATGCGTGGGCAGCACCGCGACTTCGTCGTCCAGCTCGTCCGCCAGACGATGCGCCGAGGCGTGCTGTGCGCGGGCCAGCCGCTCGGTCAGCCGCGGCTCGACGAGATCCGGCCGGCCCACCGTGCCGATCAGCAGCGAGCCACCGGTGAACGCCGCCACCGGCCGGCCGTCCTCCTCCAGTACGTACGAGGTGTGGTGCGGGGTGTGACCGGGGGTGGCCACGGCGCGCAGCACCAGGCCGTCGTCCACGGTGACCGTGTCGCCATCGGCGACAGGAGTACGGGCGAAGGACACGGACGCCCCGTCCGGCACCAGGTAACGGGCGCCGCTGACACCGGCCAGTTCCAGACCGCCGCTCACGTAGTCGTTGTGCACGTGGGTCTCCGCCACGTAGGCGATCCGCACCCCGCGCCGGGCGGCAGCGGTGATGACCTGATCGATGTCGCGGGGCGGATCCACCACCACGGCGGCTCGGGGGCCTCCGGCCAGGTAACTGCGGTTGCCCAGCCCCTCGAATTCCAGGGTGTCGACGAAGAACACGGCTACGACTCCTCACAGGACGGTATTACCCCGGGGGGTATCTGGCCCTCACCGTAACAGAAATACCCAGGGAGGTATTCAGTCGAGGTGAAGAGACCCCGCCCGCGGCTTTGTACACAGCTGAGCGAGTACCCGAGGGCCGGAGAGGAATCAGTCCGCCACTCAGCCGCGCTGCCGCTGGAGGTCACCCTTGCGGCCTAGACTCCCGGCGTGGAGAAGACTGCGCTGGAGCGGCTCGGTGCCGCCAAGTACCTGCTGATCACGAGCTATCGGAAGAACGGTACGGCGGTCGCGACCCCCGTATGGGTCGTGCGCGACGGCGAGGCGCTCGGTGCCTGGTCGGCCGCGGACGCCTGGAAGGTCAAGCGGATCCGCAACCGCGCCGACGTCCTCGTGGGGCCGTGCGACGCGCGCGGCAACCCGACCGGCGAACAGGTGCCCGCCACCGCCGAGATCTGCGGCCAGGACGTCACCGCTCGCTACCGCGCGCTCATCGCCCGCAAGTACGGCATCGTCGGCCGGCTCGTCCTGTTCGGCAGCCGACTGCGGCGCGGGAAGACGGGGACGGTGGGGATACGGATCTCCCTGGCGCCGACCGAGTGAGCCCGACTGTTGCGTTGTCGTCCCTTCCGACGGCCTTTAATGTCCTGGCATGGAACAGCGCATCAGTCTGGTCACGCTGGGAGTCTCCGATGTGGCGCGCTCCCGGACCTTCTACGAAGCCCTCGGCTGGCGAGGGCAGGAAGTCGAAGAGACCGTCTTCTTCCAGGCGGGCGGTCTGGCCCTGGTCCTGTGGGGCCGCGAGAAGCTCGCGGCGGACTGCGGGCTGACGGACGGGGCCGCAGCCGGCTTCGGCGGGATCGCCCTGGCGCACAACGTACGCTCCGACGCCGAAGTCGACGATCTCCTCACCGCCGCGGAACGAGCCGGGGCAACCATCACCAAGCCCGCCGCCACCAATGCCATCGGCTTCTACTCCGGCGCCTTCACCGACCCGGACGGCCACGCCTGGGAGATCGCACACAACCCCGGCTTCCCCCTCGCCGAGGACGGCTCGCTCACCCTCCCCGACTTCGGCACGTCCTAGCGACTGCTGACCGAGCGTCCCCATCAGCTGTCGTTGACCAGCACCGCCGCCCCATCGAAGCGGCCCGACTTCAGGTCCTTCAGGGCCTGTTGGGCCCGCGACAGCGGGTACGTGTGGGTGGTGGCGCGCACGCCGAAGCGGGCCACCAGGCTCAGGAACTCCCTGCCGTCCTCACGGGTGTTGGAGGTGACGCTGCGTACCTCCTTCTCGTAGAAGAGCTCCCGCTCGTAGTCGAGCGGCGGGACCTCGCTGAGGTGGATTCCCGCGATCGAGAGGATGCCGCCGCGGTCGAGGGCCCGTAGCGCGACGGGGACCAGCGAGCCGACCGGGGCGAACAGGATCGCGCTGTCCAGCGGCTCGGGCAGCGGATCGTACGCACCGGCCGCCGAGGCCGCGCCCAGGGAGAGAGCCAGGCGCTGGGCGGCCACATCGCGCGTGCGTACGTGGACGGTGGCACCCTGTGCGATCGCCACCTGCGCGCACAGGTGGGCGCTGCCGCCGAAGCCGTACAGGCCGAGGCGCCCGCCGGGAGGCGGCGCGGCGCGGCGCAGCGCGCGGTAGCCGATGATGCCCGCGCACATCAGCGGGGCCAGGGCGACGTCGTCGAGGTCGCCGGGCAGCGGGTAGGCGAAAGCGGCCGGCACGGTGGTGTACTCCGCGTAGCCGCCGTCGGCGTCCCAGCCGGTGTAGACCGAGTCCGGGCACAGATTCTCGTTCCCCCGCGCGCAGTACCCGCAACTGCCGTCGGTACGGCGCAGCCAGGCCACCCCGACCCGGTCCCCGACCGCGTACCCGGTCACGGCCTCACCCATCCCCGCCACCCGCCCCACGACCTCGTGCCCGGGCGTCACCCGCGGCCGGTGCACCGGCAGATCGCCCTCGCTGACATGCAGATCAGTACGGCAGACCCCACAGGCGCTCACCTGGACGAGCAGTTCATCGGGCCCCGGCACAGGAACCGGCTTCTCGACGAACCGCAAAGGCTCCCGCTCGATCGGCCCCGGCTCGGCCACCACCCAGGCATGCATCGTCGTCATGTCGACATGTTCCCGCCGACGGAGCCACTCGGCGCCCTGACGGGAGTTGGTGGCTCTCGTCGCACGGGCGCCTCGTACGACGGTGACGGCCGCTGCCGTGGAGGCGGGGTTTCCGTCACGTTGAACTCCCGGGCGCGGTGACGCGTATCAATCTCCAGTACGACCGGTAGGGAGAGCAGCGTGTCGACACCGTACGACCCCGAACCGCAGCCGAGCCGCCCGGCGCTCGAGCCCACCAACGTCCTGCGGCGCCGCCCACCCGGGGCCCTGTCGGAACTCGTGCGGCTGGTCGACGCTGTGGAGCGCGAACGGCGGGACGAGGAGTACGAAGCCGTCGCGGTATCGGCGGCCGAGACCACCCCGCCTCCTTGGACGGCCGAAGCCACCCCGCCTCCCTCGACCGCCGAAGCCACCCCGCCTGCCTGGACGCCCGGAGCGAACGCGCTTCCCTGGACGGCCGAGGACGACACCCAGGAACTGCCGCCCGTCGCGGACGAGGGACGCCCGGGCCCGCTCGAACCTCCGGCGGCGTACCGACGTACGCCATGGTTGCGTCGCGCGGCGCTCGCCGTCGCCGCAGTGGCGATCGCCCTGGCGGGATTCGCCGCCGCGCTGCTGCTCACCTGGGACAGGGGTGCCGGTGAATCGCAGGCGAAGCCCCCCGCCGCCCCTTCCGCGTCCGCCGCCCCGCCGCCCGCGGCGGCCGACCCGGACGGCCCCGGCACCCTCCGCCAGGGCGACAGTGGCCCCGAGGTGAGCGAGCTCCAGGAACGGCTGCTGAAGATCCCGAACGTGTACCAGGACGGCACGACCAGCGGCGAGTACGACGCCACGCTCACCGAAGCCGTTGCGCGGTTCCAGCTCTGGTACGGCATCCGCGGCGACGAGACGGGCGTGTACGGCAATGACACCCGCCGCGACCTGGAATCCCGCACCGCTTCCTAGCACGCAATCTGTGAACGCTCCCAGATGACTGGAACACGTTCTGTGTGAACCGTTGACCAGAAAGCGCTTACCCTCTACGGTCCGTTCAGAACAGTGACCTGGTGTCAGGTATCTCGTATATGAGATAGCTGCGCCTTGGTTCGTACCACCTGCGGAACTGCACTCGCCAGAGCCCTATGCGCCTCGCATCGGGTACCTCGGTCTGCGCACAGCGATCAGATCAGTGAACTTCAGTCACATACAGGATCCTCGGGTTCTCCTGAAGGGACGCACCCCGCATGCGTACTCGTCCCCCGCTCACACGAGCACACAGATCCACCCTGGCCGTGGCAGCCGCGGCCACCCTCGCGACCGTCACCGTGCTCGTCCTTCCCCAGTCGGCCGGCGCCGCCGAGACCGCCCCCATCGGCTTCGGCGCCGGCACCACCGGTGGCGGCAACGCGACCGCGGTGACCGTGTCGAACCTGGCCGCCTTCAAGACGGCCGTCACGGGCGGATCGGCGAAGGTGGTCCGGGTCAACGGCCTGATCTCGCTGAGCGGTCAGGTCGACATCGGCTCCAACACCACGGTGCTGGGCGTCGGTTCGTCGTCCGGGTTCACCGGTGGTGGGCTGCGGATCAAGGAGGCGACCAACGTCGTCGTCCGGAACCTCAACATCAGCAAGCCGCTCAAGCCCTCGGACGGGATCACCGTCCAGGAGTCGACGAAGGTGTGGATCGACCACAATTCCTTCTCGGCGGACCGCGATCACGACAAGGACTACTACGACGGTCTGCTGGACATCAACCACGGCTCCGACCATGTGACGGTGTCCTGGAACACCTTCAAGGACCACTTCAAGGGCTCACTCGTCGGCCACAGCGACAACAACGCCTCCGAAGACACCGGCCACTTGAAGGTGACGTACCACCACAACCACTTCAGCAACGTCTTCTCGCGCATCCCCAGCCTGCGCTTCGGCACCGGTCACTTCTACAACAACTACGTGTCCGGAGCCGACACCGCCTGCCACTCGCGCATGGGCGCCCAGATGCTCGTCGAGAACAACGTCTTCCGCTCGACGAAGATCGCGGTCACCACGAACCGCAGCAGTGACGTCGACGGATACGCCAACCTGCGCGGCAACGACCTGGGTGGAGCCGCCACCGAGGTCTCGCAGGTCGGCAGCTTCACCAACCCGCCCTACAGCTACACCGCCGAGCCCGCCTCGTCCGTCGTCACCTCGGTGACGTCCGGCGCGGGCGCGGGGAAGCTCTGACGCTCCGCACCGCAACAACCCCGCATCACATCAACCCAGGCACCACATCAACCCAAGTATCACGTCAACCCCTCATCACGACAGAAGGAATCGGGACATGACTTCTGCGACACGACCGCGCGCCCACGGGCGCGCACTGACCGGCTCGCTGGCCGCATTCGGCTTAGCGGTTGGCATGATCATGACCAGCGGTGCCTCCCCGGCGAACGCCGCCACCTGGCCGACCCCCAACGGCAGCCAGGGGACCTCCTCCACCATCTCCGTGTCCGGCACCAAGGACTACGGCATGAAGCAGTTCTACGGCACCGGGGACCTGGCCGGCGACGGCCAGGAGGAGGGCCAGGACCCGATCTTCAAGCTCGCGGCCGGCGCGACGCTGAAGAACGTCATCATCGGCGCGCCCGGCGCCGACGGCATCCACTGCGAGGGCAACTGCACCTTGCAGAACGTGTGGTGGGCGGATGTCGGCGAGGACGCTGCGACCTTCCGTGGCGGCTCCACCTACAACGTGATCGGCGGTGGCGCCAAGAAGGCCGCCGACAAGGTCTTCCAGCACAACGGGCCCGGCACGGTGAACATCTCCAACTTCGCCGTCAGCGAGTTCAAGACGCTGTACCGCTCCTGCGGCGACTGCTCCACGCAGTACACGCGCAATGTCAACCTCAGCAACATCGAGGTGACCGGCACCGGATCCACCGCGCGCCTGGTCGGCATCAACGTCAACCGCAATGACGTGGCGACGCTGCGGGGCATCACGATCCTCAACGACGCCGGCCGCAAGGTCATCCCCTGCCAGAAGTACAACAACAACACCGCCGTGGGTACGGGCCCCGACAGCACGAACTGCAAGTACAGCACCTCGGACATCACCTACAGGTAATCCCCCTGGTGACAGCGGCCGTACGAAGCACCCCCGCACGGCGCTTCGTACGGCCGCCCCGGCATGCCGCAGAACCTGTTCCGGCTCAACCAGAACATCGAGCCGGCACCGCGTCCCTGATCAACAGTCGGCTACGGCTTACGAGCCACGCCCCCGTAGACGTCCGTGGGCTCGGGTGACGTCCCGGGCTCCGGGCGCCACAGGGGGCAGGACACGATGCCGGGCTCCAGCAGCTCGAGCCCCTCGTAGTACGCGGCGATCTGCTCGGGGCTGCGCAGCACGTACGGAATGGCGCCCGTGTCGTCGTAGCCCTGCTGTGCTTCCTGGAGCGCCGCGTCGGTGTCCGTGCTGTCGTAGTGCACGAAGTAGCTGCCCGACGGGAGGGCGGCCTGGAGGCGGCGGACGATCGACTTGGCCTCCTCGTAGTCCTGGATGTGGCCGAGGATGCCCATGAGCATCAGCGCGACGGGCTTGTTGAAGTCCAGGATCTCGCCCACCTGCGCGAGGATCTTCTCGGGCTCGTGCAGGTCCGCGTCGATGTAGTTGGTGACGCCCTCGGGGGTGCTGGTCAGCAGGGCCTGGGCGTGCCGGAGGACCAGCGGGTCGTTGTCCACGTACACGATGCGGGACTCGGGCGCCACGCGCTGGGCGACCTCGTGGGTGTTGTCGTACGAGGGCAGGCCCGTGCCGATGTCGAGGAACTGGCGGATGCCGAGTTCACCGGCCACGAAGGTCACCGTGCGGATCAGATAGTCACGGGAGGCGCGGGCCATCGTCTCGATGTTCGGCGCGGTCTCGCGGTAGGCGTCGCCCGCCACCCGGTCGACTTCGTAGTTGTCCTTGCCGCCCATCCAGTAGTTCCAGATACGGGCCGAATGCGGCACCGTGGTGTCGATCTTGGACAGGGGGTCCTGGTCGGGGGTGGACTGGGCTTCTGCCATCAGAATTCTCCTGCCGTGCGTCACGGGTCTGTACTCAACCTACCGTCAACTTCCCTGCGCAATGCCCCAGTTGAAAAGGGGACGACGAGGCAGACCCACGGATGGGAGGGCTGAGGCCGTCGACGTCCACAGTGACGACGGGGACGTGCTGGGCGAGGGTGCGGAAGGCCCGCTCGTACGCGCTGACCGCCTCGTCGCTTTCCGCGTCCCGGTTTTGAGGCGTCGTCAGATCCACGAGTGCGCCGTCGCGTTCGGCGACCGCCTCGGCGAAGTCGAGGGCCTGGATCCAGGTCACCCGGGAGTGTCCCCGGCGCAGCGGCCCGTAGACGAGTTCGTGGATGATGCTGCCGTCGACGGCCAACAGGCCCGGTGCGGCGAGGAGTTCACGGTACGGGCGGGTCGGGTCCACCTGCTGTAGCTGTCCCTGTGCGCGTCTGATGAGGAATCCGTGGCGGGTGAGTTCGGTGAGCAGGCCGCTCCTGCCGATGTCGTCAGGGCCTTCGAGGACCAGCGTTCGGCACTGCGCGATGGCCTGATGGAGCGTGTGCATACCACTCCCTCCGGACGACCGATTTCCTCAGTGTGGCCGGGCAACCCGCACGAGGGGAGTCCGCGTGCGGGTTTTCCGGTAGTGCGGACGTATCGGTGTGCGGTCCGAAGCGGACACGCGATGCGGTACGAGGCGACGGGTCCGAGGCCTCAGGCGATCAGGAAGTCAGCCTTGCCGGACTTCGCGCCCTCCAGGAACGTCAGCATCTCGTCCCGGGTGTAGATCAGCGCGGGACCCTCCGGGTCCGTGGACTGGCGGACGGCGACGCTGCCGTCGGGCAGCCGCTTGGCCTCGACGCAGCTCCCGCCGTTCGTACCGCTCCAGGGCTTGTGCCAGCCCTCGGTGCCCAGGTCGGTGGCCTGCATGCCGCTGTAGATGGGGCCCTTGGCATTCATTCTTCCAACTCCTTGCGCAGTTCACCCAGGATGGCCCTGGTCCTAGCGACCGGTTCCGCCTGCACGGACATCCGGTCCATTACCTCGAGATACGAGACGACGTCGGCGGGCTGATCGACATAGACCGCGCCGGCGAGGCTTTCGGTGTAGACGACGTCGGGAAGCTCGGAGAAACCGAAACGGAAGTAGTGGAACGGGCCGTATGCGCCGGGATGCGCTCCTGTGGCGAGGCTGATGATCTGGATCCGGACCTTCGGCAGGTCCAACGCCTCGTTCAGCCGGTCGATCTGAGCCCGCATCACCTCGCGTCCGCCCACCGGGCGGCGCAGCACCGACTCCTCCAGGATGGCCCAGATGGCGGGTGACTCCGGCTTGGCGAGCAGGTCCTGGCGCTTGAGGCGCAGCGTGACCCGGCGCTCTATGTCCTCCTTCGACTCGTTGGGAAACCCCACCCGCATCAGTGCGGTGGCGTAGTCGTGGGTCTGCAACAGGCCCGGGACGTAGTGGGGTTCGTAGAGACGGATGACGCTGGCTTCGCTCTCCAGGCTCACGTAGGCGCTGAACCACTCGGGCAGTACGTCGCGGTACTTGTACCACCAGCCGGGCTGGTTGGCCTCCCTGGCCAGGGCGAGGAAGTCGTCGATCTCCGCCGCCGGAACTCCGTAGGTGAGCAGCAACTCCTTTACGTACGGGATACGAAGACCGACCTCGGCCTTCTCGATCCGCCGGACCGTCAGAGGGGTCACCTCGATGGCCCGTGCCGCGTCCTCGAACGACACCCCGGCCTGTTCCCGCAGCTGCCTGAGCCGCTTGCCGAGAACCATCCGCAGGACCGTCGGCGCGTTGCCGCCAGAGCGGTTGTCGCTCACGTCCACCCTCCCGGAACGGCCGTCACAGCGAGCAGTGTGCCACGCCGGCGCAGACAGAGACAGGGTGATGCGGATAGTTCTGAAATTATCAGAACGCGTGTTGCGGGCTGCATGTACAGGCCGTCATAGTGATCGAGTGACCTGTCGCACAGTCAGCGGCGACGGCGGTCAACCGTGCTCGGTCGCACGGGAGTTGATCGCCCGGCAGGTACGGGGATGCCGCGCACCGTGATGCGAGACCGGGATGGCCATCGTGACCGACGGACAATCAAGGAGTCCGGCCCAGGGCCCCGCCGGGGCCGACAAGGTGCTGGCCGCCGCCCTGCAGGACGTCGGCTGTTCGTATGCGTCACTCGCGTTCCAGGTCGGTGAAGTGGGCCGCCGTCAGGGCATCGCCCGCACTGAGGTCGTCCCGGTCGTGGTCAGCGAACCGCCCGGCCTCCTGCGCACCGAAGTCCCCGCCCAGCCGTCCCGCGCCTCCGCCGTGCGGCGCGCCGTCGCCGCACACCTCACCTCCCTGCCACTGACGCCGGAGCAGCTCGACAACGCCGTCCTCGCGACGGGCGAGTTGTTCGCCAACGCCGTCAGACACGGGAGTTCCGATTCTGGCGACACCATCACCGTCACCGTCGAGCGCACCGGCGACGACGTACGCGTGACGGTCGCCGACCACTCGCCGGCCATGCCGCGGCCCTGCGCGGCGGACGTGGCCGAGGAGTCCGGACGCGGACTCACCCTCGTGGCCGCACTGTCCGACGACTGGGGCATCGCACTGCCCGCCCCCGGCAGCACGGGCAAGAGCGTGTGGTTCACGCTGACGCTTCGGGAGCCCTCATGAACGGCATCGGTGCTTCAAGGCACTTGACCCAGGACGCGCCCCCCGAGGAACTCCCGGACGTGGCGCACGACGCACCCCGGGACACCGGCACAGCGGTGCTTCCCGCGCTGGCCTCCGCCCTCGCCCGCGAACTCGTCCGCAGGGCCGAGGAGGAACAACTGCTCATGCGGCAGGCGCAGCGCAACCGCACGCCGGGCCTGCGACGCCGCATCCTCGACTGCCGCAAGGACAACGCCGAGGCGCTCAAGGCGATCGTCCGCCGGCACGCCTGGCCGACCGCCGACCTGGTGGGCGCGCAGGCGTCGACGGCGGCCCTGATGATCCTGCTGCACGCCCCGGAACTCGACTTCCAGCTCAGCTGCCGCGACCTGATCGCCCAGGCCACGGCGGACGGCCGCTGCCCCGCCCTGCACCACGCCTACATCGCCGACCACTGCGCCGTCGAACTGGGCCAGCCGCAGTACTACGGCACGCGCATCGACCCGTCGACGTTCCGCCCGTACCCGACCCGCTGCCCCGACACCCTCGACGAACGCCGCCGCGACGTCGGTCTGGCCCCGCTGGAGGAACAGATGCGGATGCTGCGTCACGGAGGGTGAGGCGGTCGGCGGGCTGTTCCTGAGCCGGGCTGTCAGCCGGACGCGGTCGTCCCGGGCTCGATCAGGCCTTCGCGGTAGGCGAGGGCCACGGCCTCGGTGCGGCTGGCGGCGCCCAGCTTGGCGAGGATGTTGGAGACATGGACGCTCGCTGTTTTGCCGCTGATGAACAGCTCCTCGCCGATCTGGCGGTTGGTGCGGCCGCGGGCGAGGAGCCGCAGGACGTCGTTCTCGCGCGAGGTCAGCGCCGGGGCGCCACCTGCCGCGGGTGAGATGTCCGCAAGGCGGGCTCGGCGGACCAGTTGGTCCACGCTGTCGCGCAGCGGCACCGCACCGAGCCGGACGGCCGTGTCGCGCGCCACGCGGGCTTGCTCGGCCGCCTCGTCGCGGCGCTCTGCCGTCACCAGGGCCTGCGCCAGGCGGAGTTGGCAGCGGGCCTGCTCATAGACGTCCCCGTAGCCGAACGCGGCGAGGGCCTTCTCCCAGGCTTCGACATCCGGCCCGCTGGTGGCGCGCGCCCATTCCGCCTCCGCGCGGGCCAGCCATGCCAGTCCCTCGGGGCCCTGCTGGGCGCCGTCCTCGCCCTTGGAGGCCGTGACCCGGGCCAGCTCCACCAGCTCCGTGGCCGTGTCCGTCCAGCGGAGAGCCCCCGCTTCGTCGCCGGTCAGCCGTGACTCCACGGCCGCGTCCGCGACGGCGGACAGGGCGAGGGCCGCGAGCCGTACGGCGACATCGGGGCGCTCCACAACGGATTCGTCGGTCAGCGCCGCGAGCGTCGTACGCATCTGCTTCACGGCCGCCTCGGGCTCGCCCCGCAGGGCGGCGGCGTCGGTGAGCACGGTGCCCGCGACGAGAGTGGCCATCCAGTCGAACGGTCCGTCGAGGAGGGCGCGGGCCCGCTCGGCGGCCGTGTGATCGCCGCGGGCCAGGGCCGCGTACAGCGCAGGACCGATCGCGAACGCCCCTGCCGCGGGCAGCCGTTCGGCGTCGGCGGCCGCTGTCCGGACGCATTCGTCCCAGCGGCCCAGGGTGTAGAGCGCCAGGGAGTGCAGGTAGCGCATCTCCAGGGGATAGGGCGAGGAAAGCAGCCCCGCGCGGTCCGCGCGCTCCAGGCCGTCGGAGAGCCAGCTGAGGCACTCGTCCAGGTCGCCGGCCTCGTAGGAGCCGATGGCGAGATTGAACAGCGCGCGTATTTCGATGGGGACGTTGCCGGCGCGACGGGCCAGCTCGCGCGCCTCCCGCAGCCGGGCCCGGCCTTCCAGGGTGCGGCGGTTGTGCGCCTCGAGACCGATCAGGGAGATCAGCAGATCGGCTCGGGCGTCGCCCACGTCGAGTTGCTCGGCGACGCGCAGGGCCTGCAGGGCGACGCGGCGGGCGGTCTCGTCCTCGCCCACGTATCTCGCCGCCATGACGTGGGTGGCCGCGGCCCACACCCACGTACGCGACGGAGGCTCCGCGGAGATCATGGCGAGCGCCTCGCTGCTGTAGGTGAACGCCGCTGTCAGGCTGTCGATCCGCATCAGATTGCCCGCGAGCGTGTACCGGACGCGCGCGGCCAGTTCGGAGTCCGTGTCCGAGCCGACCCGGGCGAGCGCGGCACGGGTGAGCGCGACCGCCCGGTGGGTCTCGCCGGCGTGCGCGGCCGCGGCCGAGGCACGCAGGGTGAGCGCCACCGTGTCGGGGACGCCGTCCGGCAGTGCGGAACGGGACACCGCCGGCCACAGGTCGAGGGCGGCTTCGAGGTGGCGGAGTTCCTCGGCGGGCGCGCCGATCCGCCCGGCGTGGTCGGCGGCCTCGAGTGAGGCCGCGAGGGCGTCGGCCAGGTCGTGGCTCTCGCGGGAGTGGTGGGCGCGCTCCGCCGCGCTCTCGGCCTTGTGGCCCCGCCCGGCCAGCAGCCGGGCGAACACGCGGTGCAGCCGCACCCGCTCGCCCGGCAGCAGATCGGCGTAGACGGCTTCGCGGATGAGGGCGTGCCGGAAGGAGTACGTGTCCTCCTCGCCGGGGACGAGGAGCTGTCGGCCGACGGCCTCACGCAGCGCCGACTCCAGCTCCTGCTCGGGCAGGCCGACGGCGTCGCGCAGCAGCTCGTGCTCGACGCGGCGCCCGGCGACGGCCGCCGTGCGCAGTACCTGCTGGGCGGTGGCGGACAGCTGCTCGAAACGGATGAGGAGGACGTCGGCGAGGCCACTGGGCACGGCGGACGCCGGAGTGGATCCGCCGGGCACGGTGTCGGCGGTGGCGGCGAGCAGTTCCTCCGCGTAGAAGGCGTTGCCCTCGGCGCGCTCGACGATACGGCGGACGGTGGCCTCCGGCAGCGGAGCGGCCCGCTGGGCGCGTACCAGCCGGGCCACCTCGGCATCGGGCATCGGCCGCAGCTCGAGGCGGTCGACGCCGGGCAGCCGCACCAACTCGGCCAGGAGGGGGCGCAACGGGTGACGGCGGTGCAGATCGTCGGCCCGGTACGACGCGAAGACCGCCAGGCGGTGAGTGGGCGTGCCGCCCGCAGACCGCTGGAGAATGCCCCGGCTGAGCAGGAAGCGCAGCAGGTCGCGGGAGGACTGGTCGGCCCAGTGCAGGTCCTCCAGCACCAACAGCAGGGCAGTGACCTCGGAGAGGTCGGCCAGCAGAGCGGCCATGTCCTCGAACAGCTGCAACCGGCTGCCCGCGTCCCGTACGGCACCGCCGCCGTCGCCGAGCAGCCGGCCGACCACGGGATGCTCCGCCAGGATGGCGGAGAACCGATCGTCGGAGGCGAGCACGCCGAGGATCTCGGTGAACGGCAGATACGGCAGGCCGACGTCACCGAGGTCGACACAGTGCCCCGTGAGAACGGTCATGCCCTTCTCCACGGCGTGCCTGGCGGCCTCGGCCAGCACGCGCGTCTTGCCCACACCGGCGTCCCCCGCCACCAGCACGGCACGCGCCTCACCTGCCCGGGCACCCTCCAATACCCGGGTCAGACGGGCGAGTTCGTCCTCGCGGCCGATGAACGGCGCGGTGAAAGCGGTGGTCGGCACGGAACCATCCTGGCACGCGCCTCTGACACGGACACCGCCCCCAACTGCTCAGCCCAGCGCCCGGTCGAGGTTGAACGCGGCGCTGATCAGGGCCAGGTGGGTGAAGGCCTGCGGGAAGTTGCCCTGCTGCTCGCCGGTGTGGCTGATCTCCTCCGCGTACAGGCCGAGGTGATTGGCGTAGGTGAGCATCTTCTCGAAGGTCAGCCGGGCCTCGTCGAGCCGGCCGGAGCGGGTGAGTGCCTCGACGTACCAGAAGGAGCAGATGGAGAAGGTGCCCTCCTCCCCGCGCAGACCGTCCGGGCTGACCAGAGGGTCGTAGCGGTAGACGAGCGAGTCGGACACCAGGTCGGCGGTGAGCGCGTCCAGGGTGGAGAGCCACTTCGGGTCGTGGGGGGAGATGAACTTCGCCAGCGGCATCATCAGTACCGAGGCGTCGAGCACGTGGTCCTCCTCGTGCTGGACGAACGCCTCCCGGGTCGTGGACCAGCCCTTGTCCATGATCCGCCGGTAGATCGTGTCGCGGATCTGCCCCCAGCGGCCCAGCTCGGCGGGCAGGCCACGGCGCCGGGCGATGCGTATGGCGCGTTCGATGGCAACCCAGCACATCAGCCGGGAGTACAGGAAGTTCTTGCGCCCGCCGCGGGTCTCCCAGACGCCCTCGTCAGGCTGGTCCCAGTGCTCGCAGACCCAGTCGACCAGGGCACACACCGCGTCCCAGTGGTCGCTGGAGATGGGCTGCCCCCACTTGTCGTAGAGGTAGATCGAGTCGATGAGGGCCCCGTAGATGTCGAGCTGCAACTGGTCGACGGCGGCGTTGCCGACACGTACCGGAGCGGAGCCCCGGTGTCCCTCCAAGTGGTCCAGTTCGCGCTCGGGCAGCTCGGTGCGTCCGTCGATGCCGTACATGATCTGCAGGGGGCCCGAGGGCCCACCGCCGTTCCGGTCGACGCGCTCGGACAGGAAGTCCGTGAACGCCTTGGCCTCGCTGGTGAAGCCGAGCCGCAGCAGTGCGTAGACGCAGAAGGCGGCGTCCCGGACCCACAGGTAGCGATAGTCCCAGTTGCGCTCGCCGCCGATCTGCTCGGGCAGGCTGGTCGTCGGGGCGGCCACCATCGCGCCGGTCGGGGCGTAGGTGAGCAGCTTGAGGGTCAGCGCGGAACGGTGCACCATCTCCCGCCACCGGCCGCGGTACTGAGAGGCCGACAGCCATTGCCGCCAGAACGCCACCGTGGCGGCGAACTGCTCCTCCGCCTCGATGTGCGGGCAGCCGCGCGCCTCGACGTCGCCGTCGACCCGGTCGAGCGCGAACACCGCGGACTCGCCCTGGCCGAGCTTGAACTCCGCGGTCACGTCGAGGTCGTCGCACTCGACCGGAACGGTGGCGGTCAGCGCGAGCGAGAGGTCGGCGGACTCGAACAGCGTCGCGTCGTCGAGCTGCCGCAGGGTGTGCGGCTGCGTTCCGTAGCCGAACCTCGGCGCGATCCGGGCGCGGAACGGGATGGATCCCCGTACGCAGACCACCCGCCGGATCAGCCGGTGCCGGTCGGCCTCGGTCGCCGCGGCGGTCTCATCGGCGACCGGCATGAAGTCCTGCACCTCGCCCACCCCGTCCTCGGTGAGGAAGCGGGTGATGAGCACGTTGGTGTCCGGGAAGTAGAACTGCTTCGTCGTCGCCGGCACGGCGGCAGCCAGCTCGAAGGACCCGCCGCGGTCCGCGTCGAGAATCGAGCCGAAGACACTCGGAGCGTCGAAGGACGGACAGCAGTACCAGTCGATCGTGCCGTCGGTGCCCACCAGCGCGACGGTGCGCAGGTCGCCGATCAGTCCGTGCTCGGCGATGGGCAGGTAGGGTGCGGACCCGCCTGAGCCCGGGTGCGTCGAGGTATCGATCATCGCTGCGGTCTTCCTCCACTTTTCTACTGGACTGACCCGAGCCGGCCCCACAGCACGCCGGACCACGTCAGCGCAGCGTGTCCGCCCAGTTCGCCGGAACCCGGCCCGCCGGCCCGGGCGTTGGCTGGTCCGGAGGGCGGCTGACCGGGGGAGCGAGGTCGGGGCCGGACTCGTACAGCTCGGAGGTCTCGTAGTTCCAGAACCAGCTCTCACCCGGTTCGAAACTGCGGATGATGGGATGGCCCGTACTCCGGTAGTGGGCCGTGGCGTGCTTCGCGGGGGAGCTGTCGCAGCAGCCGATGTGGCCGCACTGGGCGCACCGTCGCAGGTGGATCCACCAGCCGCCGACTTCACCGCACTCGACGCATCCGGTGCCGCTCGGCGGAACGAGGGGGTCGATTCTGGCCGCAGTGGTCATGACGCCTCCTGAGAGGTCTCGAAATCCGCGGCAGAGGCCTCGGGATCCACGGCAGGGGTCTCGGGATCCGCGGCCGTGAGCGGGAGGAAGACCCGGAAACGGGTGTCGCCGGGCACGGAGTGCACCTCAAGATGCCCATGGTGCTTGTTCACCACGATGCGCCAGGAGATGTCCAGACCGAGACCGGTGCCCTCACCCACGGGCTTCGTCGTGAAGAACGGATCGAAGATACGGCCGCGGATCTCCTCCGGCACCCCGGGCCCCGTATCGCGGAACTCGACGAGCAACTGCTCCCGCTCCAGGGCCGTCCGCACAGTCAATGTGCCCTCGCCGTCCGTGCTGTTCATCGCGGAGACCGCGTTGTCGATGATGTTCGTCCACACCTGGTTGAGCTCACCGGGGTACGTGGGAATCCTCGGCAGCGTACGGTCGTACTCCTTGACGACCTTGATGCCTGAGCCGATCTTCCCGGACAGCATCAGCAGCGTGCTGTCGAGGAGTTCGTGCACGTCGCAGACCTGGTAGGGCGCCCGGTCGAGCTGGGAGTACTGCTTCGCCGCGTTCACGAGGTTCGAGACACGAGTCGTGGAGTCCTCGATCTCGCTCATGAGGAGCTCGGTCTCGACGGTGTAGTTGAGCCAGCCCACGGCCCCCTGCAGCATCTCCGGATCCACGGCTGCCGCGACCCGCTCCAGCCAGTCGGTGTCGAGCCCGGCCTGCACGAACGTCGGGGCGATCTGCCAGCCGCCCTCGATGCCATGATCGTCGAGCCAGTCGGAGAGCGCGTCCTCGCGGTCGGAGGCTTCGAGGGGGCTCAGGGCGGGTGCCTTGGCGACCCGTTCGGCCGTGCTCTCCTGAATGTCTATCAGCGTCTTCAACGCCTCACGGTGGTACGGACCCGCGGCGATGACACCGAGCTTGTGCCGCATGTGCGCGACCCGGTCCCGCAGCGAAGAGGTGGCCCGCACCGCCGCTGCCGCCGGATTGTTGAGCTCATGCGTCAGCCCCGCGGACAGCGAGCCGAGCGCCAGCAGCCGCTCACGCTGGTTGATGGTCCGCTGGGTGTTCTGGCTGCCGAAGAACATCCCTTCCAGCAGATGTACGGCCATGGGGAACCAGTCCCGCAGGACCGCGGCGAACGTCTCGGCGGGCAGGACGAAGAACCGCGAAGGCTCGGTGACCCGCACCGAACCCTTGTAGCGGGCCTCCTCCGACATGGCCAGATAGGCCTGCATGGCCCCCGCGTACACCCCGCGCTGGGAGGTGCGGCTGATCTCCACGTCGTCGGCGCCGACCCGGCGCGACATCACCAGCGTGCCTTCGAGGAGTACGAAGAAGCAGGTGGCCGGCTCGCCCTCCTGGTACACGTAACCGGGCTCGAACTTCTCCACCCGGCCCTCGCGGCACAGTCGCGCCAGCTGATCCGCGTCCAGCTTCTCGAACAGGAACAGCGTGCCGAGTTCCGCCACGTCGCAAGGCATCGGCTGCCCGCTCACGACTGCTCCAGATACCGGTGTACGAGCATCACGGCCATGGCTCCCTCTCCGACGGCGGAGGCGACACGCTTCGCGGACTCGGCACGCGCGTCGCCCGCCACGAACACCCCGGGCACATTGGTCTCCAGGTGGTACGGCGGCCGGTCCAGCTCCCAGCCCGGCGGCGGCTGCCCGTCGGCGGTCAGGTCGGGTCCGGCGATGATGAATCCGCGCTCGTCCCTGAGCACCGTGCCGTCCAGCCAGTCGGTCAGCGGGGCCGCGCCGATGAAGACGAACATCCATTGTGCGTCGACGAGTTCGGTGTGGCCGCTCTCGATATCGCGCAGGGTGAGCTGCTCCAGGTGGTCGGAGCCGTGCGTCGCCTCGACGACCGTCCCCGTACGCACCGAGATGTTGGGCGCGTCCATGATCTGCTCGATCAGGTAGTGCGACATCGACGCGGAGAGGGACTGGCCGCGCACCAGGAGGGTGACCGATTTGGCGCCCCTGGCCAGATACATCGCGGCCTGCCCGGCGGAGTTCGCGCCGCCGACGATGTACACGTCGTGCCCCTGGCACCCGGCCGCCTCGGTCAGCGCCGAGCCGTAGAACACCCCGCGTCCGGTCAGGTCGTCCGCGCCGGGTGCCTCCAGCTGCCGGTACGACACGCCGGTCGCCAGGATCACGCAGTGCGCGGCGATCGCGGAGCCGTCCGAGAACCGCACGGTGCGCGCCGCGCCGTTGACCTCGAGGCCGGTCACCTCGCGCGCGGTCAGGATCTCGGCTCCGAACTTGGACGCCTGACGTCGCGCACGGTCGGTGAGCTGCGCCCCGGAGACGCCGTCCGGGAAGCCGAGGTAGTTCTCGATCCGTGAGCTCTGGCCCGCCTGCCCACCCGTGGCGGAGCGCTCGACGAGCACGGTCCGCAGCCCCTCCGAGGCACCATAGACGGCGGCGCCGAGCCCCGCGGGTCCGCCGCCGATGACGACGAGGTCGTAGAAGTCCTCCGCCGGTGTCGTGGCCAGACCCACCTGGGCGGCCAGCTCCGGATCCTCGGGCTCGACGAGCGCCGTCCCGTCGGCGGTGATCACGAGCGGCAGCCGCTGCCCGTCCGCCCCCGCGCAGGCCAGCAGCCGCCGGCCTTCGGGCTCGTCCGACGAGTACCAGCGGTACGGCACCTGGTTGCGGGCCAGGAACTCCCGTACGTCCGACGACCGCGCCGACCAACGGTGTCCGACCACTTTCGTGATCGGAACCGCCCGGTGATCGGTGGCCCGCCAGGCCTCCAGCAGATCGTCCAGGACGGGATAGAGCTTCTCCTCCGGCGGATCCCAGGGCTTGAGGAGATAGTGGTCGAGGTCGACGACGTTGATCGCGTCGATGGCCGCGTTCGTGTCCGCATACGCGGTCAGCAGCACCCGGCGCGCGCCCGGGTACACGTCCAGCGCCTGCTCCAGGAACTCGATCCCGTTCATCTGCGGCATGCGGTAGTCCGCGAGGATCACCGCCACGAGATCACCGCGCAGCTTCAGCTCACGCAGTGCGTCCAGAGCGCTCTCCCCGGACTCCGCGCGCACGATCCGGTACGACTCGCCATAACGACGCCGCAGGTCGCGGGCCACCGCACGCGACACTCCGGGGTCGTCGTCCACGGTCAGGATGACGGTTCGTGCCGCGTCGGTGCCTTGTGCCATACGTTCCCCACCCCGAGCGGTCGCGTTCCGGAGCGGCCTCACTCCGGGCCGCTCCAGCGGCTGTCCATCATACGTTCGGTCGCCCTGCTTCGCTCTGCGGGACCGGGAGGTACTGCCTGGTCGAGCCCGCCCTGAGTGTGATGCGGCGGAGTCGGGGCACCTGGTCGAGGGAGGCGACGATGGATACGAGCACGTTGATGCGAGGCAAAGGGCTCAGGACCCGCCGGGCGGCGGGCTCACTGACCGAGGGCGCCGCCCGGGCGGGATTCACGGCGCGCGGTGTCATCTACCTGCTGGTCGGCATGCTCGCGCTGCAGTTCGCCCTCGGGGACAGCAGGCGGCAGGCGGACCAGGGCGGAGCGCTCGCGGAGGTCGCCGAGAAGCCCTTCGGGGCCGTCCTGCTCTGGGCCCTGGGCGTCGGCCTTGTCGGCATGGCGCTCTGGCGGCTGTCCGAAGCGCTCTTCGGCGCGGCGGGCCCGGACGGCCGTACCTGGAAGAAGCGGCTGTCGTCGGCCGCACGCGCCGTGTTCTACGGATTCGTCGCCTACTCCGCTCTCTCCTTCGCCGCCGGCGCTCGCGGGAGCGGGGGCGGATCGAGCGACGGACGGTCACGGGACGTGACGGCGAAGGTCCTGGACATGCCCGGTGGGCAGTGGTTCATGGGTGTGGCCGGTGGCACGGTCGTGTGTGCGGGTTTGTGGATGGCCGGCCGGGCCGTGCTCCGCAGCTACCACAAACACCTGAGGCTTGCGCGAATGCCGTGGAGGACGCGCCGGTTGGTCGACGTGGCGGGTGTCGCGGGCGGGGCGGCCCGCGGTCTGGTGTTCGCGGCCGCCGGAGTCTTCGCCCTCCGAGCGGCGGTCGATTACGAACCCGACAAGGCCAAGGGCATGGACGACACGCTGCGCTCGTTCACCGAGACACCGATGGGACCGTGGCTGCTGGCGTGCGTCGCGGTCGGCCTGGTCCTCTTCGGGCTCTTCTCGTTCGCCATGGCCAAGTGGCGCAGGCTCTGACGGACGATGCCCCGGATCCCAGGGATCGGATCCGGGGCAACAGTGACGTCGCGTCAGCGGGGCAGGCTCTCGGGCGAGGTCGCCCAGTTGGTGTCCGGCTGCTCACCGAGCCGGAAGGTGAGGTTGCCACCGCTCTGCAGGAAGCGGGCGTCGGTCCAAGAACGGTCGTACGGACGCCCGTTGAGCCGGACACCGCTGACGTACGGGTGGCCGGCGTCGGCGGCGGGCGCGTCGATGACGATGTCGCGGCCGGGCCGGTCGACGACGGCGTGCGGGAAGAGCGGCGCGCTCAGGAGCATCGAGGCGCTGCCCGGGGTCTGCGGATAGAGGCCGAGGGCGGAGAAGACGTACCAGGCGGACATGGTCCCGAGGTCGTCGTTGCCGGGCAGCCCGGCCGGTCCGGTGCCGTAGACGGTGTCGACGATCTGCCGCACCGTCGCCTGCGTCTTCCAGGGCTGACCGAGCGCGTTGTAGAGCCACGGGGCGTGGATACCGGGCTCGTTGGTCGGGTCGTAGCGCAGCGGGTCGCCGCCCTTCACGGACCAGGACCCGTCGGGCTTGTGGAAGAAACCGTCCAGCCGTCGCGCGGCCACCTCACGTCCGCCCATCGCCTCGGCGAGGCCCTGGACGTCCTGCGGCACCATCCACGTGTACGTCGCGCTGGTTCCCTGGGCGAAGCCCCGGTCGCTGCCGGGGCTGAACGGCGTCACCCAGGATCCGTCGAGGTTGCGGGCCTGGATGTAGCCGGAGGTGCCCGCCCCGTCGGACGCCTGCGGGTTGAAGACGTTGCGCCACCAGCCGCCCCGCTCGGCGAACGCGGCGGCCTGCTTGTCGAGGCCCAACAGCTCCGCCCAGCGCCCGAGCGCCGAGTCGGCGACCGAGTCCTCCAGCGTCTCGGCGGCGCCGCCCCAGCAGTGGCAGACGTCCTGCGCGGCGTAGTGGGAGGTCAAGTACTGGGCTAGATTGGGCCGTTGACCTGTGCACTGGCCTGGGCAGCCGGCGTCGGAGAGCCCGTCGGGGTGCGGCACGGTGGCCTGGCGGGCCAGCGAGTCGAAGGCGCCGCGATAGTCGAAGTTGCGTACGCCCATCGCGTAGAACGTGGCCAGCGTCGCCGCCGAAGGATCGCCGGTCATGACGTGGGTCGCGCCGCTGATGTGCACCCAGCGGTCCCACACGCCGCCGTTCTGCCGCGCGAAGTTGTAGAGCGACTGGGCGAAGTCCCCGGCGATACGCGGTTTGAGCAGGGCGAGCAGTTGTACCTGCGCCCGGTACTGGTCCCAGCCGGAGAAGTTGCTGTACTGCGCCTGCTGCCCGCGCTCCACGCGATGCGCCTTGCCGTCCATGCCCGGATAGCGGCCGTCGGTGTCGCTGACCAGGTTGGGCTGCAGGAGCGAGTGGTAGAGCGCGGTGTAGAAGGCGGTGCGCTGGTCCGTGCTGCCGCCGTCGACGCGTACGGAACGCAGTTCGCGGTCCCAGGTGCGCGTGGCGGCCGCGGCGACGTCGTCGACGCTCGCCCGCGGCGCTATCTCCTGGCGGAGGTTGACCTCGGCGCCCGCCAGGCTCACGTACGAGATCCCGAGCCGCATGCGGACATCGTTGTCAGCGCTGGTGTCGAAGCCGACCCAGCCGCCGGAGCCGCGGCCCGCCCGGTCCGCGCCCGTGGCGTATCCCTCGCCGCCTGAGCCGGTGGTGGCGCCGGGGGAGAGGGTGCCGTCCTTCCACGTACCCGTCGTGGAGAACGCGCGGTCGAAGGAGGCGCTGAAGTAGAGCCGGTAGTAGCTCTTGCGGTTGTTGGTCCCGCCGTTGGCACGCCGCCCACAGAACGCCCCGGTCAGCACCGACCCGGTCACCTTGCGGTTCGCCCGGTCGATCTCGATCTGGGCGTCCTCGCTGCCGTTCAGGGAGTTCGAGACGCGGAAGAGCAGGTTGGCGGGCTTGTCGGCGGGGAACGAGAAGTCGGCGACGCCCGCGCGCTGCGACACGGCGAGGTCGGCGCGGGCACCGGAGTCGAGGCCCACGGAGTAGCGACCCGGCACGGCCCGTTCGTCGGCGTGCGAGAAGTTCGCGGCGTAGACGGCGTCCTTGGTGTCGGCCGAGGGCGAGGAGGTGACGTCCCCGACGAACGGCATGATCGGTACGTCGCCGGCGGCTCCCGGGTTGCAGCCCGCGCCGTTCACGTGGGTCAGGCTCAGACCGCGCAGCCGGGTCGCGTTGTACTCGTAGCCGTTGGCGGCACCGGTGCTGGTCTGATCGCCCCTGGTGCTGGTCGGCGACCAGGCGATCATGCCGTACGGGAGGGTGGCACCGGGGTAGGTGTTGCCCCCGTTCGCCGTGCCGATCAGGGGGTCGACGTACGCGGTGAGGTGGGACGGGGCATCGGCGGACTCGGCCGCCGAGGAGACCGGGCCGGGCAGTGCGGCGGCGAGCGCGGTGGTCAGCGCGAGAGCGGCGGCTCGTCTGCCGAACCTCCGCACTAAGATCGCGGATCTGAGGGCCATGTCACGGAACCTTCCGGTAAGGACGGACGGCGCGGCCCGGACTCCCGCCAGGGAGATGGGACCGCAAAGCGCCGCCGAGCGTAGATCATCGGGGCGCGGAGTGAACCGACGGCAGTGGCAGACTCGGTGAACGCGCGGTGAATCCAGGGCCCTTGGGCCCTCGGTGTTGGGCCGCTCGTGTTGCGCTTGGGCAGGACGGGGCTCCGCCACCCGTGCGGTGACGGAGCCCGCGTACCTGCGCTGTGGTGGGGTCAGGCCGTGTGCAGAGTGAGCCCGTACCGGTTGAGGATCTCGTTGATCGGCTGGTACCAGGTCCGGCCGCCGCTGGTGCAGTTGCCCGAACCGCCGGAGGTGACCCCCTGGGCCTGGTCGCCGCTGATGTACGAGCCGCCGGAGTCGCCCGGTTCGGCGCAGACGCTGGTCCTGGTCATCTGATGGACCGCGCCCTGGCTGTAGTTGACGGTTTCGTTCTTGCCGAGCACGGTGCCGCAGTGCCAGTGCGTGGTCGACCCCGACCGGCAGATGGAGGCGCCGACGGGTGCCTCGGCGGAGCCGCGGACGAGCTGGTCGGGGACAGTGCCCCAGCCGAGCACGACGGGCACCGTCCACCAGCCGCTGCCGACGTTGACCCAGGCGTAGTCGTTCTCCGGGAACGACGACCCCTGGAAGTTGCCGATGTGCGACCGGTCCCAACCGCTGACACCGGCTCCGGCCTGGCCGCAGTGCCCTGCGGTGACGAAACCGCCGTGCACCGAAAAGCCTATGGAGCAGCGGACGTTGCCGGTGTAGTAGGGGTCGCCGCCGACCGTACCGGCGGCAAAGGTCCGGGGCGCCTCGGCGGACTCTTCGACGGTGACAGGACCTGCGGCGCGGGCCCGCTCGACGAACTCCTGGACATCGTTGTCAGCGCGCTGCGCGCCGACAACGCTCACGACGACCGCGCTGGTCCTGGGATCGACATGCCAGCCGCTGACGCCGTCCGGCGCGGGCAGCTTGTCGATACGCGCCTTGACCGCGTCGAGCTGTGGTGCGCTGTGCTTGACGGTGACGGTACGGACGTTCGCGCCGCTCTCTCGTACGGCGTCGACGGTGGCGTCGGGGGCGGCGGCCGTCACGGCGACGGTCAACTTGCCGCTCTCCGCGTCGAACCAGGAGCCTCCGTATGCCGCTCCCGCTGCTCGCCGCGCCTTCGTTTCGATGGCTGCCGCCGCCTTCTCGTCGGCCAGCCGCGCCTCGGCCTGGGACCTGGTCAGCCCCAGGTCACGTTGCATGGCGGCGAGGAGGGCGGGGGAGGCTGGGGTTTCGGAGGAGCGGACGGCTCCGGAGGTGTCGGGGGCATCGTTGGCGGAGGCGGGCAGAGTGCCCGCGCCGGCCCAGGTGCCGAGCAGGAGGAGTGTGGCCAGGCCGGTACGCATGGCTGTGGTGCGTCTCAAGGCAGTAGCCCTTCGTTGTTCCAGCAAGGTGGGGGTGGAACAGCAGAACGGTGAGAGCGCTCTCGGTGCGTGCCGGGGCAGAGCCTAACCGGTGATCATGGTCAGGTCCATACCAATGACGTGGCGGGTGAACGAGTGGGCGTACGGGGGCGAGTTGGTGGCCTTGCCAGTCGGCCGCACCGGCCTTCAGCGGGCTGGACTCCGGAGCGGTCTTCGATGGGCCGCACCGGCATCCCGGCTCAGGAGGCGCTCGCCCGGTGATCTCCCGTGAGCGCGGATGCCTCCTCCAGTGGGAAGTGGCATGCCGCCGTATGGCCCGGTGCCGCGAGCGCCGGCGTCGGGACGGCTTCGGCGCATACGTCCTCCGCGTGCCGGCACCGGGTCCTGAAGCGGCAGCCGGACGGAGGGTCGGCCGGTGAGGGGATCTCGCCGGTGAGGAGGATGCGTTGCCTCTTCGCCCTGCCGCCGGCCGCCAGGGACGGGGCCGCCGACAACAGCGCTGCCGTGTAGGGGTGGCGCGGCTGCTCGAAGACCTCCTCGGCCGGGCCGGTTTCCACGATCTTCCCCAGGTACATCACGGCGACGCGGTCGGCGACGTGCCGTACGACGGACAGGTCGTGCGAGATGAACACGTACGACAGCCCCAGCTCGTCCCGTAGATCGCACAGGAGGTTGAGCACCTGGGCCTGAACCGACAGGTCCAGTGCGGAGACGGGTTCGTCGCAGACGATGACGTCGGGCTCCAGGGCCAGAGCGCGGGCGATGCCGATGCGCTGCCGTTGTCCTCCGGAGAACTCCTGCGGGTAGCGGTGGGCGTCGGAGGCCCGCAGCCCGACCATCTCCAGCAGCTCGGCGACGCGCACCGCCCGCTTCGCGGCGGGCACGAGGTCGCGGTGGGTGCGCCAGGGCTCGCTGATCAGATCTGCCGCGCTCAGGCGGGGGTTGAGCGAGCCGAACGGGTCCTGAAAGATCATCTGCACCTTGCGCCGCCAGGCGAGCAGCCTCCCGCCCGACAACGAGAACGGGTCCACTCCCTCGAACCGCACGGTGCCCTCGTCGGGATGTTCCAGCCGCAGCAGAATCCTGGCCAGCGTGGATTTGCCGCAGCCGGACTCGCCGACGAGGCCGAGGGTTTCGCCGCGTCCCAGGTTCAGGTCCACGCCGTCGACCGCGCGCAGCCTGGTGCTGCCCTTCGCGGTGCGAGGCACGGTGAAGCTCTTGGCCAGGCCGGTGGCTTCCAGCAGGGTCCCGGGCTCAGGCATCGGCCAGTTCCTTCCCGAAGTGGCAGGCGGCGGCGCGGTCGGTTCCGGTTCCGGCGAGTTGCGGCCGCTGGGTGGCGCACAGGTCGCGGGCCATCGGGCAGCGCGTACGGAAGGCGCAGCCGGAGGGTACGGAGCGGGGGTCGGGCGGGCCTCCGGGGATGGAGCTGAGCCGGGATCCCTTGTGCTGTTCGGCTGGCACGGAGTCCAACAGGCCCCGTGTGTAAGGGTGGTTGGGCTTGCCGAACACCTCGGCCACCGGCCCCGTCTCCACGACCGTACCCGCGTACATGACGGCGACCCGGTCCGCGTGCTCGGCCACAAGACCGAGGTCGTGCGTGATGAGGACCAGCGCCATCTGCTGCTCGCTCCGCAACTCCCGGAGGAGGTCCATGATCTGGGCCTGCACGGTCACGTCCAGTGCCGTCGTGGGCTCGTCGGCGAGCAGCACCTTCGGCCGCAGCGCGACCGCCATGGCGATCAGCAGCCGCTGACGCATGCCTCCGGAGAACTGATGCGGATACGCGTCCGCGCGCGACCGCGCTTCCGGGATGCCCACGCGTTCCATCAGCTCAACGGCCTTGGCCCGCGCAGCGCGCCGCGACATCCGCTCGTGGATACGGAACGGCTCCGCGAGCTGCGCCCCGACCGTGTGAACGGGATTGAGCGCGCTCAGCGCATCCTGAAAGACGATGGCGAGACCGGGTCCGGCCAGCCGACGCCGCGCCCGCGCGCCCAGCGCGAGCAGGTCCTCACCCTCCAACCGCGCCTGCCCACCCACGACTTCGGCAGCGGGATCGAGCAGCCCCGCGACCGCGTGCGCGGTCATGCTCTTGCCGCATCCGGACTCGCCCAGCAGGGCGAGGGTCTCGCCGGACCGTACGCCGAAGCTCACACCGCGCACGACGGGAAGGGGCCCGGCGGGGGTGCGTACAGAGACCGAGAGACCGTCAACGGCCAAGGTGCCGGGGGGTGTTGGGGGTGCTTCGGCGGGAGTGGGTTCGGCCCTTGTCTCGGGGGCGGCCGGGCCAGGTTCGGCTGTCCTCCCCGCCGGGACGGCCCGGGTCGGCTCAACTTCCGCCTCTTGGACGGTGGTAGGAGTGGATTCGGGGCGCCGCCCCCCACGCCGCAGCCCTCGTCGCCACCGCTGCCCCGGGTCGGTCGAGAGCCGGGCCCAAGCGGCGAGTACGGTCGCCGACACCGTCGTGATGACGATGGCGAGACCGGGGAACAGCGCTATCCACCAGGCGCTCTGCAACTCCTGGCGGCCCTGCGCCACCATCAAACCCCAGCTCACGTCCGGCGGTTGGATGCCGATGCCGAGGAAACTCAGTGAGGACTCGGTCAGCATCACGAAGCAGAAGTCGAGGGCGGCGACGGTGAGCAGGGTGGGCAGCACCGTGGGCGCGACGTGACGTCGGATGGTCGACCAGCTGCTCGTACCGAAGGTGCGGGCCGCGTCGATGAACAGCCGGCTACGCAGTTCGGCGGCCTCGGCGCGCGCGGTGCGCAGGTATACGGGGATCCGGGCGACGGCCAGTACCAGAACGATGTTCGCGGCGCTCGGCGAGAACACGTACAGCACGACCACGGCCAGCAGCAGCGAGGGGAAGCTGAGGATCACATCGGCGATCCGCAGGGACACGTTCTCGCGCCAACCCCCGTGATAGCCCGCCCACATGCCCCACACCGAGCCGACGACGAGGGAAACCAGGACAGCGGGTACGGCAACGGACAGGGTCGTCCCGGCCGCCGCTATCAGCCGGGCGGCGACAGGGCGGCCGAGGGAGTCGCTGCCGAGTACGTACGCCCAGCCGTCGTCGAGGCTGAAGGGCGGCCGGCTGGGGTCGCGCAGGTTCTGACGCGTCGCCAGGTCCCCGATGAGGAGCGGGCCCAGTACGGCGCACAGTGCGACCAGCAACAGGACCAGGGCCGCCGCGAAGGCGAACCGGTCCTGGAGCAGCAGAGCAGGCCACTTCGCCCGTACCACCGCCCCCTTGGCCCCCTCGGTCCCGGAATCCGGGCCGCTCTCCCCGCCCTTGACGTCCTTTTCCACGTCCTGCCGGAGCACGTCGCTCTTCGGGAGCATGTCACCTCCTTGACTCACGCCGCCGCCTGCTGCCGGACCCGCGGGTCGAGGAGCGCGTGACAGATGTCCACCAGGATGTTGAGCGCGAAGATCACCAAAGCGGTCAGCAGCACCGCGGCCTGCAGGACCGCGAAGTCACGCTGCAGAACCGAGTCGATCATGAGCTTGCCGATGCCGGGCCAGCCGAAGATCGTCTCGACGACGACGGCCCCGTTGACCAGCCCGACAGCGAGGTCACCCGCGACGGTGAGCGCCGGTGCCGCCGCGTTGCGCAGGGCGTGCCCGAAGACCACCCGCGACTCGCTCGCCCCCTTGCTGCGCGCCACCTTGACGTACGGGGCGGACAGCGCGGAGACCATGGCGCCGCGTACCACCTGCACCAGCACCCCGAACGGGCGGATGAGCAGCGTCACCACGGGCAGCACCCACGCCGCCGCGCCGCTCGTGCCGGAGGTGGGCAGCCAGCCGAGCGTCACCGCGAAGACCAGCACGCCCATGATGGCGAACCAGAAGTCGGGCACGCTGGCGGCCGTCGAGGACAGAAAGCTCGCGACCCGGTCGGTCGCCGAGTTGGGGCGGTACGCCGCCAGGCTGCCGATCACCACCGCGCCCACGAGAGCGAGCAGCATCGTCCAGCCGGCCAGCTGAAGCGTGGCGGGGAAGGCCCGCAGCACCGCCTCACCCGCCGGCTGAGCGGTGCGCAGTGATTCACCGAAGTCCAGGTGGGCGACCTGGCCGAGGTAGTCACCGAACTGGGCGAACAGCGGGTCGTCGAGACCGTTGCGGGCAGCGAACTCGGCCCGCATCTCGGGCGTCGCGCTGAGCGGCAGGTACAGATTGGCGGGGTCCCCGGTGAGACGGGCCAGGAAGAACACCCCGAGAACCACGACCAGCAGGGGGATCACGCTGGAGACAGCGCGACGGCGCAGCATGGTGAACATCGGTCCGCTCCTCCCTCAGTCCGTACGGTGCATGTCGGCGAGCCGCATCTCGTCATTGGTGGCCGAGTCCGGCCGGTAACGGACGTTCGAGGAAAGAGCCATGATCCCGGTCATGTTGGCCATGACGGCGTCCCGTACGACCTCGTCGTTCTGGTACGCGAAGGTGTCCGCGAACGCCTTCTGCCGCGCCTCGCCCCCGGCGAGCTGGGCCTCGTCGATCAACGCGTCCAGCTCAGGAGTGCCGTAACTGCTCTGCGCGCCCTCACTGCCGTAGATCTGCCCCATCGTGAACGCGGCGTCCCCCGCCTGGTTGCCGTGCTGTGCCTGGAGGAGGGTGGGACCGATGCCCTTGGGGAAGGGCCGCAGCAGGTACTCCAGCCAGGCGTTGACGTCGAGCATCTTGATCTCGACCTTCAGCCCGGCCTTGAGCAGGCCGTCCTGTACGACCTCCATCGCCTCGGCGGCCTTGGGGTAGATGGCGTTGCGGCCGATGATCGTGATGGTCCGGTCGGTCGGGACTCCGTCGGCGCGTGCCTCGTTCACGAGTTTCTTCGCGCGCTCCGGGTCGTACGGCCATGCCCGTACCCGTGGGTTGTGTCCGGTGACGCCCTTCGCGACGAGCTGGCCGCTCGGCCGGCCCGCGAAGACCGCCGTGACCAGGCCTTCGCGGTCGATGGCGTAGTTGATGGCCTGGCGGATCCGGATGTCGTCGAGGGGCGGCTTGTCGGCGTCCATCCGCAGGAACGAGACCTCGTTGGTGGCGAACTCCACCGCCCGGTCGCCCGCCCCGTCCTCGGGAGCGAGCCCGATCGCGACATCCGCCTCGTCATTGGTCACCATGGCCGCGCGTACGCTGCCCTCCGCCCGCCATACGTACTTCGCGGCGGCGTACTCGGGGGCCTTGCCCCAGTAGCCGGGGTAGCGCTTCAGGCGAAGGAAGCGGCCCTGGCTCCATTCGTCGATCCGGTACGGGCCCGTGCCGACCGGCTCGCGCACCCTGGCACCGGGGTTGGTGGTGGTCGGCACCATCTCGACGAAGGACAGGCGCAGCGGGAGGATCGGGTCCGGCTTCGCCGTCTTGACCTCAAGTGTCGTGTCATTGACAGGAGTTGCGGTGACCTCGCTGTCCGTGAAGATATAGCCGTCGACATTGCAGTCGATGTCCGAGTCCGTGGCGCGCTTGATCGAGAACGCCGCCGCTTCGGCCGTGAACGGTGTGCCGTCATGGAACGTGACGCCCTCGCGGAGCGTGAAGGTCCACGAAGTGGGCGACGTACGGGTCCACTTGGTGGCCAGCGCCTGTTCCAGCCGCCCCGTGGACGGTTCGCGCTCGGTCAGCGCCTCCGTGATGTTGGCCCGCGTCACCCGGCCCGTCGCGGTGAGCGAGGCATCGCAGGGCTCGAGCGTCGGCGGCTCCTCGGGCAGGACGACGCGCAGGGTGTCCGGGCCTTCCCCGATGGGGTCGGCGCCGGCCACCGAGCATCCGGAGACGGCGAGCAGAACGCCTACGGACATGAACGCGCCCACCGCTCGCCCCCGGCGAGAACGGGCGATGGAGCGGGTGCGCAATAAGCCTGGACCGGCCACTGATCCTCCGGGCTGTTCGAGCTACGTCCACACGACGGCCACAACGTCCACAAGAAGAAACAACGTTTAGATATGTGGACGCGACATTATGAGGTCGACCGAGCGGAACGCGTCAAGACATGTGCAGAAAGAGACTCAACATGTCTGCGAACAGCCCGTTCTCATGGGCCTGTTGGTCGTGGGGTCCGCAGCGTCTCGTAACAAGTGCGCCACTTCCGGACGCACCCGATCGAATGCGGTCTGCATGTTGACTCGGACATGGCAGTCTCTGCGTGTCCGCGGATGGCGGATGCGTCACTGACAACGTTGCCTTGGTGATGCCGGCGTCGACGCCGGCATCACCAAGGCACTCCGAGACCTATTTGCCCGCTGAGTGAGAAGCAACATGACCTACGTCAATGTCTCTCTCGACCGATCCCGTAGCGGACCCCTGCTGCGCGCCCTGCGCGGGGCACGATTACTGCCTCCGCTCGTCCACCCGTGGGGATCGCACCACGCCTACGAAGAGCTGCTGACGCAGCCGCGGTCGCTCGCGATCCTCGACGTACCGGACGAGCGGTGGAGACCTGGCCTCGAGCATCGCGTCGGACTGCTGCGCCGGCTGGCGCCCGTCATCGCCCTCGTACCCGAAGGCACCGATGCCGCCGATCTCCTCGACGCGGGAGCCGACAATGTCCTGACCCGGAACATGCCGATCCAGGAACTGGCCGTACGGCTGGCCACAGAACGGCGCTCGCTGGCCTCGGCGAGGCCCGTACCCCACGAGCAGGTTTCCCCGCCGGCCTCGATGCTTCCCCACCACGGCTCGCAGAGACTGCTCCTGCGTCTGCTGCTCACCGATCGACAGCCGTGGTGCTGCCACGACCTGAGCCGACTGCTCGGCACCGCCGAACAACCCCTGAACCGTGCGGCCCTGCGCGCCCGGCTCGACAGGCTCAATGCCGCTCTGGAGCCGCTGGGACTGGCCCTGACCAGGTCCGGCGCTTGGAAGCGGCTCTTCTACACGGTGGTGCCTTCGGCGGGGGACCGGGCCGTAACTGGGCCATGACGGTTCGTCAGCGCTGCCGGTGTCTAGCCGTGGTGACGGTGCTCCGCCTGGTGTCGGGTGGCGTGGAGGGAGCCGAGGAGGCCCAGGGCGTGGGCGCTGGGGCTGCCTGGCTCGGCGTGGTAGATGACGAGTTGCTGGCCGGGAGCGTCGCGTACGTCGAAAGCCTGGTACGTGAGGGCGAGTTGGCCGACGTCCGGGTGGAGGAAACGCTTGGCGTCCTGGGTCTTGCCGCGCACGGTGTGGGCGTTCCACAGGCGGGTGAAGTCCGCGCTGTGCTCGGTGAGGGTGCGGACGAGCTCGCGTAGCCGGGGGTTGTCCGGGTCGAGTCCTGCTGCCTGGCGCAGATTGGCCACGGTGGCCTGGGCCGTCCCGTTCCAGTCCGGGTAGAAGGTGCGATGCGCGGGATCGAGGAACGCCATCCGGGCCAGGTTGTCCGCCGGCTCGAAGGGGGAGTACAGGGCATCGGTCAGGGCGTTCGCGGCGATGATGTCCAGCGTCGGGTTGATCACGAACGCCGGGGTGTTCGGGTATCCGTCCATCAGCTGGCGCAGCGCCGGACCGACCCTGTCGGGGGCGTGGACGGACGGCTGGTCGCTCGGAATGGTCCCGGCCAGCCGGAACAGGTGGGCGCGGGCGTCCGTGTCGAGGCGCAGTGAGTGGCTGAGGGCGTCGAGCACTTGGGGGGAGGGGTGGCGTTCGCGGCCTTGTTCCAGGCGGGTGTAGTAGTCGGCGTTCACCCCGGCGAGAACGGCGACCTCCTCACGGCGCAGTCCGGGGACGCGTCGGACCCCGTAGCTCGCCATGCCGACGTCCTCCGGCCGCAGGCCCGCCCGCCGCGCGCGAAGGAAGTCTCCCAAGTGGTTGTCAGCCATGGCCTCAGGCTAGGCGGCGACTCGATGCGCTGCCTGGGTGTGTCGCACCCAGGCAGCACGCGTCCTGGTTGACGGTCGCCGACCTGCCCAGACTCGGTGGCGCAGGAGACAACCGCACCGACGGACGAGAGGAGTTCGCCATGGCCAGGACCGTTGACGACGACAGCGTCGACGTGGTCGGGATGTGGGTGACGGCAGACGGTCACATACGCCAGGAGCTGCGCCCGGACGGCCGCTACGACGAAGCCCGCGGCGACCGGCGCAGCGCGTACACCGGCCGGTACACGGTGACCGGCAGCCACCTGGACTACGTCGACGACACCGGATTCACGGCGACGGGCGACATCCGCGACGGCGTGCTCCATCACGAGCACCTCGTCCTCCACCGGCAGGAGAAGCAGGCATGACGAACGAAGAAGCAGGCATGACGAACACGGCCAAGGTGGTACTGGTCACCGGCGCGAGCAGCGGCATCGGCGAGGCGGCTGCCCTGCGGCTGGCCGCCGACGGCCACCATCTCTTCCTGGGCGCGCGGCGCACCGATCGTCTGGAAGAGCTGGTCTCGAAGATCACCGCCGAGGGCGGCAGCGCGGCGTACCAGCCGCTGGATGTCACGGACGCCGCCGATGTACGCGCCTTCGTGTCCGCCGCCCGCGGTCGCTGGGGCGGGGTGGACGTGATGGTCAACAACGCCGGGGTGATGCCGCTCTCGCCGCTCGCGGCACTGAAGGTCGACGAGTGGGACCGGATGATCGACGTGAACGTCCGTGGCGTGCTCCACGGCATCGCCGCGGCCCTGCCGGTGATGCGGGAGCAGGGTGGTGGGCAGTTCGTGAACGTCGCGTCGGTCGGCGCGTACGAGGTGGTGCCCACCGCCGCGGTGTACTGCGCCACCAAGTTCGCCGTACGCGCCATCTCCGAGGGGCTGCGCCAGGAATCGCCCGGTGACATCCGGGTCAGCGTCGTCTCCCCGGGCGTCACCGAGTCCGAACTCGCCGACTCCATCTCCGACCCGCGGGCCCGTGACGACATGAAGGCCTACCGTGCGGTGGCCATCCCCGCCTCCGCGATCGCGGACGCCATCGCCTTCGCCATCAGCCGACCCGCCGAGGTCGACGTGAACGAGATCGTGGTGCGGCCTGCCGCGAGTGTGCATTAGCTCCGGAGGCGTAGGCCCGGGAGCAGCCTCATCGGGGGTGCCGCTCAAGTGCCGCGGCGAGGGCGGAGAGGTGGTGGGATACGGGACCCAGGGTGAGCAGCCCGCTGCCGGCTCCAGCCAACTCCTCTGCCGCGGGCGTCAGTTCGGTATGGGCGCGCCGCATCAGCTCCCGGTCGCCTACGGCGATGGCTGCTCGCCCCGTCAGGCACCACAGAGCTTCGAGGAGCAGGTCGCGCGGTGGGTCCGGGATCGAGTGCAGCGCCGCCGCGGCCTCGTGGCGTCGGCCCTGGTCCAGCAGGATCAGGGGGCGGACCCAGGGTTCGTACGGACCCCAGTCGGTGTGGTCGTCGGCCGGTACGGGGCGCCCCTGCTGCACACGCAGGCTCAGGAGCGCGAGCGGGAGCAGCCCGCGCCGCAGTCCGGGCATGCCGGCGCCGTCCAGGCGCGTGGCCGCGCTGCGGTACGCAGCCTCCGCCTCGGCATACGCTCCCGCCGCGGCGAGCCGCAGCGCGGCGTACCACTGCGTGAACACGCCCACCAGTGGCAGCTCGTTGCGCTCGGCGAGACGGTCCACGGCCGCGGCGTGCCGGTCCGCGCCGGTGAAGTCGGCGAGTGCGCTGCGGGCTTGGAGGCGTACGAGGTGGCCGAGTACCTCGTACGTGACCAGGCCGTGTCGCGTGGACAGTTCGATCAGCTCGGCGCCGATCGCGTCGCGGCGCGGAGCCAGCCCCGCGCGGTGGAAGGTCTGCATGAACCGGCCGTTGAGGGCGAAGGCGAGCAGCGTGGGATCGTCCAGACGGCGGGCGATTGCCTCGGCCTGTCGCGCGGCCTGCAAGCCGTGTGCCATGGGGACATCCTCGGTCGTGGAGACCGTGGGGAGTGTGCCGCGCGACTCCACAGCGATCGTGGCCAGCAGCCGGGCCCGGGCCGCCTCGTGTCCGGTGGGCGGGAGGGCGGTCAGGGTGCGCTCGGCCGCCGCGACGACGTGCCCGGCCTGTTCCGGGTCGTCCAGGCGGGTCCAGATCGCCGGGACGTCGTAGATCCCGATCACGCGGGCTGTCAGTTCCGGGTCTCCCAGTTGCTCGGCCGCCGCGACGGCCGCCACCCGGTGCCCGCGGGCCGCCTGCAGACCGCCGCCGCCCCCGGTCACCGCGAGATTGCGCAGCAGCCCCACCGTCGACTCCAGCCGGGCGCGGGAAGCGGAGGGCACAGTGCGCTCGTAGGCGGCGGTCGCCTGCGCCCACACGTGTTCGGCGGTCGGCCCGGCGTCGAGGTGGCCGGCCTGGTGGAGGATGTCCGACTCCAGGCCGCGCAGTCTCCGGCCCGGGTCCACGCCGAGTTGTTCGGTCAGCAGGGTGCGTGCCCGGCGGAGTACGGCGAGCGCGTCGGCCTGGCGGCCGGTGCGGTACAGCGCCAGGACCAGGAGACGCCAGGCGTCCTCGCGCCAGGGGTGCTCGGTCACGTGCGCGTCGAGGTCCGGCACGGCCTCGGCCGCCTGGCCCAGGGCCAGCTGTGCCTCGGCCCGGCGTTCCAGGGCGTGCAGGCGCAGTTCGGTCAGCCGGGAGCGCTCGGCGCGGACCCAGGTCTCGTCGGCGAAGTCGGCGTAGGCGGGGCCGCGCCACCGTTCCGACGCCTGCTCCAGCCGGGCCGCTCTCTCGGCCGCGGGCAATGCCCCGGCGGCGGCCACCTCCCGCTCGAAGGCCCAGGCGTCGACCGTGTCCTGGCCGGCCCGCAGGACGTACCCGGGCCCCTCGGTGACCAGGAGGCGGGCCGGAGTCCGCGGCCCACGCTCCGGCTCCAGCGCACGGCGCAGCGCGGACACGAAGGTACGTACCGCTCCTACGGCGTTGGGAGGCGGATCCGGCCAGAGGTCCTCGACGAGGCGGGTCACCGGGACCACGCGGCGACGGGCGACGATCAGCCTGGCCAGAACCGCCCGGTGCCGTGGGCCCTTCAGGGCGATCGGCTCCCCGGCGTCGTCCCAGGCGACGACCGGACCCAGCACCCCGAACTCGACCCGCACGCCCTCGACCGCCCTCTCCGACCTCGTCCGGGGCCACGTTATAGCGCGCTGACCAGATGCTCATTCGCCTCCCACAGGCTGAAGGCATCGATACGGCCGGCGGCTCGGACACCGCCTCGAACGAGAGCAGCACACCATGGCACCGACCCTTCCCGACTTCGACTACCAGCGCGTTCCTGTCGCTGATGGCGTTGCCCTCAACGTCGCCGTCGGTGGCTCCGGCAGCCCGGTCGTGCTGCTGCACGGCTTCCCGCAGACCCACCTGATGTGGCGGCACGTCGCCGCCGATCTCGCGAACGACCACACCGTGATCTGCCCCGACCTGCGCGGTTACGGAGCCAGTGACAAACCCGCGGAGACAGGCCCCGACGTCTACGCCAAGCGCACCATGGCCGCCGACGTCATCGCCCTGGCCCGCGCGCTGGGCCACGAGCGGTTCGCGCTGGCCGGCCATGACCGCGGTGCGCTCGTCGCCTTCCGCGCCGGTCTCGACCATCCCGCCGCGATCACCCACCTGGCCTGCCTCGACGTACTGCCCACCGTCGACATGTGGGAGGCGCTGCACGGCACCACCGCGGCCCTTGGCTTCCATCTCTACCTGATGGCGCAGCCGCCCGGCCTGCCCGAGCGGATGATCGCCGCCTCCGCGGACGCCTTCTTCGGCCACTTCCTCGACCTGTGGGCAGGCGACCCGCGGGCGATCCCGGCCGACATCCGCGCCGCCTACCTGGACGCCTGCCGCTCCGCGGTGCCCTCGATCGTGGCCGACTACCGGGCCTCCGCGGGCATCGACGTCGACCATGACCGCGACGACCGCGCGGCCGGCAACGCGTTGCGGATGCCGGTCAGTGTCCTGCAGCTGGACTGGGGCGCCGCCCTCGGTTACGACGCCACGGCCCTGTGGCGGGCGTGGGCGCCCGACCTGCACCACACCACGGTCACCTGCGGCCACTTCATGGCCGAAGAAGCCCCCGCCGACATCACCAAGGCCCTCCGCGACCTTCTCGCCGGCTGAACACGCCGCGGGCTGGGGAGGCCCTGACCAAGTCGCCCCGTCTTCACGGCGGTTGGCCTTGGTGAACGGGGGCTGATGGACCGCCCCGGCGGCGTACGCGCACTGGAGGAACTGGCACTGGCCGAGGCCGCGGCCGGCCGACTGCGCCCTGCCGTAAGCCGCTTCCGCCTCGCCGCCGCACCAGCCGCACACACCGCTCTGGAGTCCCGTGCCACCAAGGGCAAGGTGGCGCTGGTTACTTAGAGCGTGCTGGGGTCAGTTCTGAAGAGGGTGCTGGGGTCAGTTCTGGGCGGTGGGCCGGACGACGATCTCGTTGACGTCGACGGTGGCCAGCTGCTCGATGGCGAACGCGATGGCCTGGGCGATCGCCTCAGGCGGGATCGCGATCCGGTCCCGCATCTGCGTGATCTGCGCCTTGACCTGCTGGTTCGTCGACGCATCGGTGAAATGGGTGCCGACCACGCCAGGAGAGACGGTGGTCACGCGCAGTGCGTCGCCGGCTTCCTGGCGCAGGCCCTCGCAGATGGCGCGGACCGCGAACTTCGTACCGGCGTAGACCGCCATGGTCGGCACAATACGGAACGCGGCCGTGGAGGCAGTGGTGATGAAGTGGCCGGTGCCCTGCGCACGGAAGACCGGCAGCGCGGCAGCGATTCCGTGCAGCACACCCTTGACGTTGACGTCGACCATCTGGTCCCACTCCTCGACGCGCAGGTCGTCGAGGGGTGAGATCGTACCGACCCCGGCATTGCCGACCATCACATCGAGCCGGCCGAACCGCTCGTCGGCCAGTGCGACCAGGGCGTGCAGGTCGTCCCGCCGCGTGACGTCCGTACGGATCTGCACGGCCACGCCACCCGCCTTCTCGATCCGTGCCGCCAGCTCCGCGAGGCGCTCGGACCGGCGCGCCCCGAGGACGAGCCGAGCGCCGCGCTCGGCGAGCAGCAGCGCAGTCACCTCGCCGATGCCACTGCTGGCTCCCGTGATCGCGACGACCTTGCCGTCGATTCCCGACATGATTTCTTCCTCTTCCTTCTCGTCTTCCTTCGCACGTCGTGCGGGCACCAGTCTGTGGGGGGCTTAGCCTGGTATCCAGAACGCATTTATTCTGGAACCAGAGATCCCATCCACCATGCCGAAACAGCCGGATCAACGCCGCGAACTGGGCACTTTCCTACGCAGTCGCCGAGAGCGGATCACCCCCGACGAAGTCGGCCTGCCTCACACCGGCCGACGCCGGACGCCGGGACTCCGCCGGGAGGAACTCGCGCTGCTCGCCGGGATCAGCGCCACCTGGTACACCTACCTCGAGCAGGGCCGGGACATCCGCGCCTCGGACCAGGTGCTCGACGCCCTTGCCTCGGCGCTGCGGCTCGACCGGCACGAGCGTGGACATCTCTTCCAACTTGCCGGTCACACACAGGCGGCCGAGGTCGAAGAGCCGGAGCCGCTCGCCGCCGAGGCGGCAGCCGTCCCGCTCCTGCTCCAGCCGCACCCGGCGTACATCATCGCGGGCAACTACGACGTGCTGAGCCACAACCAGGCGGCCGACACGCTGTTCCCGAACCTCACCGCGGCGACGGACCGGCCGGCGAACTTCGCCCGCTGGGTGTTTCTCGAATCCGCCGCCCGGGACGTCCTGGTCGACTGGGAGCCCGAGGCGCGCGGCCTCCTCGCCCGGCTACGGACGCTGAGCGGACGGCACCCCGGCGACCCCCGCTTCACCCGACTGATCGACGAGCTGAACACGGCCAGCCCGGCAGCGCGTGCCTGGTGGCCGCGGTACGACGTACAGCCCCGGCGCAGCGGACGGAAACGGCTGCGGCGCCCGGGAGGCGCGGTGACCGATTTCGCTTACACCGCATTTCACCTGGCCGAACAGCCGGAACAGACGCTGGTGATCTATTCCGACGAAGGAGAGTCGACCGACCAGAGATCATGAATGACGGGGGTGCTCGTGATCTACTGCCGATCATGCCGCTGCTGATGCTCGACCTCGACAACACTCTGGTCGACCGCGACGCGGCCTTCCGTCTCGCTGTCCAGGCATTCCTGGCCGATCACGACCTGCCTGATTCAGATCTCACGTGGGTGATGACCCTCGACGCCAGTGGCTATACCGCCCGTCAGGATGTCGCGGCGGCCATGACCGACCGATACGGGGCCTTGGTGCCCAGCACCGCCATCCGCACCCTGCTCGACAACGGCGCGGCCGACCGCGTGGTGCTGACGAAGTCCTCACGCGAGGCCCTGGGCATGGCACTGGCCGACGGCTGGACCTGTGTCATCGTCACAAACGGCCGTACCAGGCAGCAAGAAGCGAAGATCCGCAACACCGGACTCGACCAACTCGTCCACGGCTGGGCCGTCTCCGAGGAAGTCGGGTACAAAAAGCCCGGGCCGGAGATCTTCAGAGCGGCAGCGGCCGGCGTCGAAGGGTCCCTCGTCGGCGCTTGGGTGATCGGAGATTCACCGCACGCCGACATCGCGGGCGCGAACACGCTCGGTCTGCGCAGCGTGTGGGTGTCGGACGGCCGACCGTGGACCCAGGACTCGTACCGGCCCACCCATGTCGCCGAAGACGTAGCCTCCGCGATCAACTGCGTCATCAATGCACCGAGATAATCTCCCCACCCCTATTCAACTTTGACTAGAGTGGTGGGCATGGCTGAGAAGACCATTCCGATCCTGCCGTGCCGGACCATCCAGCCCGTTCTCGACTTCTACACCGCCCTCGGGTTCGAGGTGACCTTCCAACAGATGAGCCCCAATCCGTACGCGGTCGTCGAGCGCGGCGACATCGAGCTGCAGTTCTTCGGCCTGAAGCAGCACGAGCCGACCGAGTCGTACGGCACGTGCTACGTACTGACCGATGACGTCGACGGGCTGCACGAGTCCTTCCGGACCGGACTCAAGGCGGCGTACGGGAAGATCCCGACCCGCGGGCTGCCGCGCATCGGGGCGCTGAAGAACATGTCGTACGGCATGCGGCAGTTCCTCATGACCGACCCGGGCGGCAACTGCATCCGTATCGGTCAGCCGACGAGTGAGGACCAGCGCCATCGGCCCGCGCCCAAGGAGACCTTCGCGCGGGCCCTGCATCACGCGTCACTCCTCGCGGACTCGAAGGAGGATCCGGCGGCCGCCGCGAAGGTCATCGACCGGGTGTTGTGTCTCGAGGACGAGCGCCCCACGCCCGCGCAGCTGCTGCGCCTCCTCGTACTGCGTGCGGATGTCGCCGGGCGCCTGGGTGACGGAGAGACTGCGACATCCGCGCTCGCCGAGGCCGCCGCGGTTCAACTCGGCGCGCAGGAGCGGGAGTCGGTCCAGGACGACCTCGAGCGTCTCGCGGAGCTGCGGGCCTAGGAATCGCCCGCAGGAGCCACCCCGCTGCCCAACTGGTCGGCCAGACACGCCAGGTACAAAGCCATGGTCGTCCGGTGCTCACGCAGCGGACGGCCGGTGATCTGCTCGATCTTGTTCATCCGGTAGACGACGGTGTTGCGGTGGATGTGCAGGGCCGCGGAGGCCCGTACGAGGTTGAAGCCGTTCTCGCACCAGGCGGTGATCGTGTCACGGAGTACCGGCCAGTCCGGCTGGGTGCGCAGGTCCGCGGCGGTGAGTGCCAGCAGGCGGTTGCGGGCGGGCTGGCCCACCGCTGCCAGGACCTGGTGGACGCGGAGGTCGGTGATCAGATGGACGGGGGAGTTTCCCGTCACGCGGGCGCCGAGGCGGAGCGCGTCGCAGGCGTCCTGGTAGGAGTCGTGCAGGTCGCCGACCGACGAGGCGGGTTCGCCGATCCCGGCGCGGGCGTTGAGGCCGTCCTGGGCGGCGATGACGTCGGTGACCCGGCGGCAGTCGCCGACCAGCGACGTCACCGGACGCCTGGCCGGAAGTCGGTGCAATACGCCGATCCAGCCGGGCGCCGTGGTGGCGACGATGTCCTGGGGATCGGCGAAGACCTCGCGAACCGTGCGGAGCAGTTCCGAGCGGACCAGCGCCATGTCACGGGTCGGCGCCCCCTGACGGCGGGCGCCCGCATCGGGCACGGTCACCTCGAACGCCACCGCCACCCGCCGAAGCCGCAGGTCGAAACCCAGCTCGGCGGCCCGGAACAGCAGGAACTCGCCTTCCACGACATGAGGGTCGTACGAGGCGATGTCGGCGAGCAGTTTCTCGGCCGCCCGCTCGGCGAGCAGTCGGGAGCGCAGCATCACCGACTCCCGCAGCAGAATCTCCGTCTGGCGCTTCACAAGGAGTCCGAAGCGGCGCACCTGGGCGGGCGTACCCGTGATCCCGACCGTGCCCACCGCCTGCCCGTCCGTGACCAGCGGCAGGGTGACTCCGGGGCGTACGCCTCGCAGTTGGAGGGCCTGCGAGGCGTTGTGCGTGGCGGGCTCCTGCGTACGGATCACCTCGACGGACGCCTCGTGAAAGGTGCCGACGCGGCTGCTGTCGCCGCTGCCGATGACCGTGCCCTCCGCATCGGTGATCAGCACGTTGAAGCCGATGACCGCGGAGGTGTCCCCGGCGATCTCCTGCGCGAGTGACGGGCTCAGCATCAAGGCTCCTCCCGCCGCCAGGCCGCTACCCGGATTGGACGCACCGTACAGTGCATCGAGCGATTTCGGCCATAAGTTCAGACGAAGTGACCGGTGACGTACCGCGAGCCGGTCCATAGCGTATGGGCCCTGTCACATCCCCCGCCGGGGCACAGCGAGGTGAACGGCGGACCCTTCAGTGCCAAAACGGAAGGCCATGCCGATGACCCGTGTGCGCTCACTTGTCGCCGCTTTGTCCGCGACACTCCTGCTTTCGGCCACCGCAGCCTGCGGCTCGGACAGCGACGACGAACCGGCCAATGTGTCCGCGAAGACCGCCGCGCTCGGCACTCTCACGCCGGGCGTGCTCAAGGTGGCCGTTCAGCCGTACGCCCCGTACACCAGCGTCCAGGGCGACAAGATCGTCGGGCTGGACGGCGACATCCTCAACTATGCGGCGGACAAGCTGGGTTTGAAGGTCGAGCCCGAGGTCACGGACTTCGCCGGCATGCTGGCCGGAGTGCAGTCCCGCCGGGTGGACATCACCATCGGCGGTGTCGCCTGGTCCGAGGAGCGGCAGAAGCAGGGGCTGTTCACCGATCCGCCGTACTACTCGCCCCCGGCGATGGCTGTCAGAAACGGCAAGACGTACAAGACCGTCGACGACCTGAAGGGCCTGGAACTGGGCACCGTCGAGGGCTATGTCTGGGTCAAGTCGATCCAGGCCGTGCCCGACGCCAAGCTGCACGCCTACCCCGACGCCAACGGCGTCTTCGACGACCTCGGCGCGGGCCGCGTCGACGTGGGCTTCCTCGACCCGCTGATCATCATCGCGGCGCAGAAGGAACGGCCGGAGCTGAAGATCGAGACCCAGTACATGACGCCGCCGACCGCCGAGCAGGTCAAGGCGAAGCCCGCGTACGAGTACTTCCAGCCGTACCAGACCGGCTTCTACCTCCCCAAGAAGGCCACCAAGCTGGAGCAGGCGATCTCCGAGCAGATCGACGCCATGTACGAGAACGGCGAGATGACCAAGCTCGTCGAGAAGTACGGCGGTGACCCGGAGCAGTTCCTCACGCCCGACGCCGCTGTCGCCACCGCGCGCCGCGGCGTGGACCGGCCCGCCGACTGGACGCCCCCGTCCATCGCGAAGTGAGGGGCTGACATGTCCGGTCTCTTCCAAGTCCCCTGGTCCGACTACCAGTCCGATCTGCTCGACGCGCTCTGGCGCACCGTCTCCTACACCGTCGTGAGCTTCGTCGGCGCCGTACTGCTCGGCCTGGCGGTGGCCCTGCTCAGGCTGAGCAAAGTGTGGGCCGCGCGCGCCGTCGCCGCCGTCTACACCGAGGTCTTCAAGAACATCCCGCTCCTGGCCATCATCTTCCTGGCCTACTTCGGACTGGCCTCCGCCGGGCTCAAGCTGGACGTGTTCACGGCCGGCTGCGTCAGCCTCGTCGTCTTCTACGCCGCCTACCTGTCCGAGATCTTCCGCTCCGCGATCAGCGGGGTGCACGCCGGACAGACGGAGGCGGGGGAGGCGCTGGGACTGGGCAGGGCCGGCATCTTCGGCCAGGTGATCCTGCCGCAGGCCGTCCGGCAGGCACTGCCCGGCACCAACACCTTCCTGGTCGACCTGCTGAAGTCCACGTCACTGCTGGTCACCATCTCCGCCGCCGAGCTGATGTCAGAGGGGCGGCTGATCACCTCGTCCACCTTCCGCGCACTGGAGGTGTACCTGGTCATCTCGGCCATCTACTTCGTCCTCTGCTACCCGCTCTCCCAGCTCCTCCTGCTGCTGGAGCGAAAGGTACGCGCGGGCGTCCCCCTGTCTCCGTGGCGAAGGCGCCGGATGCGGGCCGCCCGCGCACTGCTCGCGGCCGACCTCTCGGCCGGCACCGATCGCAAGGCCGACCGGAAGGAGGCGGCGGTATGACCGAGCCCGTCACCACAGCGAAGACCGTCATACGGGCGGCCACCACCGAGGCCGTCGTACGGATCGAGGGCCTCAGCAAGTCCTTCGACGGCCGTCTCGTCCTCGACAACGTGAACCTGGAAGTCGACCGCGGCCGGATCGTCAGCGTCATCGGGCAGAGCGGCGGCGGCAAGACGACCCTGATGCGCTGCGTCAACCTGCTGGAACGGCCGGACTCGGGCACCGTCGAGGTCGCTGGGGAAGTGGTGCACAACGGCGGCCGGATGGTCTGCCGCGACCTGCCCCGGCTGCGTCGTACGGTCGGCATGGTCTTCCAGCGGTTCAACCTGTTCCCGCATCTCACCGCCGTGGAGAACGTCGTCCTGGCGCAGCGCAAGGCGGGCATCCCCGAACAGGAGGCGCTGGAGCGGGCCGTCGCGCTGCTGCGCCGCGTCGGCGTAGCCCACCGCGGCCTCGCCCAGCCCGAGCAGCTCTCCGGCGGTGAGCAGCAGCGCGTCGCCATCGCGCGGGCCCTCGCCCTCAAGCCCGAGGTGCTGCTCTTCGACGAGCCCACCTCCTCCCTGGATCCCGAGGCCACCCGCGAGGTGCTGAACGTGATGCGGGAACTCGCCGCGGACGGAATGACGATGCTGCTGGTCACCCATGAACTGCCGTTCGCCCGCGAGGTGTCCGACCACGTCGTCTTCGTCGACGGCGGCCGGATCGTGGAGGAGGGCAGGCCCGAGGACGTCATCGACCACCCCGCCCGGGCCCGGACCCGGGAGTTCCTCGCCTCGTACGGGTCCACGTCATGACCGGTGCATCCGGTACGGCGGGCCCGCTCGGCGAGAGCCCCGTCGTGGTCGTCGGAGGCGGCGTCGTCGGACTGTGCACGGCGTACTACCTGGCCGCGGCCGGTCTTCCGGTGGAGGTCGTCGAGCGGCGCGAACTGGGCTCCGGGGCGTCCCGGGGTAACGCGGGATGGGTCTGCCTCAGCCACTCCACGCCCGTCCCGGCGCCCGGAGTGGTGCGCTACGCCCTCCGCTCGCTGGGACAGCCGGACTCGCCGCTGTATCTGCGGCCCCTTCCGGATCCGGCGTTCGTACGGTGGTTGTGGCGGTTCTGGCGCAGCAGCACACCGGCCGCCTTCCGGCGCGGTTACGCGGCGATCGCCGAGCTGAACCGCGACACCTTCGACCTCTTCGACGGCCTGCGCGAGAACGGCGTCGCCACGACGCTGACCCGGCCCGGCATGGTGCACGCCTTCCTGTCGCCGGCCGAGGCCCGCCACCATCTCGCGATCCAGCGGCAGATGGCGGACGGCCGCTACCCGATGCCCGACGACGTCACCACCGGACCCGAGGCGCATCTGCTGGACGACGCGCTGTCGCCCGGGGTGCGCGCCGCGTACCTCGTCGAGGGGGAGGGCGTGGTCGATCCGGAGGCATTCGTGCACGGGCTGGGGGAGGCACTCGCCGACTCGGGGGTGAAGGTCCATGAGCACGCGGAGGCCACCGGGTTCCGGTCGACCGCGGGGCGCATCGCCGCGCTGCGGACCACCCAGGGCGAGATCCCCTGCGCCGCCGTCGTCGTCGCGGCCGGGATGCGCTCTCCGCACCTGCTGCGCTCACTGGGACAGCCGCTGCCGCTCCAGGCGGGCAAGGGCTACAGCTTCTCGGTGGAGCTGGACCGGGCGCCCCGGCACACGCTGTACTTCGGCGAGCGCAGGGCCGTCGCCTCACCGATCGGCGGCACCACGCGGATCGGCGGCACGATGGAGCTGAGCGGCAACAACAACCGGCTCGACTGGCGCCGTATCGTCGCCGTCGCCCTCGCCAGCCGGCACTACCTGGGCCGCTGGTTCGACGACCCGGACGATCTGGTCGGCCTGATCCGGGACCCCTGGGTCGGCGGGCGGCCGTTCCTCCCCGACGGGCTCCCGGTGATCGACCGCGTCCCTGGGCACGACAACGCCTTCGCGGCCACCGGCCACGGCATGCTCGGCATCACGCTCGGCCCGGCCACCGGGCACCAGCTCGCCGAGTACATCCGCACCGGCCGACGGCCCGAGGCCCTCGCGCCCTTCCGCTTCGACCGGCTGAGCCGCTGACACGCCGTGGCGCGCGGCTTCGCGTCGGAGCCTCCGGGCGTGGGGGG
>NZ_BAAGPS010000059.1:80195-190760 GCF_054783935.1 Streptomyces pseudoechinosporeus
TCGCCCTCCCCCATGAAGGCGACGTCCTCGACCGCTCCCCCGGGTGCCGGAAGGTGGTCTGCGGTCTGCGCACAGGATGCCGCCTGCCGCCTGCCGGGCGCCTGAGTCGCGGGGTACTCAAGTCACCCTGTATCAGGGATGAGTAGCCCGGCTCTTCTTGTACGTGATGACTTACGAACGGGACGCGAAGACCCTGGAACTGCCCTGGCCGTTCACCGGACGCGAAGGCGAACTGGACCTGATCCGCAGGTCACTGACCGCCGGACGGCACGGCATCGTGGTGACGGGCCCCGCGGGCTGCGGCAAGACCCGGCTCGTCACTCAGGCCGTCCGCGACACCGGCTGCGCGAAGGTGACGGGGACGCCGGGGATCCGGCAGCTGCCCTTCGCCGCGTTCGCGCACCTGCTGCCGGAGCCGGTCTCCCTGCACCGCGCCGTCCAACTGCTCGCGGATGTACGGCTGTTGATCGTCGATGACGCGCATCTGCTGGACGACGCGTCGGCCGCGCTGGTCCACCAACTGGCCGTGCACGGACGTACCCGACTGATCGTCGTCGTGACGGACGGCGAGCCGGTCCCCGGCGCGATCTCCCGGCTGTGGACCGGAGAGCTGCTGCCGCGCCTGTGCCTGGAACCGCTGCCACGTGAGGACCTGGCACAGCTCGTGGCAGCGAGCGCCGGCGGTGCGGCGGAGCCGCTCACCGTGAACCGGCTGCACCGGCTGTGCCAGGGGGATCTGCGGCTGTTGCGCGCAGTGCTCGGTGCGCTGCGCGACCGCGGACTGCTGACCCGGGTGTCCGACGCGTGGGCCTGGCGGGGCCCGGTGCCGGTGACCGCGGCCCTGCGCGAACGGACCGCGCAGGCCCTCGACCGAGCCCACCCCGACGAACGGGCGGTCCTCGAACGGCTCGCGTTCAGCGAACCTTTGCCCCTCGATGTCGCCGAGCTGGACCTACGGATCCTCGAACTCCTCGAAGCACAGGGGCTGGTGGCCATCGACGACCACTCGGCGGTCCGCCTCACGCACCCCCTGCACGGCCCGGTGCTCCGCTCCGAAGCCGGACAACTGCGGGCCAGGCGCCTGACCCGTACGCCGTCCCGGTGCGACCCGGCCCTCGACGCGGAGGGCGCCACGTTGACGCAGCGGGTCGAGCAGGCAGATGTACGGGACGTGCCGACCCCGATCGGGGACTGGCTGACCGGGGAGGGCGCGGACCCGGACAGCTCGGTCCCGGCCGGGTACGCGGTGGTGCGCGCCCGGTACGCACGGCTGCGCGGAGAGCTGCGCGAGGCCGTGGCGTGGGCGCGGGAAGGCATGCGGGCGGCTCCGGACGACCTGGGCTGCCGTGCCGAACTGGCCGTGGCACAAGCCCAGTTGGGCAACGCGACGGCCGCTCGCGAGACGCTCGGGGCGCATCCGTCGCCAGGCCGGGCGGACACCTGGCTGAGGGCCGCCCGAGGTGACACCGCCGGAGCACTGGAGTCGATCACGGGAGACGACGCCTACGCCCTGTACGACGCGGTGCGCCTCGGCGAACCCGCCCTGGTCGGGGACCGGTTGGCCCGGCTTCCCGGTGAACCCGCGGCCCTGCTGGCCCTGCACGCGGACGCCCTCGCCCGCGGTGACGGCCCGGCCCTGGACCGAGCCGCCGAACGCCTGGAACAGCGCGGCTTCCTGCTCTTCGCCGCCGAAGCACACGCGCAGGCCGCGTCGGCGCACCACGACCCGCGCGCCGCCCGCATGTCCCGTACGCGCGCCGTCACCCTGGCCCGGCGCTGCCAGGGAGCCCGCACTCCGGCACTCTCCGGCCTGGTCCTGGGCGAACTCACGGCCCGCCAGCGGCAGATCGTCACCCTCGCCGCCGCCGGCCTGAGCAACCGCGAGATAGCGGAACAACTGACCTTGTCGATCCGCACGGTCGGCAACCACCTCTACAGCGCCTACACCCGACTCGGCGCCGGCGACCGCGAATCCCTGCCCTCGCTCATGCACGCCCCGGAGGTGGCGGCAATGCCGGCCGCACGGTCGGCGTGACACGTGCTCGGCGCGCCGCGCGCCGTGGAGGGGCTTCAGGCCGCCCCGAACGCCGTGAACGCCCACCCCGTCGCCTGATGCACCGCATCGCCCGGCAGTGCGGCGCGCGCGTCGCGCAGGGACTCGGCCAGGGAGAGGCCGGAGCTCAGGCCCTTGTGCAGGGCGAGCATCAGCGGCACCACCATGGCGTCGTTGACGGGCGCGCTGCTCGCCACGATGCCCGCCGTGCCCAGTGGCAGCATGGCCGTGACCAGGCCGAGCACTTCGTCCGCGCCGACCGACGCGAGCCGGGCGGTGTCGCAGCTGGACAGGATGATGCGGTACGGGCTGCGGTTGAGGCGTTCGAAGTCGTGCACGATGAGCGGGCCGTCGGCCATCCGCAGGGACGAGAAGAGGGGGCTGTCCGCGCGGAACGTACCGTGCGCGGCGATATGGGCGAGCACGGCACCGTCGAGCGAGTCCAGTACGCGCGGCACCCGCGCCTCGTCGCCTTCCAGCACGGTCGTGTCGCCGTAGCGGTCGGCGAGTTCGGGCACCTCCGCGCCGCCGGTCGCAAGGCCAGGACCGCGGACCAGTACATGCCCTCCATCCGGCGGCGGTTCAGTCTCCACGGCCCGCAGCCAGCTGCTCGCCGACGGCGAGACGCTCACCACACGCTCGCGGAGCGAGGGCAACAGCGCCCACGGCACACGGTGCAGCCTGGCCGGCGGCACCACCACGAGCGGACCCGGGCCCAGGTGGGAGACGGCCGCGCCCAGCAGCAGTTCCTCCAGCTGCCGCCCCGCGGCCTCGAGCACCTGGAGCCTGCCCTCCGCCCCGGGATGGGCCAGCCGCCGCAGCCCGGCCTGCACATGCTCGGCCTCCGCCAGCGCGTCCGCGAGCAGCCCGCCCTCAAAACGCCGTACGCGGCCCTCGCCGCAGAGCAGCACCTGAACCCGGCCGCCCAGCTCGGCGATCTCGACCAACTGCCCCTCGCCCAGCCGCTCCAGCAGCCTGCCGGGATCGAACCGGTGCCCGTCGCCGGACACCGCACCGCGCATACGCAGCGTCCGGGACCGTATCTCCCGCTCCAGCCGCCGCTGTTCACGCTCCAGCGCCGGCACCGGCCGCCCGTCCACGCGGGCCGCCTCCGCCCGGGCGGCGATCTCCCGGAAGGCGGTGAGATTCCGCGACAGGGCCGGATCGGCGGGCGGCCGGGTCGGCGGAGCCGAGAGCACCGTGGCTCGCCAGCGCTCGCTCCACACCAGCAGCCGCCGCGGCCCGCCGGAGACCAGGCTGGCTCGCTGCGCCAGCGCGGCGAGCTCCGCGCCTTGCGCGGTCGCCCGGGCGCGCAACTCGGAGGCACCGAGCGTCATCCGGTGGTCGTCGAGCACATCGAGCCCGCGCCGGCAGGCCTCCAGTACGCCCCGGCTGGAACCGGCCGCCTCGGCCCGCAGCGCCTGCGCGGCCCAACCCGTCATCCGCGCCCGCGGCGGCCCGCTGCGCCGGCTGCGCGCGGCCGCACCCAGATGCCGCTCGGCATCGGCCCGCCGGCCCAGGCGCAGCGCGATCCGCCCCGCGAGCAGCGACGCCTCCGGCGCGGCCGGCGAGCCGCATTCCGTCAGCCGCTCGGCCACGGCCGCGGCATCGGCGACCATCCGCCCCGAGGCACGCCCGGCCGCCAACCGGGCCTCGATCAGTACCAGTTGGGCGTGCGTCTCCCACCAGGCGCGACGCTGGCCCGCGAAGAGGCGTACGGCATCGGCCGCCCGGGCGATCGCGGTGTGCGGATCGCCCGCGAGGCGGGCGGCACGGGCGGCGGCCAGCAGCAGCTCCGCCTTACGGGTCGTCTGGCCGCCGATGCGGTCGAGCACACCGATCGCCGCATCGGCCTCGGCCAGCGCCTCGGGCGCGAGACCGGCGGCCATCAGGACCTCGCAACGCCGGATGTAGAACACGAACACCGGGGTGCCGAGCTTCGCGTACCGCTCCTCGGCCTCGTCGAACAGACGCAACGCCGCGGGAATGTCACCCGACCGGAAGGCCGCCAGCGCCCGGCTCTCCACAACATCGGCCTTGTCGTGCTCCTGGCCGGTGGTGTCCCACAGCCGCTCCGCCGCCGTGAAGTCGGCCTCCGCCCGCTCCACCGCGCCCAGCGCCAGATGCACGGTGGCACGCAACGTCAGGGCGCGCGCCGTCCAGATCACATCGCCCGCCTGCCGCAGCACGGGCGTCGCCCGGCGCACATCGTCCAGCGCCTCACGATGGTGCCCCAACACCCACCACACGTACGCCCGCCGGTACAGGACGCGGGCGCGAGTATGCCCCGTGCCCCGCGCGACGCCCCGCTCGAACGCGGCAAGACCCTGCCGCGTACGACCGGCGTGGACCAGCGCCACCCCGAGCGTGCCGAGGACATCCGCCTCCCGGTCGGCCGAACCCGACCGTGCCGCGAGATCACGGGCACGCCGCAGATGCCGCAGCGCGACCCGCAGATCACCGAAGTCCCGCTGCCACATACCGATCACGTGATGGGCGACAGAGGCGTGCAGCGGCGAAGGATCGGTGTCGAGCACCGCCTGAGCCCTCGCCAGCGCGTCGCCCGGGCGGGCGAACACCATCGGGAGCAGCTCGAAAATCGGGTCGCTTCCGGCTGTCACCCAAAGGATGGTAGGGCTCCGGGCAGTACGGCAGACAGGTATGACGCCGAATCGGTCATCACGGCTGCTGTATCAATCAGCCATCACCCGGCTCTGATTGACGACCCGTCGACCGAAGGGGAGGGACACGCCATGGCACCACAGCGATTCCAGGAGCAGTTCGACCAGGTCCGGCGCGCGATGCCGGACGTCCCCCTGGCGATGGGGCCGGACGACTCCGCCGAGTTCTTCTACGAGCAGGGGGTCGTCCTCGCCCGTGACGGCGAGGACGCACGGATCGTCGAGGACACCCTGCGGGCACGGTCCGCCGACATCCCGGGCCTCAGCGCGGACAGCGTCCGCAGGGCAGGACCGGAGACGAACCGGTCGGGCATCACCCGTATCCAAGTGGGCGACCCGGCACCAGGCATCCGATCGGGATCGGGCGACCGCGCCGTCGCGGGGGCGCTGCGGGCCATGCGCGAGGCGGAGGGCCGGGCCGAACGCCGGCTGGTGAGCCGCAACCACGTCGTGACGATCGCGGTCAACGCCTGCCCCGGCGACGAACCCGTGCCCGCCCAGCCCACCGTCACCGCCAACCCGACGCCGGCGGAAATGGCGTACGTCCCGGAGACCGCCGTCGGCGTCCTGGTGATCGACACCGGACTCATGCACGACTACCGGTCGTACCCCCTGCTGGCGCACGTCCAGGGCGACGGCGCGCTCGCCGAGACCGACGACCAGGGCTTCCTCAAGCAGTACGTCGGCCACGGCACGTTCATCGCGGGCCTCGTCGCGGCGGTCGCCCCCAACACCGACATCACCGTACGGGGGACCCTGGGCGATGTCGGCGCCATCCTGGAGTCCGAGTTCGGCGACAAGCTCTTCGAGGCCGTCGACCAGAACGGCTGGCCCGACCTCATCAGCCTCTCCGCCGGCACGTCGAACGGCAGCACCGACGGTCTGCTCGGCCTGGAGCGCTTCATGGAGGAACTGCGCGACCAGCCCCGTACGCTCCTGGTCGCGGCGGCCGGCAACAACGCCAGCGCCACCCCCTTCTGGCCCGCCGCCTACGCCGACGTCCCCGGCTACGAGAACGCCGTGCTGTCGGTCGGAGCGCTGCGCGGCGACGGCGAGTTCGGCGCCTGCTTCAGCAACCACGGCTCCTGGGTGAAGATCTACGCGCCGGGGGAGCGGCTGACCAGTTCGCTCACCGGCTTCGACACCCCCGTCCCGTACCTGTACCAGCACTCCACGTACGACGCCTGCCGGCACGGCTTCGCATACGCCTGCACCTGCCAACACCCCCAGCACATCGGCGTGTTGAGCGAGGAACAGCAGCCCACGCCCGCCAAGCCGGAGCAGGTGATGTTCGAGGGGCTCGCGCAGTGGAGCGGAACCTCGTTCGCCACCCCGGTGACCGCCGCGATGATCGCCGCCCATATGACGGCGCACAAGGAGAGCGACCCCCGGGCCGCCCGGCGGCAGCTGCTGTCGGCGAACCGCGACCACGCGGAGGTACGCGGCGCCGTCGTGCCCGCGCTACGCCCGCCGACCTGGAGCCCGGTCCCGGTCGCCACGCCCTCCGCGACGGCATGACCTCCTGCTCGGGCCCGGTGCTCTTGTCCCGGATCACGGTCGGAATCCCCCACTCCGCGGCGTACGATGACTTGCCGTACACGAGGGGTGGGGCCGTGGATCGTGATGCTGTCGGTGCGCTCGTCCAGTCCGCCGCCGACGGGGACGCGGCGGCCTGGAAAGCACTGGTGGACGGGTTGAGCCCGCTGGTGTGGTCGGTCGTACGCGCCCACCGGCTCTCCGACGCCGACGCGCACGAGGTGTACCAGACCGCCTGGTTCCGCTTCGCCCAGCACCTTGGGCGGATCCGCGAACCGCACAAGGCCGGGTCCTGGCTCGCCAGCACCGCGCGTCACGAGTGCCTGAAGGTCATCAAGAGCACCAGACGGCTGACTCCCACGGACGATCCCCAGGTACTCGACGGGATCAGCGAGGACCGTACGCCCGAGCAGACGCTGATCGAGTCCGAGGAGGCCGCCGCGGAGGCGGAACGCATTCGCCGGATGTGGCAGGAGTTCGAGGAACTGGGCGACCGCTGCCGGGAGTTGCTCCGCGTCCTGATGGCCTCCCCGCCGCCCAGCTACCAGGAGGTGTCCGGCGCGCTGGGCATCGCCGTGGGCAGCATCGGACCCCTGCGTCAGCGCTGCCTGCGGCGGCTGCGTGCGCGTCTGGTCGCCCGGGGGGTGCAGTGAACGACAACGTTGGCAACGACAGCTTCGATGAGGCCGCTCAGGACGACGCTCTCGAGGAGGAGCTGCGCCAGGCCGCCGCCATCCTGGACCCGGTGCCCGCCGAGCTGCGGCACCTCGCCGTCGAGGCCTACGCCCTGCACTCGCTTCGCGATTTGGACGCACAGCTCGCCGAGTTGACATTCGACTCGCTCGTCGACGCCATCCCGGTCCGGGGTGCGGACGTGCCCAGGATGCTGACCTTCAGCACGGGGGATCTCACCGTCGACATAGAGGTGACCGCCGAGGGGCTGACGGGCCAGGTGCTGCCGCCGCAGCCCGCCCGGATCGAGATCCTGGGCACCGCGCAGCCGACGGCAACCGGCACGGTCACGGCCGACGAGATGGGCCGCTTCCTCTGCGAACTGCTCCTCACCGGCCCGTTCGCCCTACGGCTGCGGACCGACGAGGAGGTCGTGGTGACGGAGTGGCTGCGCGTCTGAATCCGGCGCCCGGGTGCTGCGTCCCCGTCGTCCCCGTCATTCCCGTCCGGCGAACCACCCCTGCGAACCGGACGGCTGGGAAGGGGAGTTGGAGGCGGGAGCGGTGGGAGAGCCGAGTGGTCGGCCGACGGGTGAGGGTCCCCCGTCGGCGATCCAGCCGAGTTCGCTCTGGAGCCGGCGGGCTTCGCTGCGGACCTGGAGCGGAATGTCGCCGCGTTCGGAGATCAGTTGGTCGTAGATCGGTGCGTCGTGCACGAGCGGTGCTTCTCCTCAGGTCGGTACGTCACCCCAACCGTAAGGCCGCCCCGTCCCCGCGTCGGACGTACCCCCGGCTCGGCCAGAACCAGAACCCGCGCGACCATGGACGGACACCGAGCCGAACAAAGCCGGACGGAGGCTCCTCATGCCGGTCATGGACGAGGCTCAGGCGCGGCGGCGGTTCGCCGAGGCCCCGGTGGCACGCCTGGCGACCTCGGACGCCGAGGGGCGCCCGCACCTGGTGCCGCTCGTGTTCGCCCAGCACGGCGACGAGATCGTCACCGCCATCGACTGGAAGCCGAAACGGCCGGGCCGAGTGAAGCGGCTGGACAACATCGCCGCCCACCCGGAGGTCTGTCTGCTGGTGGACGCGTACGACGAGGACTGGGACCGGCTGTGGTGGGTACGGGCGGACGGCACCGCCCGGGTCGTACAGCCGGACGCTCCGGAAAGGGACGCGCGCGACGAGTACGCGGCCGCGGTCGAGCTGCTGCGCCAGAAGTACGCCCAGTATCGTGGGCGGCCCCCCGACGGGCCGGTGATCGTCATCTCCGTACGACGGTGGCACGGCTGGCGCGCCCGGTCCGATGACGCGACCGGCCGATGACAGGGCACGGGAGCGTGCTTGGAGGCGGATCCTGCGGGTACTGGGTCGGTCCAGCGGCGGCTGGGGATGTCGCCGCCCGTTCACCGGAGGACAGCGATGGCTCAGAAAGTCCGCGAGATCATGACGAGTGCCCCCGTCGCGGTGGGCACGCGTACCGCGGTCAGCGAGGTCGCGCACCGGATGCGTGACGAGAACATCGGCGCGGTGCTGGTCGCCGAGGGCGACGAACTGCGCGGGCTGGTCACCGACCGGGACCTCGTGGTGCGTGTACTCGCCGAGGACAAGAACCCCGCCGACACGACCGTGCAGTCCGCGTGCAGCCCGGAGCTCGTCACCGTCACCCCTGACGACGAGGTGGGCCGCGCCGTGCAGTTGATGCGCGAACACTCCCTGCGTCGGCTTCCTGTCGTCGAGGGCAAGACCCCCGTGGGCATCGTCGCTCTGGGCGACCTCGCCATCGAGCGGGACCCGGAGTCCGCCTTGGGCGACATCAGCGCGGCCGCCCCCAACGAGTGACGCGCGACCGTCCCTGGGCGGTGGCTCTGCGGTAAAACCAGTGCATGCGTCCACGACCTGGAGAGGTACTGCACTTCTCGGAAGACTCCACGATCACCGAGTTCCGCCCGCACGTCGCCGCCACTGCCCAGCAGACGGAGGCCTACGTCTGGGCCGTCGACCATGGCCGGGCGCCCGACTACTGGTTTCCCCGGCAGTGCCCGCGCGCCATGGCCTGGACCGTGCCGAGCACATCGCCGTCCGACCGGGAACGCATCCTCGGTCCGGGCGGCGGCGAGCGCGTGCACGCGATCGAATACGGCTGGGTCGAGCGGTTCCTGAACGTCCAGCTGTTCGCCTACCGATTCTCCGCCGCCGCCTTCCGGCCGTTCGGCGATCCGGTACCGCACGCCCTCGTGGCGAGCGAGCCCGTCGAACCGCTCGGCCCGCCCGAGCCGGTCGGCGACCTGCTCCAGCTCCACCGGGACGCCGGAATCCAGCTGCGGGTACTCGACAACCTCTGGGATTTCTGGGACGCCGTGATCACCAGCACGCTGGGATTCAGCGGCATCCGCCTGCGCAACGCGACGACCAGACCCGTACGCAACTGATCGCGTGACTGATCCGGGACCGACGCGGGCTATCCCTCCTCCGCCTTCGCGTACTCCTGGGCCATGCCGCCGGCGAAGTCGTACGCGATCACTGCTTCGTCCCCCACGACCCAGGCGTCATGCCCGGGCGGGACCACGAAGACATCACCGGGGCCGACCTCGCTCTCGGCGCCGTCGTCCATGCGGACGCGCAGCCGTCCCTGGACGACATAACCGTTGTGGTGGACCTGACAGCTCTCGGTCCCCGCGATCGGAGCCACGGACTCGGACCAGCGCCAGCCGGGCTCGAAGGTTGCCACGGCGAAGTCCAGCCCGGTGAGGTGGACGGCTTCGAGGTGGCCCCTGGGGAAATCGCGCCGCTCATCCGGCTTTTCGACCGTCTTGACCTCGATCATCGTGCTTCCCTCCACTCTGGCCGCGGCCGGCACTCTCGCGGGCCTCCACTCCATCGTCTGCCTGTCAACCGGGGGCCGCCATTTGAGGGACCGGCGAGGATGCCCCTGTGGATGTCAGTCCTCGGAGACGTTCGCGGTGAGCAGGCGGAGCAACTGCTTGGCCATGGCGTCCTGTTCGCGGGTCAGGCCCATGGCGTCACCGATGGCCACGGGCACGGTGCCGGCCCGTTCGCGAAGGCGCACGCCGGTCTCGGTGAGACGAATGGCGACGGAACGTTCGTCCTCCGCACGGCGCTCGCGGCGGATCAGATCGTGCGCCTCCAGGCGCTTCAGGAGGGGAGAGAGGGTGCTGGATTCCAGCTGGAGCGCGGTCCCCAGGTCGCGTACGGAGACCGCGTATCCGGCGTCACGTTCCCACAGCACGAGCATGACGAGGTACTGCGGGTAGGTGAGCCCGAGCTCGTCCAGCAGGGGCCGATAGCGTGCCGTGACCGCCCGCGAGGCCGCGTAGAGGGCGAAGCAGAGCTGGTCGTCCAGGAGCAGGGAGCCCTCCTGCCTCGGTTCTGCCCTGGTTGCGGTCATGGTCTCGCTCCCTTGTTCTGGTCCTGTGCCCTGCACGAGGACGTCCACCCTAGCTTTCACGTTCCCTCGATTGTATCGAGCACTAATAAGTTGTGCACGACTAAATGGCGCGCTACTCTCATGTTGTGCCGCCGCTCCCCAGCGCAGACCGCCTCCGGAGCGTGCGCGGCATCCGATCCGAGGAGACCGCCATGACCGAGAACGCCGGCCCCCGCCCGGTCCTGGAGCCCGCCGCCCTGTCCTTCGCCGAGGCGACCGCGAACCCGCCGTACCTGTTCGACCTCGGCCCGGCCGACGGCCGCAAGGCCGTCGACGAGGTGCAGTCGGGCGACGTCACCAAGCCCGCCGTCGACGAGGAGTGGGTCGTCGTGCCGGGCGGCCCCACCGGCCAGGTCCGTGTACGCATCGTGCGACCCGCGGGAGCGGGGGGCGTCCTCCCGGTGATCGTGTACCTCCACGGCGCCGGCTGGGTCTTCGGCAACGCCCACACCCACGACCGCCTGGTGCGCGAACTCGCCGTCGGCACCGGCGCCGCGGTGGTCTTCCCCGAGTACGACCTCTCGCCCGAGGCCCGCTACCCCGTCGCCATCGAGCAGAACTACACCGTCGCCCGGTGGATCGTCAGCGACGGCGCCGCCCACTCCCTCGACGCCACCCGCATCGCGGTCGCCGGCGACTCGGTGGGCGGCAACATGGCCGCCGCGCTGACCTTGATGGCCAAGGAGCGCGGCGACGTGCCCCTCGTCCAGCAGGTCCTCTTCTACCCGGTCACCGACGCCGCCTTCGACACCGGCTCCTACCAGCAGTTCGCCGAGGGCTACTTCCTGCGCCGCGACGCGATGCAGTGGTTCTGGGACCAGTACACGACGGACGAGGCCCAGCGCGCCGAGATCACCGCCTCCCCGCTGCGCGCCACCACCGAGCAACTCGCCGACCTGCCCCCGGCGTTGGTCATCACCGCCGAGGCCGACGTCCTGCGCGACGAGGGCGAAGCCTACGCGGGCAAGCTCCGCAAGGCCGGCGTCCCGGTCACCGCGGTTCGCTACCAGGGCATCATCCACGACTTCGTGATGCTCAACGCCCTCGCCGACACCCATGCCGCCCGCGCCGCCATCGGTCAGGCCATCAGCACCCTGCGCACAGCCCTCGGCACTTCCTGACGCGACACCGCTCGGGCCCCGAGACCGGGGCCCGAGGTGTGCGGCAGCGGGTGAAGATGTGAGGATGAAGCCATGAGCAACGTGTACTTCGACATCACCATCAACGACCAGCCCGCCGGGCGGATCGTCTTCAAGCTGTACGACGACGTGGTCCCCGAGACCGCGCGCAACTTCCGTGAGCTGGCCACGGGCGAGCACGGCTTCGGCTACGAGGGCTCCGTCTTCCACCGGGTGATCCCCGACTTCATGCTCCAGGGCGGTGACTTCACCCGAGGCGACGGCACCGGCGGCAAGAGCATCTACGGCAAGACGTTCTCCGACGAGAACTTCAAGCTGAAGCACACCAAGCCGGGACTGCTGTCCATGGCCAACGCCGGGCCGAACACCAACGGCTCGCAATTCTTCATCACGACGATCGTCACGGACTGGCTGGACGGCAAGCACGTCGTCTTCGGCGAGGTCGTCGAGGGCATGGACGTCGTCAAGGCCGTCGAGGCCCAGGGCTCCCGCTCCGGCGCGACCAGGGTGCCGATCAAGATCGCGAAGTCCGGCGTCGTCGCCTAACCAACGGTGGACTACAAGCGCCGCGGTGACCTCCGCCGACTCCCAGGGGCCGGCGGAGGGACGCCGTGTCGGGACTCAACCGCCTGACAGGGCAAGGGACTTGGCGCCGCAGGCGTTGCGCGGCAGCGCCTGCCCTCCCGTAGCGTTGCGCCGTATCCACGACTACGGAGGCACGATGGCCCCTTCCCGACGCTCGCCGCTCATGCTCGCCGGTCTCCTCGCCACCGCCGGCGTGACGCATTTCGTCGCGCCGAAACAGTACGACGCGACCATCCCCCGCATGCTGCCGGGAACCCCCCGGACGTGGACCTACGCCAGCGGCGCCGCCGAACTGGCCCTGGCGGCCGGACTCGCGCATCCCCGCACACGACGCGTCGCGGCACAGGCCACGGCGGCGTTCTTCGTCGGGGTGTTCCCGGCCAATGTGCAGATGGCGCTCGACTGGCGGCACCGCCCCACTGCCCTCAGGTCCGCGGCCTTCGGCCGCCTGCCGCTGCAGATCCCTCTCGTGCTGTGGGCCCGGGGCGTCGCACGCGGCACCCGACAGGGGTGAAACTCGAGCGGAGTGCTCAGCGCGGCGCGAGGCCCAGGACCGGAACCTCGCGCCGCACAAACCTGATCAGCCGTCAGGTTCGTCGGATTCGTTAAATCCGTTGCCACAGAGCCGGAGTGCTCGCAGGCGGCCACGCCGTCTGCGCCTGATGCGCCTGAAGGCACTTGTAGGTGACGCCGCCGTAGGTCACCTCGCTGCCGACGCCGTAGACCTGGCCCGCGGCCCAGGTACCCGTCGGCTCGGCCGGGACGCCGCCGGGAGTGCCCGTGGCGCTCGTACTGGTCGTGAGGACGAGTCCGTACGTCTCGAGCAGCGGGTTGACCGGCTGGTAGTAGGTCGTCCCGCCGCGCGTGCAGTCGCCGGAGCCGCCCGAGAGGACACCCTGAGCCTGGGTGCCCGAGGCGAAGGAGCCGCCGGAGTCGCCCGGCTCGGCGCACACCGTCGTCTCGGTCACGCCGTCGACGGTGCCCTCCTCGTAGCTGACGCTGGTGTCGTGCTGCTCGATCCTTCCGCAGTGCCAGCCGGTGGTGGAGCCGGACCGGCAGATCGCGGCGCCCACCAGAGCCTGCACCGAGCCGGTGACCTGGACGTTCCTTCCTCCGTCGGCCTTGACGTCGGGGGTCGCGGTCCAGTCGTCGTTGACGCGCACCCAGGCCATGTCACGGCCGGGGAACGTGGAGGCTCGGAAGCTTCCCTGGTCGACCCCGTTGTAACCGGTGGTCCTGTCGTCCGGTCTCCCGCAGTGGCCCGCGGTGGCGAAGCCCTACTGCTCGTCCATGGTGACGGAGAACCCGACGGAGCACCGGGTCTGCTCCTCGATGTTGTGAAACGCGTCGCCGCCCCGGATGTCGTACAGCCACGCGGACGGTCCGCCGACACCTTGACGCCCACGAGCTTCCGGTCGACCCCGGCAGCCTTGACGAGCGCGTTCGCGGCGGATCGGCTGGTCGCCTGCACCGTCACCTGGTTCGCCCGGATGTCGACGTACCGGACCGGTGTGTCGAGCGGCTTGGTACGGGCCGCGGCGGCGTCCAGTTTCACCTTGGCAGCCCTGAGGTCGTCCAGCGAGACCTTGGCGACCGCGGCTTTGGCGCCGCCGGCCTCGATGACGGGGACGTCCGCGACGTCGGTGGTGGCGACGGTGAGGTCGGCGGAGGTCGCGCCATGCAGCCAGGCGCCCGCGAAGCGCTCGCCCAGAGCGTTCTGGAGACGGCCGGCGCGCGTGCCGGCCTCCGCCTCGTTCACCAGCCGCGTCTTGGCCTGCGTCTCGGTCAGGCCCAGATCGCGCCGCAGCGCGCGCAGTACGTCGGCCGACGGCTTGTGCGCGCCCAGCGTCTCGGCGGCGGACGTCGTGGTCGTCGGTACGGGGGGGCTCGGCCGCCACGGCCGCGGGCGGCCTGTCAGCACCAGCGTGCCGAGCACGGTCAGGGCGGCACAGCCTGCTCCGACGGGTCGAAGGACCATCAAGGTGTCTCCGGGGGTTCGACGGTGAAAGGGCATCAAATCCGTAGGTCTTGCCGCAACCGGCGCAAAAGATGTCCAGCTCCTCGCCTCTTTAGCCGAACAGGGAACGGGGTTACGGGCCGCACCCGTACGCTCTGGCATCGGCTTCACGCGGGCTCGAGTCTCGGATCGCCCGCCTCGGTCACGAAGGACGCGGCCGTTGTGATGGGCGCACCCGGCGTGGTCACGGCGGACACGGTCCGGAAGTCGGCCCGCGCCGCCGCACGTCCCAGCTCGATCCGCACATAGCCGCGCCGCCCGTCGTAGAACCGCAGATGCGGATTGGCCCTGGTGTACGTGTCCCAGTTGGCGGGCCTTTCCACGCCGTCCCTGCCACTGGCGACGGACGTGGTGACGAACTCCGTGCCCAGGGTCCTGGAGGCCGGGTTGTCGAAGTCTTCCTTGATGTCGAAGGCGTAGCCCACGTGGGCGTCACCCGCGAGGACCATCAGGTTCTGGATCCCGGCCGACTTCGCCCCGGCCAGCACCCGCTCGCGTGAGGCTCGGTAGCCGTCCCACGTGTCCATGGACACCACCGCCGCTGGGTTCAGATCGAGTTTGCGCTGGGAGAAGCACACCTGCTGGGGCAGCACGTTCCACAGGGCGTTCGAGGCATGCCAGCCGTCGATCAGCCAGCGCTCCTGTGTCGCCCCGGTGATGGTGCGCGCCGGGTCGTCCGACTCGGGTCCTGGCACGTGCGGCATATCGCCGTACGCCTGGTCGGAGCGGTACTGCCGGGTGTCGAGCACGTCGAACTGGGCGAGCGTGCCCCACTGGAGCCGGCGGAAGAGCTGGAGATCGGGCCCCTGTGGCAACTGGGCGCCGCGCAGCGGCTGGTTCTCCCAGTACGCCCGGTAGGCGGCGGCACGGCGCAGCAGGAACTCCTCGGGCGGACTGCCTTCCTCGTCGACGGCGTCCGCGTAGTTGTTCTCGGTCTCGTGGTCGTCCCAGGTGACGACGAAGGGATGCGCCGCATGGACCGCGCGCAGATCCGGGTCGCTCTTGTAGAGCGCGTACCGCAGCCGGTACTCCTCCAGGGTCCTGGCCTCGCGGTTGAACAGCTCGGGCAGCTGACGGTCGGTGTACTGGCGGGCCCCGCCCGCGGAGTTGACGGCGTACTCGTACAGATAGTCACCGAGATGGAAGACCACGTCGACATCGTCCTCGGCCAGATGCCGGTGCGCCGTGAAGTAGCCGTCGTGGTAGGCCTGGCAGGAGACGGCGGCGAAGGTCAGCGCCGAGGCGGCGGCAGTGGTGGCGGGTGCCGTGCGGGTACGGCCCGTCTCGCTGATCCAGCTGCCGGTCCGGAAGCGGTAGTAGTACTCCCGGCCCGGCAAGAGGCCGTCGACGTCGACGTGCACCGTGTGGTTGTACTCGGGGTGGGCCTGGGCGGTGCCGCGTCGGACGGTCAGGTGGAAGTACTCGTCGGCGGCCACCTCCCACTGGACTTCGACCCGTTGCTGCGCCAGTCCGCCGCCCGGCTCGTACGGAGCGGGCGCGAGCCGGGTCCACAGCAGTACGGAGTCGGGCAGCGGGTCTCCGGAGGCGACGCCGAGCGTGAAGGGATCCTCGGAGATCCTCGCCGCATCGAGCTCGGCGGCGCCCGCCGCGCCTGTGGCCGGCAGATGGGTGGCGAAGGCGAGAACGGCTGCCGCGGCGGTGAGGTCGAGAAAACGGCGCCGCCCGAAGTGCCGGGCGGCGCTGCGCAGTTGGGGGTCGTGCAGGGAAGACGCGTGCTGGAGCGGTGGTCTGTGACGGCCTGTGGGGTTCATCGTCCGCATATTAAACGGACAAAGATCACAATTCCGGCAGGCGCAAGCCTGTACATCCCTCGTGCCGTCCTTCTTCGTGGAACTCCCGCGCGGCCGTCGTCAGGCGCGTCACTCGAAGCGCGCGGTGTCGCCCGCTCCCTTGCGTACGATCTCGGCCTCGCCGCCCGAGAAGTCGATGACGGTGGTCGGCTCGGTGCCGCAGTCCCCGGAGTCGACCACCGCGTCCACGACGTGGTCGAGGCGCTCCTTGATCTCCCAGCCCACGGTCATGGGCTCCTCCTCGTCCGGCAGCAGCAAGGTGCTGGAGAGCAGCGGCTCACCCAGCTCGGCGAGCAGGGCCTGGGCGACGGTGTGATCGGGGATGCGGACTCCGACCGTCTTCTTCTTCGGATGCAGCATCCTGCGCGGCACGTCCTTCGTCGCGGGGAGGATGAAGGTGTAACTGCCGGGCGTGGAGGCCTTGATGGCGCGGAACACGTCCTTGTCGATGTGCACGAACTGGCCGAGCTGCGCGAAGTTCTGGCATACGAGTGTGAAGTGGTGCCGGTCGTCGAGCTGCCGGATGGACCGGATCCGGTCGATGCCGTCACGGCTGCCCAGCTGGCAGCCCAGCGCGAAACAGGAGTCCGTCGGGTAGACGACCAGGGCACCTGAGCGGATGCTCTCGGCCACCTGGCCGATGGTGCGCTGCTGGGGGTTGTCGGGGTGCACGTCGAAGTACTTGGCCATCTGCCGAGCTTATGCGCTTGTCCGGTGAAGCTTGCGCAGGCCGGGTGTCCCGCCGGACGCGGTGCGTCCGGCGGGACGGCGGTGTGTCAGCGGAAGTTCACGTCGCTGCACAGGAAGTACGTCTGGTCCATGTGCGAGGCCTGCCAGATCGTGTAGACGACGTGGCGGCCGGTGAGGCCCGAGGTGCTCACGTCGATCGAGTAGTTCTGGCTCGGGGCGTACTCGCCGGTCCGGGCGACCAGTTGGAGGTCGTTCCAGGTCAGCGGCTGGGTGGTGGGGTCGAAGCCCTGGCGGGTGACGTAGACCAGGAAGTAGTCCGCGCCATGGCTGGCCTGGTCGTACAGCTCGATGGTGAAGTCGCTGCCGATGTCCGTGGTCTGCCAGGCGCCCACGGTGTCCAGGGAGTTGTAACGGCCGCCTTCGGTCTGGCCGCCGCTGCACAGCTGCCCGTCGGGGACGACTGCCTGGAAGTCGCCGGCGGAGCCGTTGCGGTACAGGCCGTTCCAGTTCCACATGGCGTTCGGATCGTCCTGCCAGGCCTGCCAGCACATCGGGTCTTCCTGCGCCATGTCCGGGTTCTGGAAGTCGTCGCCCCAGCGGTCCCAGCAGCCGTAGTTGCGGGACGCCGGGTCGATGACGGAGCCGTGGGCGGCGGCGGTGCCGCTCCAGGGGATGAGGCAGAGCAGGGCCGCGGTGAGGAGGCTCAGGGCGAGTGTCACCCGAGGCCGGGCGGCTAACTTGGTGCGATCATGACAAGACACGGGCTCCTTCTTTCCGAGATGGTGAATTCCGGTATGGGAGCGCTCCCGCATCCTCCAGATTCTTCCTCGGTCAACAGAGCCGCAACGTTCGATTGCGCCACTTCTGCGCCCGCTTCCACGCCCCTGATGGCGCGTTCGATGCATTCGACGGGACGTCAGTCCGCCCGCGACGCTTCGGCGAGTTCGCCGCGCAGCCGTACCGTCTGGGCGGGGTCCCAGCCCTCGCGTGGTACCGAGGAGAGCAGGAGCCGGGTGTACGGGTCCGCCGGGGCGTCCAGGACGCGGGCCGTCGGGCCGGTCTCGACCGTGCGGCCGCGTCGCATCACCAGCGTGTCGTCGGTGATGTGCCGTACGACGGCCAGGTCGTGGCTGACGAAGACCAGGGCCACCCCGGTCTCCTGGCGGATATCGGCGAGGAGCCGGAGGATCTGCGCCTGGATGGACACGTCCAGCGCCGCCACCGCCTCGTCCAGAACCAGCACCTGGGGATCCACGGCCAGCGCACGCGCGATGGCCAGCCGCTGACGCTGCCCGCCCGACAGTCCACGTGGCCGGGCATCGGCCTCCCGCTTGCCCAGGCCCACCTGATCGAGCAGTTCGCCGACCCGCGTCACGGCGGCCTCACCCTCGTACCGGCCGTGCAGCCGCAATGCGCCGTGCAGGCACTGACGTGCCGTCAGGCGGGGATCCAGGGAGACATACGGATCCTGGAAGACGATCTGGATCTCGCGGGCGCGGCGCAGTCGTGCCGCCCTGCCCCCGCCCGGCCGACTCAGCCCGGGCAGCTTTCCGCCGCCGCGTTCCCCGGGTGTCCGCTCCCGGCCGTTCACGGCGATCGTTCCCGCGTCCGGCCGTACGAGGCCCACCAGCATCCGGGCCACCGTGGTCTTTCCGGAGCCGGACTCGCCGACGACACCCAGCGAACCGCCGGCTGCCACGGAGAACGAGACGTCGTCCACGGCCGCCGTACGGCCGCCGCCCGGGAGCGGATAGCTCTTGCACAGGCCCCGTACGACGAGTGCGGGTTCGGGCTCGGTCATGCGCTGCTCCTCGCTACGAGTTCCAGACGGCGGCAGGCTGCCGATCCGCTCTCCGCCGATGCGCCGCCGTCGCCGAACGGGACCGCCACAGGCGTCCAGCTCTCGCACTCCTCCTCGGCGCGCGGGCAGCGCGGGGCGAACGGGCAGCCGGTGAAGGTGTCGGACAGTGACGGCGGGCGGCCGGGGATGGGGCGCAGTTCACGCTCGTCGCCCAGCGCGGGCGAGCAGTCCAGCAGTCCGCGGGTGTAGGGATGCCGGGGGTCGGCGAACAGGCCACGGGCGGGCTGGTGCTCCACCACGCGGCCCGCGTACATCACGTACACGCGGTCGCAGTAGGCGGCGGCGAGCGGCAGATCGTGGGTGATGAACAGCGTTCCGAGACCACTGCCGGCCTGCCGCCGCTCCTCCTGGATGCCGCGCAGCAGGGCCAGCACCTCCGCCTGGGTGGTCGCGTCCAGCGCGCTCGTCATGACCAGCCACCCGACAGGCGCTGAGGCCGCCACGTGCCGTGCAGCGGGCGGCTCACACCTGCCGGTCTTCTCTCTCGTCCGGTGCGCTTCGGCGTGCCGAGCGCCACACGTGCTGGGCCCACACCAGGTCCTCCTGCTCCCTCCACCGGCAGACGATCCCGGCCGCGGTGCCGTCGGCGTGGACCGTGAACCCGTACAGCTCGTGCCGCTCAGGCTCGGTGAGCCAGAAGGCGTGCCGTATCCCGTCGGGCAGCTGTTCGGTCAGCTGCTGTTCGCGCGGGACGGTGGGGGCGGTTTCCAGCAGCGAGCCGAGGAATTCCACGGGGCTGCGGCCGGCGTCGTCGGTGAAGAGGCCGGCGAACACGATACGGTCCGGCCCGCCGAACTGGGAAACGCCGTCGACGACGCGCGCCTCCAGCCCGGGGGACCGTTCGACGGACCAGTGGTCGTCCAGGTCCGTACGGACGGCCACAGGCAGGGCATGGCCGAAGCAGCTCAGGACCTGGTGACGGTCCCAGGGGCCGGCCAGGACCTTCCGGAGCATGGGGTGGGCGCTGTCGGCGACGTACGGGATCTCGTCGGGGTCGCGGACCTCGACGGTGGCGGCGGCGCCGAGCAGGGCGTCCCCCCACGGGTTGATCGCGTTGGCCAGCGTCCCGCGCAGTGTGAGGGCCGCGTAGCCGGGCTTCTCCCAGAGGGTGTGGGCGTGCTCCAGGTCGGAGGCGCCGATCTCCAGCCAGGTGCCCAGGACGAGCTCGATGCCGTTGGTGAGCCGGACCGGCAGCAGGCAGCGTATGAAGGAGCCGACGCCGTCCACCCGCAGGAGGGCGCCGACACCGACCTCGTGGCGCGCTTCCTCGGACACCGCCAGTGCGGCATCCGGCAGCCCGAACCGGGCGTCGATCCGCTTCTCGTCGGGTGAGGGCGCTCCACAGCAGGAACAGGCGGGGGCAGGGTAGGAGATCACGCCACGCAGCCTAACGTGGCCGAAATTTGCTCAGCGCCTGTCGGATGGGGACCGGGCCGAGGCTGTGATCATGGCGGCGTAATCAACCGGCCACCCGACAGGCTCTCAGCCCGGCACCGGCCCAAGACCCTCTCGCTGGAGACGTACGCCATAACCCGCGGCGTCCCGCGCCTCCTGGACGCGTACGGGCTCCCAGCCACCTGATTCGTTCCCGAGCACACCGCGCTGCGCCACACCGACGCGGTCCGCCAAGTCGCCGCCGCGGGACACGAGATCGCCGCGACCGCGCCCCCCGTCCCCGGCGGAACGCCCACCCCGGACATCCGGGAGACCTGGTCCCGCACCGCCGACCTGCTGACGATGGTGACCGGCGCCAGGCCGACCGGGCTGCGCGCCGCCCCGGGCCCCATGGGCGACGGGCACACCGCGCTCCTCGACGAACTGGGCTTCGGCTGGTCCTCGTCCACGCACGGCGACGACCGCCCCCACCTGCTGTGGACCGCCGGACGGCCCACGCCCGTCGTGGAGTTGCCCTGGCAGTGGGAGTACGCCGACCACCCCTACTTCCTCTTCAACGGCGCCCCGGTCGCCTTCCCTCCCGCCGAGTCCCGCATCGCCGCCTACCAGGACGTCCTGAACGACTGGAAGGACTCCTTCGACGCCTACCGCGACTACGGCCTGTGCTGGGTCCTGGCCCTCGACCCCCAGTCCATCGGCAAGCCGGGCCGCGCCCTGCTGCTCGAGGAACTGCTGGACCACGTCCGCGCACAGGGGGACGTCTGGTTCGCGACCGGCCGGGACGTGGCGGAGCACTGGCGTCGGGTGGCCGATCCGGGGACGGGATCGGAGGGCCGCCCCGAGAGCGTGAGAGCTGCTTGGAATGAGGGAGTTTGACGGCCAGGATCTAGTGACCTGAGTCTCGACAAAGAGATCCCCGCGGACCTTCAGGTGCATCTGAACCGGGACAACTACACGACACACAAGACCCCGGCGGTCAAGCAGTGGCTGCCGGCGCATCCCCGTTTCCACCTGCAGATGCTCTTGGCGAAGAAGAGCCGGGGCGCGGGGCGTGCGCGGCGGACGCGCGGCCAACTCGTCTCCGGGCCACCACAGTTGGTTGTCGCGTCGATTCCCTCTGGCCGGCCGGCCGGCCCGCCCCGTGACGGGCGCCGCGGGGTACGGCCTGCCGACGGCCGGGTGCCATCAGCTCAGGGCGCCGTCAGCCTCGTCGTTCTTCTCCCGGCCTTGGGCGCCCTCCTCCACCGGAGGCATGAAGGCCCGCAGCCACCGCTCCGTCTGGGTGACGTGGGCCTCGGCCGCGCCCGCGGCGGAGCCAGGGTCGCGGTCGGCGATCGCGGTGGCCAGCACGCGGTGGTCCGCGTCGCTCTTGCGCCGCAGCTCGGGGCCCTCAGGGAGGGTGAAGACCTGGTACTTGCGGGAGCGGGCGCGGAAGACCGCGAGCAGGGAGGCCAGGGTGGGGTTTTCGGCGGCCCGGGCGATCTCCGCGTGGAAGCGGTGGTCGAGCTCCGAGGCCTCGGCGGGGTCGTCGGTGGCCTCCATGGCCTCGATGAGCGAGAAGAGCGTCCGCACGGTCTCGGGGGTTCGGCGCGCGGCGGCCTTGGCCGCGACATGAGCCTCCAGGACCCGCCGGATCTCGTACACCTCCAACAGGCCGGGCAGCGGCAGGAGTTCGAGGGTCAGCGAGAGGCTGCCGATGACGTCCTCCGGCCTGAGCTGGGAGACGTAGGTACCCGAGCCGTGCCGCGGCTCGATCACTCCCAGGGCCGCGAGCATCCGCACGGCCTCACGCAACGATCCCCGCGAGACGCCGAGTTCCTCGCCGAGCTCGGCCTCGGGCGGGATGCGCTCGCCCGCACCGAGACGTCCCGTCGCGATCATGTGTCGTAGGCCGTGGAACGCCTTGTCGACTGCGGACATTCGACTCCTCCCTGACGGACCGGCGGCATCACCGAAGCCCTCGTGCACTGTACCGAGTCATCAGATGTCTTGTATGTATCGGCCAGGATTCATCTGATGACTTTCGCCTGCCTGAGCCTTGCAGGCGCGAAAAGGCCATGCCAGGATGCCGAGTCATCATACGTATCTGGTAAAGGGTCAGCCCCTGTCTGATGTCTCGGGCACTCAGGCCGGGCAGATATGGAGTGATGTGAGCGAGACCGAGGTCACCACCGCCCCGAGCCCGCTGCTGCTGGCCGACGGCCGGCCCGCCGCCGGGGCGTGGTCGCTGGACCCCGCGATGAAGCACCTGAACCATGGCTCGTTCGGGGCGGTCCCCTCGGTGGCGCAGGAGTGGCAGAACCAGCTGCGTGCGGAGATGGACCGCTCCCCGGTGGTGTGGTTCCCGGCGCTGCCGCAGCGGATCGCCGCCACCCGGGTCGAGCTCGCCGCCTTCCTGCGGGTCGCCCCCGACGACCTTGCCCTGGTGCCGAACGCGAGTGCCGGTGTCAGCGTCGTTTTCGCCGGCCTCTCCCGCCGCCGAGGTGGCGAGATCGTCGTCACCGATCACGGCTACGGGGCTGTGACCATGGGCGCCGAACGGTTGGCACGCCGCTGGGGCGGCCGGGTCCGCACCGCCCGGGTGCCGCTGGACGCGGACGAGGAGCAGGCGTACGAGGCCGTGGCCGCCGAGATCGGCGAGGCCACGGATCTCATCGTCCTCGACCACATCACCTCGGCGACCGCACGCCGGATGCCGGTGGAACGGATAGGCGCGGAGGCCCGGCGGCGCGGCATCCCGCTGCTCGTGGACGGCGCGCACGTCCCCGGTCTGATCGCCGCCCCCCTCGACGGTGTGACGTGCGATTTCTGGGTCGGCAACCTGCACAAGTGGGGCTGCGCACCGCGCGGCACCGCCGCGCTGGTCGCTCGCGGAGCGTTGCGCGAGCAGCTCTACCCACTGATCGACTCGTGGGGCGCCGCCGATCCGTATCCCGACCGCTTCGACCAGCAGGGCACGGTGGACCTCACCGGCTATCTGGCGGCGCCAACGGCGCTGGACTTCATCGAGCGCACCTGGGGCTGGGGGACGGCCCGCCAGTACATGGACGACCTGGTCGGCTACGGCGAGCGCGTCGTCGGCGCCGCCTTCGCCGAGCTGACCGGCGTCTCCAGTGCCGTCGACGTGGGCATGCCGGTGCCCGGCATGCGGCTGGTGCGGCTGCCGGCGGGGCTGGGCGCCAGCCGCGCCGAGGCCGACGCGCTGCGCGACCGGGCCGCCCGGGAACTGGGGGTGGAGACGGCCTTCACCAGCTTCGGCGGTGTCGGCTATCTGCGGCTGTCCGCCCACGTCTACAACACCGCCGCCGATTACGAGTACTTCGCCGAGGACTGCGTCCCCGTCCTCGGCGAGTGGGCCCGCGCGGCCCGCGAACAGCCCGGCGCGTCGTAGGCGGCGCGACCCCTCCAACCCCTGTCCCCGAAGCCGCTGCCAGCGCGGCCGTATCCAAGGAAGAGGTCGGCACGATGAGAAGAAGGACGGCAGCTCTCGCCCTCGGCACAGCCGCCACGATGGTACTGACCGGCTGCTCCGCCATGAGCGGCGGTGGTGGTGGCGGAACGGTCACTCTCAACATGGTCGAGAGCCTGACGAACCCCGCCCGCACGGATCTGCTGAAGGACCTCATAGCAGACTTCGAACAGCAGAACCCCAAAATCAAGGTCAATCTGGTCTCGCCGCCCACCGAGCAGGCCGACCAGAAGATCCAGCAGATGCTCCAGTCCGGCAGCGGCGTGGACACCCTCGAGGTGCGGGACACCACCGTGGGCCCGTGGTCGAACAACGGCTGGCTCTACGACATGAAGAAGGACCTGGAGCCCTGGAAGGGCTGGGCAGCCATGACGGAGAACGCGGTCGAGGCCTCCCAGGACGCCGACGGCGAGACGTACTTCGTCCCGTACGGCTTCTACGGCCTGAGCGTCTTTTACCGCACCGACCTGATCAAGGAGGCAGGCTTCAGCAAGCCGCCGGCCACCTGGGAGGAACTGCTGACGCAGGCCTCCGCCATCCACGACCCGGCGAAGCGCCGGTACGGGTACGCCTTCCGCGGCGGGGCCAACGCCAACGGCAACGCCACCGCCGTCATCGAGGCGTACGTCGCCGACGAGATCGACCCCGCCGACGGCTTCAAGCTGAAGGACGGCAGCACGATCTTCTCCGCGCCCGAGGCCCTTGACGCCATGGAGACCTATCTCAAGCTCTTCGAACAGGCGTCCCCGAAGTCGTCCGTGTCCTGGGGCTACCCGGAGATGGTCGAGGGCTTCTCCAACGGCTCCACGGCCTTCCTCCTGCAGGATCCCGAAGTGATCGCCACGGTCTCGGAGTCCAAGGCGATCGCGAAGGACCAGTGGGACACCGCCCCGCTGGTGGCGGGCCCCAGCGGCAAGACCGTCCAGCCGCTGGCCACCGCCGGGTGGGGCGTCGCGGACGGCAGCAAGCACAAGGCCGAGGCCGTCAAGCTGGTCGAGTTCCTCTCCGAGGGCGAGGCGTCGACGACCTTCACCAAGAAGAACAGCCTGGTGCCGATCCTCAAGTCGGCCACCGAGGACCCGTTCTACAAGACCGGCCCCTGGTCCAGCTACGTCACCATGACGGAGCAGCCGGAGAAGTACCTCAACGTCAGCCAGCCGCGCGGCGTCGCCTGGTGGACCGAGTGGCAGCAGAAGGCCGACGCCGACGTGCAGAAGATGGTGCTCGGCAAGCTGACGCCCAAGGAACTGCTGGCCGGCTGGGACACGTACTGGACCGAGAAGCGGCAGCAGGAGCAGTAGGCATGTCCACCGCGTCCGAAACGACGAAATCGAAGAAGACAACGCAGAAGACGAGAGCGGCGTCGGCGGGCTCCTCCCGGAAGGGGGGCGCCCCGTCCGCCCGCAACGCGGCAGGGGGCCGCCGCAGGCCGGAGTTCACCGCCCGGCGCGGGCTGCTCATCGCCGCGTTCATGGCCCCGGCCGCGATCTTCGTGGCGGTCTTCACGTACTACCCGATGATCGCCGGCAGCCAGATGGCCTTCCGCAACTGGAAGCTGACGGACCTGAGCGACACCTCCTGGGTGGGCCTGAAGAACTTTCGTGACGTCTTCGCCGACCCCGCCTGGGGCACCGTGCTCGGCAACACCGCTGTGTGGGTGTTCGGGTCGATCGTGCCCCAGCTGATGATCGGCTTCGCCCTCGCCCTGTGGCTGCGCCGGAAGTTCCGCTTTCGGGGCCTCTACCAGGCGCTGGTCTTCTTCCCCTGGGCGATCTCCGGGTTCCTCATCGGCATCCTGTTCCGCTGGCTGTTCAACAGCGAGTTCGGCGTCGTCAACGACCTGCTGCAGAAGGCCGGGCTGATCGACGAGCCGGTCGCCTGGCTGGCCGACCCGAAGACCGCGATGTTCGCCGTCGTGGTCGCCAACGTCTGGTACGGGGTCACCTTCTTCACGATCATGATCCTGGCCGCGCTGCAGTCCATCCCCGAGGAGCTGTGCGAGGCGGCGGCGCTCGACGGCGCCGGCAAGGTGCGCACGCTGTTCCAGATCACGATCCCGTACATCCGGGTCACCCTCGCGCTGACCGTGCTGCTGCGGGTCATCTGGATCTTCAACTTCCCCGACCTGATCTTCGGAATGACCGGCGGCGGACCCAACAACGAGACGCACATCGTGACCACCTGGATGATCAAGATCACCCAGCAGGGCGACTACGGCAGGGCCTCCGCGCTCGGCCTGATCGTGGTGGCCACGCTGCTGGTGTTCGCGGTCTTCTTCCTCCTGGCCACGCGCGAGAAGCGAGAGGTGAAGCCGTGATCGGCAAGGAATCCACGGCCGGCCGGGCCACCAAGTTCAGCTTCCTGGGGCTGTGGCTGGTCTTCACCGTCTTCCCGCTCTACTGGATCACCATCACGTCGCTGAAGGCACCCGGCGACATCTTCACCTTCCCGATCGCCTACTGGCCCGAGCACTTCTCGCTCGAGAACTACAGGGGGCTGTTCGGCAAGGCCGACTTCGGCGTCTACCTCACCAACAGCCTCGTCGTCGCGACCGTCGCGGGCGCGGTCGCCACGGCGATCTCGATGCTGTCGGCGTACGTACTGGCCCGCTTCGAGTTCCGTACCAAGTCCGCGCTGCTGATGGCCGCCCTGGTCACCCAGATGATCCCGACCTTCATCGCGCTGGGACCGCTGTACCTGCTCATGACCGACCTCAAGCTGGTCGACAACCGGCTCGGGCTGATCCTCGTCTACATCGCCGTCTGCATCCCGTTCTGCACGGTGATGCTCCGCGGCTTCTTCGAGAACATCCCGGACGCGCTGGAGGAGGCCGCCATGATCGACGGCCTGTCCCGGTTCGGGGCGCTGTTCCGGGTGCTGCTGCCGGTGATGCGTCCCGGGATCGTGGCCGCGTTCATCTTCAACTTCGTCAACTGCTGGAACGAACTCTTCCTGTCCGTGACGCTGATGAACAGCGACACCAACAAGACCGTCCCCACGGCCCTGAACGGATTCATCTCCAGCTTCAACATCGACTGGGGTTCGATGTCCGCGGCGGCGGTCCTCACCATCCTGCCCACGATGCTGCTGTTCGCCTTCGCCAGCCGTCACATCGTCCAAGGGCTCACGTCCGGCGCGGTGAAGGGCTGAGAGAGGCGGCAAGTCATGTCCGTGATCGATGTTCCCCTGCCCGATGCCGTCCACGTGATCATCGCGGCGGACGGGGACCCGCGCTCCGCCACACCGGCGGGGCCGGGCCGCTGGACGGTGCCCGGCGCCGAAGTGACGGCACGTCACCAGCCGGACAGAGGGCTGGAGTTGACTCTCGCCGCCGCGGGCCCGCACGGCCTGTCGAAGGTGGCGCTGCGCTGGCGGCACCACCCCGGCGGACACCGCCCCGCCCTCGTGCTGGGCGACGCCTGGGAGCGCTCGTACGGCGAGTTGCAGTGGCGCGGCATCCAGCCGGAGCGGCCGCTGCCCTGGTACTGGCTGGGCACCGCCCCGGTCGTCGGCACTACCGCGGGGTTCGGCGTACGCACCCGTGCCGGCGCGCTGTGCTGCTGGACGGTGGACGAGGACGGCACCACCCTGTGGCTGGACGTACGCTCCGGCGGCCTGCCGGTGCTCCCGGGGGAGCGGGAGTTGGCCGCCGCCACCGTGGTCGGCGTGGCGGCCGACGCCGGCACCACCCCGTACGCGGCGCTCCAGGCGCTGTGTGCCGCCATGTCCCCCGACCCGCTGCTGCCCGAGCAGCCGGTGGTCGGCTGCAACAACTGGTACTACGCCTACGGCAAGGACTTCGGTCCCGACGCCGTGCTGCGCGACGCCGCCACCATCGCCGAGTACGCGGGCGACCATCCGGTACGGCCTTTCTGCGTCGTCGACGACGGCTGGACGGAAGGCGGCGGCAGCGCTCCGGGCGGGCCATGGGACGTCGGCCTGCCGGGGGTGTTCGACGACATGGCGGGCCTGGCCGCCGGCATCGCCGCCCAAGGCGCCCGGCCGGGCCTGTGGTTCAGGCCGCTGCTGTCCCGCGTCGAGACCAAGGGCATGCGCACGGATGTCGGCCGGCCCGGCCGGATCCCGCTCGACCCGTCGTCGGACGCCACGCTGGCCGCCGTCGCCGCCGACGTCGCCCGCTTCCGCGCCTGGGGCTTCGAGCTGATCAAGCACGACTTCAGCACGTACGACGTCTTCGGCCGCTTCCACTCGGACACGCCGCCTGAAATGGCCGGTCCCGGCTGGCAGTTGGCCGACCGTACCCGTACGACCGCGGAGGTGCTGGTGGCCCTGTACCGCACCATCGCGGAAGCCGCCGGAGACGCGCTGGTGCTCGGCTGCAACACCGTCGGGCACTTGGCCGCCGGCCTGGTGGAGGTTCAACGCACCGGTGACGACACCTCCGGCCGGCATTGGGAGCGCACCCGCCGGATGGGGATCAACGCCCTCGCCTTCCGCCTCGCCCAGCACAACCGTTTCTACGCGGTGGACGCCGACTGCGTGCCGTGCACCCCGGCGACCGAGTGGGCGCTGAACCGTCAGTTCCTCGACCTTGTGGCTTGCTCCGGCACCGCCCTGTTCGTCTCCGTCGACCCCGCGGCCCGCACCCCTCAGGCCGACGCCGACCTCACCGCGGCCGTCCGCCTCGCCCTGGACGGCGGGCAGCCGGGCGGCGTCGAATCCCTGGACTGGCTCGCCACCACCACTCCGCGCCGCTGGCGGACCGGCGACATGGACCTCGCGTACTCGTGGTCGCAGCCCTGGGGAGCGTGGCCGCTGCTTCCGCTGTAGGCGAGGAGCTCACGATCAAGCTCGACTCCTACCGCAAATCGGGTTTCCCGTCCCCCTGGAGGATCAGGGGCACCCGCCCCGATCGACTCCGCGGCCCTACCAGCCAGGGGCGGAGCCTGGCGTTCAGGTCGCCGCGGGTGCCTCGTCCCGGACGAGACCGGCGACGTGGTCGGTGATCGTGTCGAGAATGTCCGCCCAGGCCGCGTCATCGCCGAGGACGAGAAAGTTCAGAGTCAGGCCGTCGGTCATGGCGGCCAGATAGCGGGCCAACACGGGGACGGGTACGCGGAGTTCGAAGTTCATGCTGTGCCGGAGCTGTTCGATGAGTTCGGCGTAGGTGTCGGAGTACAGCTCGTACTGCCGTCGTGCCAGATGCTCGAACCCGGGTTGGCGCAGGGCGTACTGAGTCAATTCATACGTGAGCACGTGCTCGCCCGGATTGGCGGACACATGGTCCCAGTAGGCCTGGAAGCCGGCCCCGATGGTCTCCCGCAGGGTGGCCTTCGGCCGGATCGCTTCCTTCACCACCGTGACGTAGTGACCGGTGATCGTCTCGATGACGGACTCGATCAAGGCCTGCTTGGAGTCGAAGCAGTAGTGGAAGACGCTCAGTGACACGCCCGCCTCGGCGGCGATGGACCGGGTCGTCGTCCGGGGGACGCCGTCTCGTGTCATCGCACGGATCGCCGCCTCGGTGAGCTGTCGGCGCCGCTCGGCCGACGGCATCCGTGCCATGTGGATTCCCTTCGCTCTCGTGTCTCGGCTCTCGTGTCTCGGCTCTTGTTCCGCCGGGGAAGGCGGCCCGTGGCCGGCCGGATCAGGCGAGCTGATCCGGTCGGCCACGGCCCCTGGACACCGACTCGGTGCCGTCAGTTGCTGTAGACGCCGACTTCGCGGAGGGAGTATCCCCATTCGGTGGCCCGCTCGAGCCCTTGGACGCGCACATAGCGGGCCGGCACGCCGGTGAACCGGGCCGTGTCCAGGCCGCCGTCGCCGGTGGTAGTGGACCATACGGACTGCCAGTTCGTGCCGTCGGTGGAGAGCTGGATGCGGTACGCCTTCCCGTAGGCACGCTCCCAGTCGAGGGTGACGCGCTTGACGAGGCTTGCGGAGCCGAGGTCGAGCCGGAGCCACTGGTCGCCGCTCCAGTCGCTCGCCCAGCGGGTGTCCGGCTTGCCGTCCACGGCCCTGGAGGGTGCGTAACTCGTGAACGGGTTCGACTCCGAGGAACTGGCCGAGGCGATCGAGCCCGAGGCGAGGTTGACACCGGCCTTGTGGTCCTCGGACGCTCCCCAGGTGCCGAGGTAGGACTCGGCGCCCCGGAAGAGGTCGTCCACGACGTCCTGGCCGCCGACCCGCCGGATGTCCTCGATCCAGTCCGGGATCATGCCGGCGTGGGCGGCGCCGTCGGTGTTGTAGTCCCAGGTGCGTTCGCCGGTGGTCTGTTTGGCGATGACGGAGCCGCCGTCGACGCTCTTGAAGGGGTACGTGACCGGGTTCGAGGTGTTGGCGCCGCGCGGGGCGGGGTGCTCTCCGATGCCGTTGAAGTCGGTGCCGTAGCCGTAGCCCACGCCGTACTTCTCACGCAGTGCGTCTGTGCGCTCGGCCTCCTCGCTGAACTCCTCGGAGCCGTGCATGTACTGGGCGACGAAGCCGCCGAGGGAGTAGACCCGCTCGGTCCAGTTGAGGTCCATCCAGCTGTGCGAGGACAGGACACCCGGGTACTGCTCGGTCTCGAAGATGTCGAGCACCCGGCCGGTGGCCTTGACGCTCATGTGGTCGATCTCGAGCATCATCTTGCGTTTCATCATGCCGCGCACGGCGTACTCGCCGAGATCGGTGAGACCGCGGACGTTGCACTGTGCGTCCTCGTCGTACTCCGGGACCTCGGTGCCCGCCGGCAGGTCCTCCTCGGCCTCGGACGACGCCTCGCCGATCGGGTTGTCCTTCTGCGGGCCGGTGCACTTCTCCGTCTGCCAGAAGGTGCCCGTCGACAGGAACTGGCCGACGTTGATGGCCGTACCGAGCCCGTGCTCGTCGAAGCGGACCCCGCACAGCGCGTTGTCGAACTTGTGGCACAGGAACATGCTGCGCACGCCCAGGTCGTACAGCTCGTCGAGGCCCTTGTCGATGTCCTCCTTGTCGCACTGCGCGATGTCGAGGACCTGCTTGCAGCCGAACGGCTCGGAGGTCTCGACACCCAGGACGACGGCGAGCTTGCCCTGCCGGATGACCTCGCGGGCCTGCGCGCTGTCGGTGACGATCCGGAACCAGCCCTTGCCGGTGCCGCCGTACATCTTGTCGATGTGGTCCTGCATGTCGTACGTCAGCTTCGCCTGGAGCCGGATCGAGGTCATCTCGTCGCAACTGCGGTCCTTGAAGGGGTAGACCGAGCAGATCATGCCGTTGGTGACGAGGTCGTTGACGAGGACCCGCTGACCGCCGCGCCAGGCGCGCTCGATCCAGGCGTAGTAGTTCGCCTGATGGGTCATCGAGTCGTACGCCGGCCAGTCCTTGAACGTCGGCCAGCCGACCGGGTCGTGCTTGCCGTCACCGCCGTGGGTGATGTAGTCGAAGATCGCGAGCGAGCCGTCGGGATAGTGCTCGGGGCAGTCCTTGAGCGCGTCGGTGATCCCCAGTGCGGAGAACGGCTTGCCGCAGATGAGCCGGCCGCCGAAGGCTTCGTTGGACATCAGATGGTTGTGCGCGTCGACAAGGCCCCGTACCTGTCCCTGGGAGTCCGTTCCCTTGAAGGGCTCGCCCGTGACATTGATCTGGGAGTCCGGCGCGGGCCGCGCGACCGGGCTCCACCAGTCCGTCTCGGCCGCGGAACTGGACGTGGGGCCGAGCGTCATGGTCATCACGATGAAGAGCAGCGAGAGAACCGTGATGGGGGTACGCCTGCGGTGTGGCTGTCGAGTCATGGTCATCACTCACGTCTCCGGTCGGCGGATGGCGCCGTCGATGAGCCAGACAGACGGTCATGGGCGCGACGAGGTCACGCCCATGGTTGTCATGACTCGTACAAGCAGATGTCATGAGAATCGCGACTGTGGTTAACAGAGTCAAGAGTCCGGGACAGATGACCTGATGGCTTGTCGGTCGTGCCGAGCCTCCGAGCGCTGTTGCGTGACCGTCGAAGGATGCTGAACGGGCAGCCCTGGAAGGGGCGCGGGGAACTGCGCGACAAGCCACAGCGCACCCGCACTCGCACCCAAGAAGTAACCAGTAACCCGTTGGGCGTTGGGCCATATCGGAGTTTGGGTGTTGCTATCGCGTATGACCAACGGCTGGGCCGCCAAACGGAGTCCGGCGGCCCCGAACGGGCCAGCGGAGGCCGTCAGGGCGACGGCTGGGAGGCAGGCCCCGCCGTCGGCCCCGCAGCCCGCTTCGATCGGGCGGCGCTCACCGCCCGGGTGCTCCCGCGCGCAGTCCGTCCATGACGAGGTCCAGGAGCCGGGTGGCGCGCGGTTGCCAGTCGCCGTGCGGATCGATCTGCCAGAGGCCGGCGATGGCGAGGAGGAAGTCGTCCCCGGTCAGTCCCGGGCGGATGGTGCCGGCCTTCTCGTTGGCACGGAGCAGGAGTTCGGCCGCGGAGATCACTGGGCTGTGTCCCGGTTTCGCCGGGCTCCCCGGTGCGCTGGTGGCCTGGCGGATCGCGTCCGCCAGGCCGGCCTTGGTCATGGCGTACTGGGCGAGGTGGTCCATCCACTCCCGTAGGGCCTGGTCGGGTTCCCGAGTCTCGAGCAACTGGGCTGCGGCGTCGGCGACTTGCTGCGTCTCGTAGCGGTAGATCTCCAGTACGAGCGCCTCGCGATTGGGGAAGTTGCGGTAGAACGTGCCCTGCCCGACGCCCGCCTTCTTGGCGATCGCGCTCAGTGGGGCGTCCGCGGAGCGCGTCAGTTCGACCAGCGCCACTTCCAGGATGCGCTCGCGGTTTCGTTGCGCGTCCGAGCGCAGAGGCACGTCCCTCTTCTGCACTCGTCCTCCTCGCGGGCTCGTGGCCGAACCCGGCCTTGCTAAGCGGACAGCTGTCCGTTAGGTTTTCTCGGTAGCGGACAGGTGTCCGGTTGGAGCTCACTATAGCCGTGGGGGCGGTCGGCGTGGGCGGCCGGTGGCGTTCCCGATCGGCATTCCCCCGCATCCGCCATGTTCCCGAACCGGCATCGCTACGTGCCCGATCTCCCTGTCTCCCGATACGTCTCCCGGATACGCCTCCCGATACGTCTCCTGATTCGGCTGCCTGTCGGATCGTCCCCTCAACGTGCTCCGAATACGCGAAAGAAGGCTGATCATGGCACCAGCCCCCTCGTCGACGTCCAGCGCCATCACCTTGAACATCAACGGCGAGAAGCACACGTTGCCCGTCGACCACCGCACCACCCTGCTCGACGCACTGCGCGAGCGCCTCGATCTGACCGGCACAAAGAAGGGCTGCGACCAGGGGCAGTGCGGTGCCTGTACCGTCCTGCTCGACGGACGCCGGGCCGTCGCCTGTCTCCAACTCGTGGTGGCCGCCGAGGGACGGGAGATCACCACCATCGAGGGCGTGGCCGACGGTGATCGGCTGCATCCGGTGCAGCAGGCGTTCCTCGACCTGGACGGCTACCAGTGCGGCTACTGCACGCCGGGTCAGATCTGTTCGGCCGTCGCGGTCATCGAGGAACACGCGGCAGGCTGGCCGAGCGCCGTCACCGACGACGTCCGCCCGGAAGCGGGGCCGTCACCCCTGAGCGCCGACGAGATCCGGGAGCGGATGAGCGGCAACCTGTGCCGCTGCGGCGCGTACACATCGATCGTCCAAGCGGTCGCCCAGGCGGCTGAGGCGCAGGTGGCCGAGGCCGAGGAGGCAGCCGCATGAGGGAGTTCGGATATCAGCGCGTGTTGGACGTCTCGGGCGCGGTGGCGCTGCTCGGCGCCGATTCGGACGCGCGCTTCCTGGGCGGCGGCACCAACCTCGTCGACCTGATGAAGACCGGCGTCGAGCGGCCCGCCCGGCTCGTCGACGTCCGAGAACTGCCCCTCGACCGGATCGAATTGACGAGAGATGGCGGCCTGCGCATCGGCGCTACTGTCACCAACAGTGACCTTGCCGCCCATCCCGAAGTCCGCCGCCGCTACCCGGCGTTGACGCAAGCCGTCCTGGCCGGTGCCTCCGGGCAACTGCGCAACATGGCCACCGTCGGCGGGAACCTGCTCCAGCGCACCCGCTGCGGCTACTTCACCGACGTGACAAAACCGTGCAACAAGCGTGTCCCAGGCAGCGGTTGCCCCGCCGTCGAGGGCGAGCACCACAACCACGCGATCCTCGGCGGCTCCACGCACTGCGTGGCCACCCACCCCTCGGACATGGCGGTTGCACTGACGGCCTTCGACACGGTCGTCTCGTACGAAACGTCTGACGGACCGGGCGAGTTGCCGCTCACCGAGTTCTATCTGCCAGTGGGTGACACCCCGCATCTGGAGACCGCTCTGTCGCCGGGGGCGCTGATCACCGGCGTCACCCTGCCGCCCGCCCCGGTCGCCGCCCGCTCGCGCTACCGGAAGGTGCGCGAGCGTGCCTCGTACGCGTTCGCGATCGGCTCGCTCGCCGCCGCACTCGACGTCCAGGACGGCGTCGTACGCGATGTGCGGCTGGCGTTCGGGGCGGTCGCGTCCCGGCCGTGGCGGGCCCGGGAGGCCGAGCGGGTGCTGGCCGGGGCACCGGCCGACGCCGAAGCGTTCGCCGCCGCCGCGGACGCCGAACTGGCCGCCGCCGAGCCGCTGCCCCACAACGGATACAAGGTGACCCTGATGCGCAACCTCGTGGTGGCCGTGCTGACCGAACTCGCCGAGGAGGCCGCCCGATGACCACCGCCACGACCGGGACCACGACCGGGACCACGACTGAGAGCACGACGGCGAAGGGCTCCATCGGTATCGCGCACACCCGGGTGGAGGGCCCGGACAAGGTCACCGGAGCGGCCCGCTACTCGGGAGACATCCCCTTCACCGAACTCGCCCACGGCTGGCTGGCGTTGTCCACCATCGCCCGCGGCCGCATCCGTTCCGTCGACACCGCTGCCGTCCTCGGGATGCCGGGCGTGCTCACCGTCCTGCACCACCAGAACGCCCCGCGGGTCGACACCGACTACACCGGCCTGCTGGGCTTCCCGCCGGACCCGACCGTCGCCCTCTTCCAGCACGACCGGGTTCCGCACATGGGCTGGCCGGTGGCGCTGGTCGTCGCCGAGACGTCCGAGCAGGCCAGGGAGGCCGCCGAAGCACTGGTCGTGCACTACGAGGAGGAACCGCACGACGTCGCCTTCTCCGGCGGACGCCCGGACACGTACCCGCTGGACGGCCACATGCCGCCGGCGGTGACGGAGAAGGGAAACCTGGAGTCCGAACTCGCCCGGTCCGCCGTTGTCCTGGACGCGGAGTACACCACGCCCGAAGAGCACCACAGCCCGATGGAGCCGCATGCGGCGACCGCCCACTGGGACGGCGGCCGACTCGACGTCGTCGACTCCAACCAGGGAACCACCTGGGTCGTGGGCGACCTCGCGAAGCTGTTCTCGCTCGACCCGGCCTCAGTGCGAGTGCGGTCCGAACACGTCGGCGGCGGTTTCGGCAGCAAGGGCGTCCGCGCGCACCAGGTGGCCGCCGTGATGGCCGCGACCCTCCTCCAGCGCCCGGTCCGGGTCGTCATGACCCGCCGTCAGATGTTTTCGCTCGTCGGCTACCGGAGCCCCACGGCGCAGCGGATCAGGCTCGGCGCAGACGCCGACGGACGGCTGCGCGCGCTGGAGCATCGCTCCCTGAACCTCACCTCGGCCGTGCACGAGTTCGTCGAGCCGAGCTCCGGGCCGTCACGGGTGATGTACGACGCCGACGCGCACCACACGGCCAACCGGGTCGTACGGCTCGACGTGCCGACACCGACGTGGATGCGGGCACCCGGCGAGGCGCCAGGGTCGTTCGCGCTGGAATCGGCGCTCGACGAACTGGCCGAGAAGTGCGGCATCGACCCGATCGCGTTGCGAGCCCGCAACGAGCCCGAGACTGGCCCCGTGTCCGGGCTGCCGTTCAGCAGCCGCAACCTGCTCGCCTGCTTCCACGAGGGCGCCCGCCGGTTCGGCTGGGAAGACCGGGACCCGCGTCCCGGCCTGCGCCGTGACGGACGCTGGCTGCTCGGCACCGGCACGGCGGCGGCGTCCTTCCCCGCGGGAGCGATGCCGTCGACGGCGGCCGTGACGGCGGAAGCGGACGGCACCTTCACCTTGCGGATCAACGCGTCGGACATCGGAACCGGTGCGCGGACCGCGCTCACCCTGATCGCCGCCGACGCGCTGAAGGTGACACCGGGCCGCGTGCAAGTGCGCATCGGGGACAGCGACTTCGGACCGGGGTCCATCGCCGGCGGTTCGACGGGCACACGCTCCTGGGCGTGGGCGATCACGGCCGCGGCCGGCGAGCTGCGGGAGCGGCTCGCGCTGGGCGCCGACATCCCGCCGGAGGGGATCACGGTACGGTCCGACACCTCAGAAGCCATCGGCGCCCTGGCGCAGAAGGAACGGCACTCGTTCGGAGCGCAGTTCGCCGAGGTCGCCGTGGACGTCACCACCGGCGAGGTACGCGTACGGCGCATGCTCGGCATCTTCGCGGCGGGCCGGATCGTCAACCCGCTCACCGCCCGCAGCCAGTTCGTCGGCGGGATGACCTGGGGCATCTCCATGGCCCTGCACGAGGAAGCGGTCAGGGACCAGGCATCGGGCGGCCACGTCGGTGCCGACCTCGCCGGCTACCACTTCGCCGCGCACGCCGACGTGCCGCTCGTCGAGGCGGACTGGGTGGACGACCCCGACCCGGACGACCCGGTCGGGATCAAGGGCATCGGCGAGATCGGCATCGTGGGCGCCGCGGCGGCGATCGCCAACGCGGTCTGGCACGCGACCGGCGTACGCCACCGCAACTTGCCGATCCGGCCCGACCGTGTCCTCATAGCGGGTACGGGAGCGGCGGACACGGGAGCCCGCGATGCTTGACATCGCCGAAGAACTGAACCGCTGGGCCGAGGAGGGCCGGGACTTCGCCGTCGCCACCGTGGTGGCCGTCGGCGGCAGCGCGCCGCGCGGCCCCGGCGCCGCCCTGGCCGTCGACAGCGAGGGTACGGCCATCGGCTCGGTCTCCGGCGGCTGCGTGGAAGGAGCGGTGTACGACCTGTGCGTCCAAGCGCTCCAGACCGGCGAGACAGTGCTCGAACGGTTCGGCTACAGCGACGACGACGCCTTCGCCGTCGGGCTGACCTGCGGCGGGGTCATCGACGTCATGGTCACGCCGGTGCGCGCGGACGCCCCCGACCGTACGGTCCTGGCGGCGGCGCTGTCCACCGCCGCCCGGGGCGAGCCGGCGGCCCTCGCCCGGGTCGCTCGTGGTCCGGCTGAACTCCTCGGCAGGGCCCTGCTCGTGCGGCCGAGCGAAGCGAGATGGGGGTCCCCCCGGACGGAGTCTGGGGGAGGGTCGTACGAAGGCGCTCTCGGCGGCCACGCCGAGCTGGACCGGACGGCGGCGTCCGAGGCCCGCGCCCTGCTGGACGCCGGCCGCACCGGCACCGTCGGCCTCTCGGAGGACCTATCGCACTGTCCCGGCGGCCTCACGCTGCTCGTCGAATCGAGCGTGCCGCCACCCCGCATGATCGTCTTCGGCGCGGTCGACTTCGCCGCGGCGCTTGTGCGCGCGGGTAAGTTCCTCGGCTTCCACGTGACCGTGTGCGACGCCCGCCGCGTCTTCGCCACCCGGGATCGCTTCCCCGAGGCCGACGACATCGTGGTCGACTGGCCCCACCGCTACCTGGGGCACACGGCGACCGACGCGCGCACGGTCCTGTGCGTGCTCACCCATGACGCCAAGTTCGACGTCCCCCTGCTGAAGGCGGCTCTGCGGCTGCCGGTCGCGTTCGTCGGCGCGATGGGCTCACGCCGCACCCACGCGGACCGCGACCGGCGGCTGCGTGAAGTCGGCGTCAGCGAAGCCGAACTGGCCCGCCTCCACTCGCCGATCGGCCTCGACCTCGGCGCCCGTACGCCCGAGGAGACCGCCCTGTCCATCGCCGCGGAGATCATCGCGGTCCGGCGGGGTGGTACGGGCCTTCCGCTGACCGGCTCGGGGACGCCGATCCACCGCGAAGGGGCAGAGCGGGGCGCCGTGGCGGCCGCCTGAGCGGCCACCGGGCAACCAGCACGATCCGGCGACCGCAAAGCCAACGCCTGCGCGGTTGTCCGGCGGCGCACCCACCCCTCAAGCACCTCACACTGAGCGGGAGTTGACGACGACGGCGGGATCTTCGGACCTGGGCGACCCATACCCAACCAACGACGAATCTCCGACTCAGGTCACTGGAGGGCTTCTGCCCCCGTCTCCAGGCCCGTGGGCCGGCCGAGCGCGCCCTGGGACGGAAGGCTGGTGGGCCGGGTGCGCAGCACCTCTTCGACGGAGGAGAGGGCGAAGCGGACCGCGCCGGTGATCACGGCCTCGTCGCCTAGGGCGGACAGCCGCCACTGCGGCAGGTCGACGAGGAGGCTGCCGGCTTCCTCCTCGGCGGCGCTCAGGAGGAGTTCCCCCGCCGGAAGCAGGCCGGGGACAGGGAAGAGGCTGGTGCCGAGCACGACCAGCGCCGGGTCGAGCGCCAGCAGCACGGGGGCGATCCCGGCGGCCAGCCTCCGCCCGTACGACGTGATGGCCGCGACCGCTTCCGGATCCCCCGAGGCGGCGCCACGGACGACGTCGGCGCCTGTGCGACGCCCGGGGTCGGCCTGGTCCGGGGCAACGCTGTCCGGTACCAGGGGTTCGAGGCCGGGCTGCGACGAGGTGCTGCCGGGGAAGCGGATGAAGCCGATCTCACCGGCCGCACCGCGGTGTCCGCGCAGCAGGCGCCCCCCGGTGATGACACCGGCACCGAGGCGTTCACCGAGAAGGACGAAGACCATCTCGTCGGCCGAGCCGCCGACCCCGCGCCACTGCTCGCCGAGCGCGGCGAGGTTGGCGTCGTTCTCCACGGCGACCGGGCAGCCGAGGGTGTCTCGGAGGGTGGTGACGATGTCCGCCTCGGCCCAGCCCTTGAGGTTGTCGGCCTGCCGGATACGGGTGTTGCTCCGGTCCACCAGGCCGGGGGTGCCCACCGTCGCGGCCCACACCCGCCGGGCGTCGGCTCCGGAGCGGTCGATCGCGCGCTGCACCACCGCGGTCACGGCGCGGGCGCGGGCCCGTCCGCCCAAGTCGGCGCGCACTGCCTTGCGTTCGACGGCCACCGGCCGGCCGTCGAGGTCGGCCAGGCAGGCGCTCACCGAGCGGGCCCGTACATCCACGCCGATGACGAAGCCCGCGCGCGGGCAGAAGCGGAACCGGCGGGCCGGGCGGCCGGGCGAACGCTGGCCACGGGCGGAGACGGCCGGGGCGACCTCGATGAGGCCGCAGTCCATGAGTTCCTCGACGATCGCCTCAACGGTGGGGCGGGAGAGCTTGGTTGCCTCGGCCAGGGTGGAGAGCCGGGGGTGCGGGTCGGCGGAGCGGACGGCGGCGAGGATGGCCGCGGCGTTCGTGGCACGCAGGTCCGCGACGCCCACCACCGCAGGTAGTTCGCGCCCGGGGGAGTTCGGCTCCGGCAGCCCGCCGAGCGGCCACAGCGCCCGCGGGGCGGGGGCCGTGGACGGGGAGCGGTCCCTGGACGTGGCCAATGGTCAACCTCCTGTGGAGCGGCCCGGCGGGGACCGGTGCGGACCGCCCTGACGATAACAATCCAGCCATGAGTCCTTGACGCATGCCAGGCTCGCTCCGATTATAAAACGCAACTGCGTTATCGAACTATCGAGCTCACTGATCGAGTTCATTGAGCTGTCGAAACCTCGCCGCTCGCAGGACCCACCGCGATCCGGCCCCGTCCACGGCGTCTTCCCACCCTCCTCGCGCCGCCTCCGCCGCGCCGCGCACCATCGCGGCCTCATGCACCACGTCTCCACCGCCGGCCGGCCCCGCCGTCGGCTCTCCCTGTCCCGTCACGCCCAGGAGACCCCATGAGCCCCAGCCCGTCGTCCCTGTCCAGACGTACGTTCCTCACGGCCACCGGCGCGGTCGGCGCCGCGGCGCTCACCGCGTGCAGCGATCTGACTCCCGGCGCATCGTCGTCCGACAAGAGCAGCTCCGGCCCCGTCTCCACGGCGGTACCGGCCGACGAGAAGCTCACGCTGGTGGTCGCCGACGCCGACGACACCACCATGACCCCGGGTCTCATCGCGGCCTTCCGCGAGAAGCACCCCAACATCACCGTCAAGCGCAACTACACCGGCTGGGACGACTACCTCAAGAGCATCAACACCACCATGTCGGCCGACAGCGCCCCCGACATCGCCCAGTTCACCTCCGGTATGCAGAACCTCGTCCCCGGACGGCTGCTGCTCAAGGTCGGCGAGTACGGCAAGGCGTACGGCTGGGCGGAGAAGTTCCCCGGCCTGGACCAGATCACCCTCACCCCGGACGGCAAGACCGTCGGCACCGGCGACCTGTACGGGGTGGGTGCGGGCCTGTCGTTCGAAGGCGTCTACTACAACAAGGCCAAGGCGCAGAAGCTGGGCCTGACCGTCCCTCCGGCCACCCTGGACGAGCTGGAGGCCCTGTTCGCCAAGGCCAAGGCGGCCGGTGAGACCGCACTGGTCGCCGGCAACCTCGACGGCGGCCTCAACCACGCCTTCAACGTGCTGCTCTCGGCCTATCTGACGCCGAAGGACCGCGAGGCGTGGGCCTATGGCCACCAGAGCGCCACCATCGTGCTGCCGGAGGCCGAGAAGGCGGCCGAGACGCTCAAGCGGTGGGTGGACGAGGGGTATGTCACCCCCAAGGTCAACGGCGTCAGCGACAACGACGCCACCGCCGCGTTCGCCAAGGGCGAGGGCGTCTTCCGGATCAGCGGCAACTGGGCCGCGGCGGCGGTGGCCAAGGGCTTGGGCGAGGGGGCCGGCTACTTCAACATGCCGCCCGTCACCTCCGGCGGGAAGGTACGCACCACCGGCGCCGGGGTGTACTACTGCGTGTCCAGCAAGTCGAAGAACGCTGCCGCGGCCGCCGCGTTCCTCGACTTCACCGCCGGCGCGGAGGCCGCCGCCATCACCGCCAAGGCGGGCTTCATGGCTCCCGACGCGGGCGCCATGCCGAGCCAGAGCGGGCTGCTGGGCGATGTCCAGCAGGGCTGGCAGACGATCGTCAAGGACGCCGGTCTGCAGCCGTTCATCCAGAACTCCTCCAGCCCGACGATGGGCGACACCCTCACCACCCAGCTGCAGCTGCTCGCCGGGGGCAAGGTCACCGCCGAGAAGTTCCTGGCCGGTCTCCAGACGGACTTCGAGAACTACCACAAATGACCACTGCCGACCGACTGACCGACCCCGCCCCTGCTCCCGGAGCCCAGAGCCGGGTGGAGCGCGCGGCGGACGGCACCGCACGCAAGCACCCCCGCCCGGCGCGGTCCGGCCGCCGCCGGCGCCGGGCCGTGGCGTTGCTCTACCTGCTGCCGGCTCTGCTGCCCTACACGCTCTTCGCCGTACTGCCGCTGCTGCACACCGCTTATCTCTCACTGTTCAACTGGGACGGGGTGACCCTCCCGTCCTTCGTCGGCCTCGACAACTACGGCCGTATCGCCACCGACCCGCAACTGCGCGCCGCCGCCTGGCATGCCGGTGCGCTGATCCTGTTCTTCTCCGTCCTGCCCATCTGCCTGGGGCTGGTCTCGGCGGCGATCGTGTCCCGGCGTGCCGGGCGCCGGGGCACCACCCTGGTCCGCACGGTGCTGTTCCTGCCCCAGGTCATCCCGCTGGTCGCGGTCGGCATCCTCTGGCGCTGGGTGTACGCCGAGGACGGCACCCTCAACCAGGCGCTGCGGGCGATCGGCCTGGGCGGCCTCACCGACGCCTGGCTGGGCAGCTTCACCTGGGCCCTGCCGGCCGTCGGACTGATCGGCAGCTGGGTCGTCTCGGGCCTGTGCATGGTGCTGTTCCTGTCCGGGACCCAGCGCATCGACCCGGAGATCTACGAGGCGGCACGGATGGACGGGGCGGGCCCGATACGCGAGTTCACGGCGATCACCGTCCCGCTGCTGCGACCCGAGTTCGCGGTGGCACTGTCCATCACCGTGATCGCCGCCCTGTCCAGCTTCGACCTCATCTACATCACCACCGGAGGGGGCCCGGGCAACAGCACCGTCGTCCCCGGAATCCTCATCTACCGCCTGGCCTTCGGAGGCGGCGCCGTCGGTGTGGCCAGCGCGCTGGCGATCGTTCTGACGGTGGTCATCTCCCTCGCCGTCCTGGTGATCAACCGGCTGTCCAGGGAGGCGCCGTGACCTCACCGACCTCGTCGACCAGAGCGGTCACCGGGCGGCTGGCGGCACCCGTCGTGCTCACGCTGTTCATGGCCGCCGTGCTCGTGCCGTTCGCCTCCCTGCTGCTGGCATCACTTCAGCCCGCGGGCGCACCGCTGACCGGCTTCGCCCTGCCGGACGGCCTGCACTTCGAGAACTTCTCACGCGCCTGGTCCGCGGCCGGCTTCGGCACACTGCTGCGGTCGAGCGTGGTCATCGCGCTGTGCGTGGTGCCGGCCGCGGTGGTGTGCGCGACCCTCGCCGGGTACGCGCTCGCGACCCTGGACGTCCCCGGCCGGGGAAGGCTCTACGCGTATCTGCTGCTCGGCCTGTCCATCCCCACCGAGGGCACCATCATCCCGCTCTACTACGACCTGCGCGCCATCGGCCTGACCAACACCGTGCCGGGGCTGGCACTTGCGGAGATCGCCGCGTTCATGCCGTTCGGGGTCTTCTGGATGCGCGCCCACTTCTCGACCATGCCACGCAGCCTGATGGAAGCCGCACGGCTGGACGGCGCCTCGTCATGGGCGACGCTCTGGCGGATCCTGCTGCCCAACTCCCGCCCGGCGATTACCACGTTGGGCGTTCTGTACTTCGTCTGGAGCTGGAACCAGTTCCTGCTCCCGCTCATCCTGATCCAGGACCCGGCCCGCCGTACGGCCCCGGCCGGACTGGGTTTCTTCACCGGGCAGTTCGGCGTCGATGTGCCGCTGCTCGCCGCGGCCACCCTGATCGTGATCGCCCCGGTGGTGCTCGTCTACCTGTTCTTCCAGCGGCACTTCATCAGTGGCGTACTCAGCGGCGCCCTCAAGGGCTGACCACACAAGGCCTGAACCCACAGGAGGTCGGAGAATTCCATGGCAGAACTCGAAGTCGCGCTGATCGGTGCGGGCGGCATCGCCCGCACGCATCTGCCCGCGTGGGTCGCCCTCGGCGCGCGGGTACGCCTGTACGCACCCGACGGTCGCGCCCCCGCCCTGGCCCGCGAGTTCGGCGCGACGTCCGTGGGCTCCCTGCGTGAGGCGATCGCCGGGGCCGCCGTGGTGGATGTGTGCACCCCGACCGACACCCACCGGGAGATCACTCTTGCCGCCGTCGCGGCCGGGGCCCATGTCCTGTGCGAGAAGCCGCTGGCGCTCAGCGCGGCCGAGGCGGGGGACATGGCCGACGCGGCGGAAGAGGCCGGGGTGAGGCTGTACCCGGGACATGTCGTGCGCTTCTTCCCCGCCTACGCCCGGCTTCGCGACCTGGTCGCCGGGGGCGGCCTGGGCCGGGTGGCGGTCGCCCGGTTCACCCGCACCGGCCGCTATCCCACCTGGAGCGGCTGGTTCGCCGACCCGGTACGTTCCGGCGGGATTCTGACGGACCAGATGATCCACGACATGGACATAGCCCGCTGGCTCTTCGGCGAGGTCGTACGGGTCCACGCCCGGCACCAAGGGCATCTCACCGCCCCGGCCCCGGAAGGGGCGGTCGCCACCGGTACCGCCGTACTCACTCACGCGGGAGGCGCCATCACACAGGTCGTAGGGGTGTGGGGGCCGCCGGCAACGCCGTTCCGCACCACGTTCCATGTGTCGGGCACCGGCGGTACCGTCCAGCACGACTCCCAGGCCCATCTCGACCTGCGGATCACCGGTGTCGTGTCCGGCGGTCCGGCGGACGGCATACCCGTCGGAGACTTCGGGGAGTCGCCGTACTTCACCCAGATCCGCGAGTTCGCCGAGGCGTTCGCGGGCGGTCCGGAACCACGGGTGAGCGGCCAGGACGGCGTGGCGGCCGTCCGCATCGCCGAGGCTGCGGCTCAGTCCGCGCGTACCGGACGGACCGTCGAGCTCACCCCGCAGCCAACCACCGTACTCACAGGGGGAATTGACCAGTGAGAGTCGCCGTACTGTCCTTCGCCCATGTGCACGCCGCGACCTACATCGGGCTGCTGCGCGACCGCGACGGCATCGAACTGATCACCGCGGACCCCGACGCCCCGCCGGGCGACCCCACACGGGGTCGTCAACTCGCACAAAGCCTGGGTGCCGCCTACGTCGACACCTGGGAAGAGGTATTCGCCCTCCACCCCGACGCCGTGGTGGTCACCAGCGAGAACGCCCGGCACCGGCACCTGGTCGAGCGGGCAGCCGCGACCGGGGCGCATGTGCTCTGCGAGAAGCCCCTCGCGACGACGGAGGCGGACGCACGAGCCATGATCGACGCCTGTGAGCGCGCCGGCGTCGGGCTGATGACCGCCTATCCCGTACGGTTCAGCCCCGCCTTCACCGCCCTGCGCCGCGCGCTGGCCGACGGCTCGCTCGGCGGGCTGATCAGCGTCCACGGAGCCAACAACGGCTCGAACCCGGCCCGTTCACGTCCCTGGTTCGCCGACCCGGAACTGGCCGGCGGCGGAGCGCTGGCCGACCACACCGTCCATATCGCCGACCTCGTGGACGCGTTGCTGGACGGCGAGCAGGCGGCGGAGGTGTACGCCCAGGCCAACAGCATCCTGGACGACGGCGGCTCCGCACCGGCCGTCGAGACCGCGGGCCTGGTCACCATCCGCTACCCCGGCGGGTTGGTCGCCGCTGTGGACGCCAGTTGGAGCCATCCGCCGGACCACCCGACCTGGGGCGGGCTCGCCATGACCTGCGTCGGCGAGAAGGCGATCGTGGAGTTCGACGCCTTCCCCCCGCTGCTCGGCGGATTCGACTCCGTCACCGGTCGCGACCGCTGGGAGGCGGGCGGGGCCGACCTGGACGCCGCCATGCTCGAGGAGTTCCTCGACACCGTACGCACCGGACGGCGGCCGTCTCCCGACGGTGAGACGGGCCTGCGCACCCTCCGGATCGTGCTGGCCGCCTATGAGTCGCTGCGCACCGGACAGCCGGTCGCACTGACGGATGCCCATGGCATGACCGGTGGCTGAACTCCCAGCGGATGGCCGTCGACGGTGGCTGTCGGCAGTGGAGAGTCCAGGACGGCGGAGGCGACCTGGATGCCGTCCGCCACTGACGGGCCACCGCCCGGGGGGCACAGTCAGTACCAGGGTCAGGTCCGGGCGGCGCGTCCCGCGGTGCGCGCCCGGTCCCAGGTGCCGGCGGTGACGCCGCGTTCCCGCAGGGCCGCTTTGCGGATCTTGCCGGTCTCGGTGAGCGGCAGGGACGGGACCGTCTCGATGTACCGGGGCACGGCGAACGCGGGCAGCTCCAGCGCGCAGTGCCGGCTCAGGTCCTCCGGGTCCAGCACCGTGCCGGGCCGGAGGACGATCGCGACCATCACCTCGTCCTCGGCCAGTTCGGAGGAGACCGGGAACGCGGCGGCCTCGGCGACCGCCGGATGGGTGCGGACCGCCGACTCCACCTCGGACGAGGAGATGTTCTCACCGCGGCGCCGAATGACGTCCTTGATCCGGTCGACGAAACGGAACCAGCCGTCCGGCCCGCGGATCACGCGGTCGCCGGTCCGGCGCCAGGAGTCGGACGGCTCCACCGCGTCGCCCACATAGCCGGTCGAGAAGGCGTGCTCCCGGTGGCTGCGGACGACGAGTTCACCGGGCGTCCCGTCCGCAACAGGAGCGAGGCCTTCGTCGACCACCCGGGCGGAGAAGCCCGCGCGTACGGTGCCGAGGCAGCCGGGACGGGCCTCCTCGGGTGTGGAGCCGATGACGAGGTTCGTCTCCGTGGAGCCGAACCCGTCGACGAGAGCGATGCCGAAACGCTCGCGGAACGGCTCCCACGCGGCGGCCGGGGTCGCCGGCGACAGCCCGCGCCACGCCCGGTGCGACCGGTCCTGGGGGCCCGGCGGCTGCGCCAGCAGCATGGGCACCATCGCACCGAGCAGGTACACCGCGGTCGCACCGGATTCGGCGACCTGCGCCCAGTACCGCGTGGCGGAGAACCGCCCGCCGACGACGCAGCTCGCGCCCACCGTCATGGCGTGGGCGAGCGTGTTGAGGGCGTTGGTGTGGAACAGCGGCAGACAGGTGAAGAGCACGTCGTCGGAGGTGAGGCGCAGGGAGTCCGCGACGTTGCGGCCCCACCACACGAACTGGGCCTGCGGACAGCGAACACCGCGCGACGCGCCCGTGGTTCCCGAGGTGAAGAGAACGGCGGCAGTGTCCTGCGGACGCACCGGGGCGGGCGGAATCGCTCCGGTCGTGCCGGGCGCGGGGACGTCCTCCTCGCCCGCCACCCACACCGTGCCCCGATGGCCCGCCTCGACAGCACGTTCCGCCAACTCGGCCTCGGCGTAGAGGAATTGCGGCCGAGCTTCGTGCAACACATGCCGCAGCGAGCGGCCGCGCAGAGCGGTGTTCAACGGCACCACGACCGCGCCGAGCCAGGCGCAGCCCAGGATCAGGTCGATGAGTTCGATCCGGTTGGGCAACAGGGCCGCGATCCGGTCGCCCGGTCGGCAGCCCCGTGCCGCGAGTGCCCCGGCCATGGTGGCGGTGGCCTCGCGAGTCTCCGCGTACGTCCGCGTCGTGTCGCCCATACGCAGGAAAGTCCGCTCGCCGAACTTCTCGGCGGCGGCGTCGACGAGTTGCGGCACTGTCAGGGCATCCGCGATGCCACTCACCGCAGAACTCCGGCCTCGTGAAGTCGCCGAAGCCGCTCGGGACCGATGCCTGCCACCTCGCTCAGCACCTCGTCGGTGTCGGCACCGAGCAGGGGCGCGGGCTTACGTACTCCGCCCGGTGTGCCGGTGAGGCGGATGGGCACGCCCTCGTGGAGGAAGGCGCCTGCGGCCGGGTGCTCAACACGGACGTAGAAGCCGCGTGCCCTCAACTGCGGGTCGTGCTCGACGAGTTCGCGACCGTCCTGCACCGCACCGGCCGGAATCCCGCGCTCCTGCAACAGCTCGGCAGCGGCATCGGCGGGCATCCCGCGCGCCCAGTCGCCGAGTACGCCGTCGATCAGCGCGCTCTCCCACCTGCGGCCCTCAGCGGTCAACAGCCGTTCGTCAACGGCCAGTTCGGGACGTCCGATCGCATGGCAGAGAGCCGTCCACTCCTCGTCCGACCGGACGCTGACGGCCAGCCAGCGGTCGGCGCCCAGGCACCGGTACACACCCTGAGGACTCCACCGCGGATGTGCGTTGCCCATCGGCGACCGCGATGACGTGAGGAGGCTCGTCCCCATGTGGGCGGCGATCGCCTCGAGTTGGGACAGGTCGACGTGCTGTCCGCGGCCCGTCTCCGCACGGTGCTCCAGCGCGGCCACCGTGGCCAGCGCGGCCTGAAGTCCCGCGACGATGTCGCCGTGCCCGTAGATCACGCCCACCACGTCGTCCGGGTCCCAGCCGGTGAGCCCGGTCAGCCCACCACTGGCCGAGACGGTGTCCGCGTACGACACCCAGCCGGACCGCGGGCCGGTGTGGCCCATGCCCGACATGCTCACGTAGACGAGGCCCGGGTTGATCTCGCGCAGCGCCTCGTAGCCGAGGCCGAGCCCGGTCATGACGGTGGCACTGAAGTTCTCCACGAGGACGTCGCAGGAGGCGATGAGTTCGCGGAGCACCGCGACGCCCTCCTCGGTCCGCGTGTCGAGTGCGATGCTGCGCTTGTTCCGGTTGACCTCGTTGAAGTAGCCGTTCGTGTTCGGGTCCGTGTGGCCGCCCCGGGAGAGGTGCATGAAGGGCGCGAAGCGGGTCGGGTCGGGGCGCCGGATGGACTCGACCTTGATGACGTCGGCGCCGTGGTCGGCCAGGATCTTTGTGCAGTACGGGCCCGCGAGCACCCAGGTCAGATCGAGGACGCGTACGCCGTCCAGTGAGGGAAGGCCGGCGGAGTCGCCGTCGACCGGGCGCGGTGGACGAGGTGCGTCGAGGAGCGCCTGGTCGGCACCGGCTCCCGGCACGGTGAGCGACGTGACGCGGCGGCCTTCGGGGAACGCGAACGGGAAGCCGAGGTCGGTCCGGTCTCCCTTCTCCGTTCGGACTTGAGTGAAGAAGCCGCGCGCGGCGAGCTGCGGATTGTCCGGCAGTTCGTCGGGCAGGTCGACGGCGGCCCACGGCAGTTTCCTGGCCTGCGCCCGCTCCGCGAACTCGGCCTTCGGCCACGTACCCACAAAGTCCTGCACGACCTTGAACACATGCTCCTGGTGCTTCTTGCGCTCGACGGGATCCTGCCACCGCGGCTCCGCCAGATCGGCCTCCGCGCCTTCCTCACGCAGCCAGGCGAGCAGCGCGTCCCACATACGGGGGCTGCCGCCGAGCCCTCCGCCCAGATGACCGTCCGCGGCCCGGAACAACCCGTGCGGGACCAGCGGATGCACCCGCCCGGGGCGCGACGGAACCCGGTCCTCGTGCAGGTAGGCGAGGGCGCCCGCCTCCAGCGCGGCGGCCACGCACGCCTGCGCGGACACGTCGATGAGCTGCCCCGGGCCCTTGCGCCGTGCCCGCAGGCCGAGCAAGACGGCGATCGCCGCGTTGACACCCGCGAGTTGCTCCGCCTGGTTCTCCGGCAGCCGCAGCGGCGGGCCGTCCGGATCGCCGACCTGCGCCAGCATGCCGCCGAGCGCGGCCACCACCAGATCGGTGCCCTGCCAATAGCTGCGCGGGCCGACGAGGCCGAACGGGGTGACCCGTACATGTACGAGATGGCCGAGACCGGCGGCGACCGGCTCGGCGCCCTCGGTGCTCCCGTCGAGCAGCGCGTCCGCGCCCTCAAGGAGCTGGCGCAGCTCAGCAGCACCTTCGGGCGTGCCCGTATCGAGCGTCACCGAGCGCTTCCCGGCATGCCAGTGGGCGAAGGCGTCGCCGTCGAGTTCGTGCCGGGTCGCATCGCCTCCCGGCGGCTCGACCAGCACCACTTCGTGACCGAGGCCCACCAGGAGCCTGCCCGCGAAACGGGCGAAGGGACTGGACAGTTCGACGACGCGCGGAGCCGCCTCGCTCACGTTTCCTCCGGTGAGTGTCGGTGGGGAATCAGTCGTGCTGCTGGTTCAGGAAACCGGTGACGACGGTGTAGTAGTCGTACGGTCGCTCCTCCTGGAGGTGATGCGACGTCCGGCTCATCACGTGGAGGTTGCCCCGGGGGACCATCCGGGCAAGCATCAGCGGGTAGTCCGGGGTCAGGAAGGCGTCGTACATGCCCCACATGAAGAGCGACGGCGCCTCGATCCGGCCCAGTTCTCCGGTGAGGTCCTGCCAGTCGCCGCGCGGGTTGTCCGAGGCGGCGGCGAGCGCCATCTCCTCGGGGTCGAGGCTCTGTTCGTGGCGCAGCTTCACCGTGCCCTCGGGGATGGCGTCCGCGTCGTACCACTCCAGGCGGGCCATCAGCTCGCGCATCTTCTCCGGCGAGGGGCCGTCGCCGCCGTAGTACACATCCCGGGCGTTGCGACCGCGGCGGGCCCCCTCGGGAAGCGGCGCGAGGGGCCCGTAGAAGACCGGCATGCTGCCGGTGACGACGAGGGAGCGCACCCGCTCGGGGTACTTGGCGGCCAGGTTGAGGGCGATGGTCCCGCCCCACGAGTTGCAGATGAAGTCGGCGCGTTCCACGCCCAACGAGTCGAGCAGCGCCACGGTCTTGGCGGCGTGGTAGTCCCACATGGGGCCCTTGATGACCGGCTTCGCGGACTTCCCGTACTGCAGGATGTCGACGAGGAAGCACCGGCGGTCCGCGGCGAACAGCGGCGCCACCTGTCCGAAGTCCGACCAGCCCGTGCACCCTGGGCCGCCACCGTGCAGAAAGATGATGGGGCTTCCCTCGCCCATCTCGATGTAGTGATACGTGACGCCGTCCGTCTCCACGTAGGTGCCCGGCGGAGGCGGCTGAATGTCCATGAGCTCCATGCCCCGCATGGTGTCCGGCGAGGGGAGCCCGGCCCAAGCGGAACGGTCCGCTGAGCGGGCCGGTTCCGTGGTGGCATGGGGCGGCCCTGGCTAGCGTCAGGTCATCCGAGTGCGGAGGCGGCGCATGGCGAACGGGCTGGATCTGGCCGAGGAGCGGGCACGGGCGTTGGTCGGGCGGTGGGAGCGGCGGCACCTGGGTGTCGTACGGGCCGAGGACGCCGCGGAGTTCGCCCGGGCGGCCGGTGAGACCGCGCCGCACCTGGTCGATCCGGGCAGTTCCCGGTTCACCGTCCACCCCATGTACGTCGTCAGCCTGCTGCGCGGGGCGCCCGGAGCCGGCCCGGACGAGGTCCGGCCGGACGGCATGTACCGCGACGAGGTCCCCGGCACCGACGGGCTCGACGTCCGGCTGATGGCGGGCGGCCAGCAGGCGCGTTGGACGGGCGAGGTGCGGCCCGGGGACACGATCGAACTGCTCCGGGTTCTCAGGGCAGTTGAGCGCAAAGGGGCAGGGGACGGGTTCCTGTTGCTCACGGTCGACAAGACGTACAGCGCGGCGCGCGGAGCACTCGTCGAGGTCACGGAGAGGTTCATCGTCAGGTGAGTCAGAGTCAGGTCGGTAAGCACATCGATTCCGTCACCGTCGGGCAGCCGGTACCGCCCGTGGAGTGCACGCCCGACGCGGTCGCCCTGCTGCGTTTCGGCGCCGTCACACGCAACACTCACCGCATCCACTACGACACCGCCTTCGCCCAGTCCGAAGGGCTGGCCGGCCCGGTCGTCATGGCCCAGTTGCACGGCTGCCTCTTCCACCGGGCCGCGGCGGGTTTCGCCGGCGAAACCGGGCGGGTACGCGAGGTCGCCTGGCAGAACCGGGCGCCCGCGCACGCGGGGGACCGGCTCGTGGTCACGGGCACGGTACGAGAGGTCGATCCCGCACGCGGTGAGGTCACGCTCGACCTCGTGGAGCGGTGTGGAGCCCCGGGCGGCGAAGCCCCCGGCACCATCTGCTGCCGGGGCCATGCCGTGGTCGTGCTCGCCTGACACCAACATCTTCCATACCAACCGTCACGTGCACATGTGGTGGGCAGTCGCCGTCGGGCCAGAGCCCAGAGGGCCCCGACCGTGCAAGGGAACGGCCCGAGCATGGGGCCAAGGTGGTCGATGACGCGGTCAGCTGCGGACTTCGAGACGCCGAACAGTGGGGCGAGCTGCCGCATCGTCAAGTTCGTCCTCGCGGAGACGGGTATCCCGCGCGCACGGCTGGCCGGCGCCGACCTGGTGGCGGTGATCGATGACGCGGGCGAGCTGGAGCGTTCCAGCGCGCGGACGGAAACGACGGCGTCCGCTGAGCCCTTGCATACCAAGGACTCCCGCACAGGGATGATGTTCAGGAAATGTTTGTCCGGTCCGGCGCGGCGCCGCTGGGACTGGCGGGCTCCGCAAGCCTGAAGCGCGGTCTCTGCCGCCCCGCCCATGCTGAACAGCTGTTGTCGTACCGAACCTGAGGACGGCGTCTTCGCTGGTCAGGCATAGGGTCGGTGATTCTGTGGGAGTGGTGGCCTGTCGTGTCGTCGCTCCCCGGGAGGTCGCGGATGCCGTCGATCGTCGGACTGCTGGAACAGCACGAATTCGCCGCTCGCCATCCCTGCCTCACAGTGCCACTTGATGACTCGTCCCTGCCCGCCGGCACGCGGCAGGGCGCACAGTGACGGACACACAAGCCGCGCGGAACGGAAGCGACCGGCGACCCACACCACCTCCTCTTGCCCGCGAAGACCTCACCAGCCGACGACCGCGGGCCCGGTCATAGCAGCCGACATGGGAGACGGCCGTGAGCAGGTTGTGTGCCTGACCGGCAGGGGGCCAGGCCGATACGGATGCGGCTCCGGCAGCTGGACCGACCGGCAGGGTCGGCATCCGGCCGCCGGGCGTTCCTCAACCCCGGATCTGGACTTCCTGCCAGAAGGCGTCGACCCGTGCGTTGAAGGCGTCGGGGACCTCCTGGAATGGCTGGTGGGCCTCGCCGGGCAGCACCTCGAACTGCGCCCCCGGGATCCTCTCGGCCACCGCGCGCCCGAGGCGCGGTGGCGTGGCGATGTCGAGTTCACCGGCCAGTACCAGTGTCGGCGCGGTGATCTCAGACAGGCGGTCGAGCGTGTCGTGCGTCCTGAACGGTGCGAGCTGGCGCTGGAAGGCTTCGACGGACTGCGGATGCGGGAAGGCCAGCGTCTCCTCGATGATCCGGTCGACCGTGCCGTCGTCGTGCGCCCGCCGCGTGTAGATCCACAGCAGGAACGCCTCCTGCATGGCGCGCTCGTTCGGTGCTCGCTCGGCCATCCAGTGCCAGAAGTCCGTCATCGAACGGAAGTAGGCGTCGGGACGTGCCCATGTGCTCATCAGGACGAGGCTGCGGACGAGCCGGGGATGGTTGAGCGCCAGCTCCTGCGCGATGCGGCTGCCTCCCGAGAAGCCCATGACATGCGCGGCCGGGATCTCCAGCGCACGCAGCACCGCGGCGGCGTCCTCCGCCATCCCGGGCACCGACAGAGGTCCCTCGGGCAGCGGCGTACGCCCGGTGCCGCGGTTGTCGTAGGCGGTGAGACGGTAGCGGTCGGCGAGCCCGTCGAGCTGTGCCTGCCACGCCTCGGCGGGGTCGCTGAGCCCCGCGATGAGCAGGACGTCGGGCCCCTCGCCCCGGCGCTCGACCCAGATCCCGCCGACGTCGGTTTCGATCGTTTCGCCCATGCCCGGCCTCCTGGAACGGTCTCCGTGGAAAGCCCACACCCCCGTACTCACAACCGTCCCACAGGTCTCGGACGGCTGCCTGTGCTGCGACGGCCTGAGCAGCCCGGGCCCTCCTCTGTCCCGGATGGCGTCGCCTTCCGCCCGGCGCGATGCTGAAGAGACGGGAGGTGACCACCATGAACGAGACGTACCCCCACGGCGCGGATCCGGCATCGAGCGGGCCGATCAGCGGGGAGCAGCACCGGAAGCCAGGCGATCCCGGTCTGCCGCGCCCGCTCCTGGACCACTTCGCCTCACGGCTGAACGGACGCCTCATCCTGCCCCAGGACCCGGACTACGAGCCGGCGCGAGCGCTGTGGAACGGCATGATCGACCGGCGGCCGGCGCTCGTGGCACGGTGCCGCGGTGACGACGACGTGGTCGCCTCGGTGAACTTTGCCCGTGACAACGGGCTGCCGCTCGCTGTGCGCGGCGGCGGGCACGGAGTGGCAGGCCAGGCCGTCTGCGACGGCGGACTGGTCGTCGACCTCTCGGAGATGACGGACACCGACGTCGACCCCGAGGGTTCCACCGCCCGCGCCCAGGGCGGCTGCACCCTGGCAGACCTCGACCGCGCGACCCAGCGACACGGGCTCGCCGCACCCGTGGGGGTGGTCTCGGCAACTGGCATCGCCGGGCTCACCCTGTCGGGCGGCATGGGCTGGTTCCGGCGCAAGTACGGGCTGAGCTGCGACAACCTCATCTCCGCCAGGGTGGTCACCGCCGACGGGAAGCTGCTCACCGCGAGTGGGAGCGAGAACCAGGACCTCTTCTGGGCGATCCGCGGGGGCGGCGGAAACTTCGGCGTCGTGACCGCTTTCGACTACCGCCTGCACCCCGTGGGGCCCGAGGTGTTCCTCTGCCACGTGTACTACCCCCTGGAACGCGCGGGAGAGGTGATCAGGGCCTGCGAGCGTTACGTCGCGGAGGTGCCCGAGGAGGCGGCACCTCTCGCCGTTCTCGGCCGGATACCGAGGGCCGAGGCGTATCCGGCGGCGGTGCACGGACAACCCTTCGTAGCCATCCTCGCCGTGTCCACCGGTGCCGGTGAGGACGCGGCCGAAGAGGGGGAGCGCGCGCTGCGGCCGCTCCGAGAGGTCACCGAGCCTCTTTGCGACCTCAGCGAGCACACCGCCTACACCGAAGCACAGAAGTTCCTGGACGACGACTACCCGGACGGCAGGCTCTACTACTGGAAGTCCGTGAACGCACCCGAGCTCAGCGACAAGCTGATCGAGCGCCTGACCCAGCACGCCGCCGCGGCTCCCTCGCCCGACTCGACCATCGACGTCTGGTACCAGGGCGGCGCGATGGCACGGGTGGGCGAACAGGCGACCGCCTTCGCCAACCGCGGCGAACCCTACCTCTTCGGCATCGAGGGCAACTGGGACCGCCAGGCCGACTCGGAGCGGAACCTGGCCTGGGTCCGCGACACCTTCGCCGACCTGCGCCACTTCTCCACCGGGGGTGTCTACCTCAACTTCCCCGGCTTCCTGGAAGAGGGCGAGCAGCTCCTGCGGGAGGGCTATGGCGGGAACTACGAACGGCTGTCGGCGGTCAAGACGAAGTACGACCCGGGCAATCTGTTCCGCCTCAACGCGAACATCCAGCCGACGAGCTGAGCCCCGCGTCGATCACCTGGCGGTGATCATGTCACCGTCCGACTCGCTTCGGGGTCCAGACGCTGTGCCGGTCACCTCCGCCAAAGCCGCCTTGACTTTCTGGTTTTCGGCCCCGGCCCGTGGCTGCCCAGAGGGCTCATTTCTCCTGGGCATCGCCGCACTGCCCGCTTCCTGGAATGGGTACAGCTCACGGATCTCCTTCTCAGCCAGGCCACCACAGATTTCTCCGGCCGGTTCTTCTCAGCCCACCAGGGCGACACCGGGGGCGGTACGCCCCGCCGGCATCGTGCGGGTGCGCAGAGACCGCGGCACCCCGAAGCACCGTGGACGCGGACGGCAAGGTCCGGCCGTCAGTGCTGCTGGGCGGGCTTGATGTTCTGGTTGGCGTGGAAGAGGTTGTCCGGGTCGTACGTCCGCTTGACCTGTGCGAGCCGGTCGTAGTGGTCGCGGTAGGTGGCCCGGACCCGCTCCTGGTCCTCGCCCTGCCCCATGAAGTTCACGTACGAGCCGCCCATCGAGTGAGGATGCGTCTCCTCCCAGTAGTCGACACACCATTGCTTGATGGTCTCGGCGTTGGCCGGGTCGGGGTCGACGCCGGCGAAGACGCCGGACCAGACGGCGTCCCGGTAGCTCCACGCGGTGTCTTCCCGGCCCACCCGGTGGGCGGCCGCGTCGACCGGGTAGAGGTGCATCAGCGACAGCGGGGTGGGGAGGTTCTCGCCGTACTTGAGGTGCACGTCCACGGCGGCGTCCGGGATACGGTCGAAGAAGTCGCCGCGCCAGTACCACTGGTACCCGGTGGGGATCAGCTCGTCGAACAGGCTCTGCAACGCGGGATAGGGCATCGGTGCCGTGAAGTGGAAGGCGGGCGGCGCGGGCTCGTTCACCACCGCGAGGGCGTCCTCGGTGCGGTCCGGGTCACCGGTGTGACACCACACGATGCCGCACACCTTCCGGCCGTGGATCTCTTCGGGGAAGGGTGGGCCGGGCGGGATGGTGAACAGCGTGAAGAAGCCGTAGACGTCCTCCGGGGCCTGCGGGAGGAAGTCTCGGTACCACGTGAGCACCTCGCGGGTGTGGTCGACCGGCCACACGGTGATGCCTACCCCGACGGTGTCCACCGGGTGCAGGCGGTAGGTGAACGAGGTCACGATGCCGAAGTTGCCGCCGCCACCGCGCAGGGCCCAGAACAGGTCCGGGTGCTCGGTCTCGCTCGCGGTGACGAAGCTGCCGTCGGCCAGCACGACGTCCGCGGCCAGCAGGTTGTCCACCGTCAGGCCGTACTTGCGGGTGAGGTATCCATGGCCACCGCCGAGGGTCAGGCCCCCCACGCCCGTCATCGACACAATGCCGGTGGGCGTCGCGAGGCCGAAGCCGTGGGTGGCGTGGTCGAGATCGCGGAGCTGGCTGCCGCCGCCCACCTGGGCGGTCCTCGCGGCGGGATCGACCCGTACCCAGCGCATCGGCGACAGGTCGACGGTGACGCCGTCGTCCACGAGGCACAGGCCGGGACCGCTGTGCCCGCCACCCCGGACGGCGAGTTCCAGGCCGTTGTCGCGGATGAAGTTGACCGCATCCATGACATCCGCGGCGTCCGCGCACCGCACGATGGCGGCGGGGCGCTTGTCGATCATCGCGTTGTAGATGCTGCGAGCCTCGGGATATTCGGGATCCTGCGGGCCTATGACCGGCCCCCGCAGAGAGGTCTGCATCGCATCCAAGGTCACACTGTCCATGGTGATCTCCTCGAGAGGCGCGGATTTCTTGCCCCCGGCTTCGGCCTTCCACGGCTGTCACCTCGATCACCCGCTGCTTGGACCGGGACTTCACCAAGTTGTCTCTGAACCCGGGATTTCGCGGGCGTCGGCTCATCGGATGCCGCAAGGCTGACTTGTCCAGCGTCCCGCCGACTACCGAGCCCTGCAATTCCTACAGATCGCTGCTCGCCAGGAGCCCGGCGTATTCACAGCGCGGGCTCCTGCCTGGTGTGCTCTGCGTGCCCGTGGCGGCACGGAAGGCAACGGCGCCTGGCGTGATCCTGCTTTGCCGACCCGGGGGGGCACCTGACCGGGCACTTGGTCGAGCACGCAGCGATGGACTTGGTCACCGCGGTCATGCCCCGCCCGTCGCCCGTCGAACGGCGCGCCCGGCTGGCCGAATTGCTGGCCGCCATGGCGGCCACCGGCCTCACCGGCGCCCATGTCGTGACTCCACCCACGCGTGAACGCGCGGGCTTCCTGTGTCGCTGACTAGGCAGCTTCGCAGAGGGCCAGCCCGGCCCTGTTGAGGACGTTCAACGCGCCGACGTGGTCCGCGTTGGCCGCGAATCCACACGTCGTGCACTGGAACTCCGCCTGGGTGAGGCGGTTCTCCTTCGCGACGTGCCCGCAGGACGGGCAGGTGCGGGAGGTGTTGCGGGGGTCCACCGCGATAACGGTCCGACCGGCGCTTTCAGCCTTGCTGGTGAGGATCGCGAGGAACACCCCCCAACCCGCGTCGAGGATGCTGCGGTTGAGTCCGGCCTTCGCGGCCCGCTGGTTCGGCAGGAACACACCGGGCTGTTCGGGATCGGGCTTGGGTGCGGGCGCTTTGGTCATGCCCGCGGTGTTCAGCTGCTCGTGCGCGATCGCGTCGTGGTCGCGGATGAGGGTGAGCGCGGTCTTGTGGGCGTGGTCCAGGCGCTGGCGCCGGATCTTCGCGTGGATCTTGGCGACCTTCCGGGCGGCGGCGCGATGTGCCTTGGTGCGCCGCTTGGTGCGCTTGGGGAAGGTCGCCAGGTGCCGCTGCGCTGCGGCGAGTTCCTCGGCCGCCTCCTGGAGGAAGCGGGGGTTGGCGATGTGCTCACCGTGCGAGGTGGTCAGGAAGTGGGTGACGCCCAGGTCGATGCCGACGGCCTGGCCGGTGGCGGGCAGCGGCTCGGCGGGCACCTCGTCGCAGGACAGGACCACATACCAGCGGCGGCCCTCCCGCTTGATGGCGATCGTCTTCACCCGGCCTTGTACGGGCCGGTGCTGGTGCACGCGGATGTGCCCGATGCCCTGCAGCCGGACGCGGGTGACGGGGTCGTGCGGGGTGGAGTCCCAGCGGCAGCCGTCGCCGTCCTTGGGGAAGATGACGGTGTCGAAGCGGCCGACGCCCTTGAAGCGCGGGTAGCCGGGCTTCTGGCCGTGCTTGACGCGGCGGAAGAACGCGGCGAAGGCCTTGTCCAGGCGGCGCAGGGTGGCCTGCTGGGAGGAGAACGACCAGCGGCCCTGGCGCTCGGCATCGAACGCCCGGATCTCACGGAGCTGGACCGACTGGTCGCCGTAGCGCACGGTCGTCTTCGAGGCGTGCCGGTAGGCGTCCCGCCGTTCCTGGAGGGCGCCGTTGTACAGGGAGCAGTGGTCCCGCAGCATGTCCCGCAGGGCCTGCTCCTGGCGGATGGTGGGGCGCAGGAGGAACTTGTACGCGCGAATCATGCGCCGTCCTCCCGGTTCTTCTTCCCGGGGCGTTCCCACTGTGTGTCGATGTACCGCTGCACCGTCTGGGCCGAGACCGCGCCGGCCGAGGCGGCGAAGTACGACGACGACCACAGGGTGGGCAGTTGGCTCTTGAGGTGCGGGAACTCCGTGCGCAGCACGCGGGACGTGAAGCCCTTGAACTGGTTGGCCACATATGACGCCGACGACTTCGCATCGTGCTTGACGAACAGGTGGACGTGGTCGGGCATCACCTCAAGCGCCACGATCTCCCACCCCCGTTCGTCGGCCTTGGCCCGGATCAGCTCGTCCAGGCGGGCCGCGACCCGGCCGCCGAGGACCGGACGGCGGTACTTCGGGCACCACACCACGTGGAGCCCGAGGTCGTACACGCCGCCGGAGAATCGGCGAACCTTCCGGGTCACAGTCACGCGATCACTATACACGTTTGACATGTATAACAGTCCGTGAGGCCGTGTGGCCCAGCAGGCACTGCGGATCCGTACAGAAAGCTGAGGTCAGAGCAGTTGAGAGAAGCGATTCCCCCCTCGGCTAAAGCCGAGGGTCCCCTCGCTAGATCACGGATGGATCTGGGCGACCTCGACCTCGTCGGCGCCGTGGCACGCGAGACCGTCCTGCCGCTGCGGCGGCGCTTCGCCCCCTGGTGCATGCCCGACACCGACCAGGAAGCCCTCGAAGAAGGGGACTTCTTCGAAGCCGTGCCCCCGGGTGGCGACGCCTGTCTCCTGTCGAACATCATCCACGACTGGGGCGACGAGCAGGCCGTCAGGATTCTGGCCAACTGCCGGGCCGCGATGAACGACGGCGGCCATGTCCTGCTGTGCGAGGCCGTCCTCCCCGACGCACCCAACCAACCCGGCCACCCTGATCGACCTCGAGATGCTCGTCATGGGTCCCGGCGCCCGGCAGCGCACGACCAGCGAGTTCGAAAAACTGCTCCAGCGGGCGGACTTGAAGCCGGCAGGCGTCACCTCGAGCGAGAGCGGCGCGCACAGCATCCTCGATGCCGTGGCGGCGTAGGGCCTGTCTGACAATTTCCTCCCCCAGCCTCCGGCCGGGAGGTGCCCCCAGCCTCCGGGCGACGACGGGAATTGTCAGACAGGCCCCAGCGCGCCCTGGAACCGCGGAGCCCAATCCGCCTTGTCTGAAGAGACGTTGTTAGCCTTGGCTGTGATCGGTTTCCCCCTGCCTGGCCAAGGTTCGCGATGAACGTCGTCGACTCCTTCCCGCTCGGTGCCGCGACCACACTCGCCGGACTCGCGCGGGATCCGCACCCGCGACTGGCGTTGCTGCGTGCGCATGAGCCCGTGTCCTGGCTGCCGGAGCTGGACGGCTGGTTGGTGACGCGTCGCGACCTCGCGTTGAGCGTGATGCGGGATGCCGAGGCCTTCACCGTCGACGACCCTCGGTTCTCCACCGCACAGGTCGTCGGGCCGAGCATGTTGTCCCTGGACGGTGACCAGCACACCCGCCACCGTGAGCCCTTCGCCTCTGCTTTCCGCCCTCGGAGGGTGCATGACGGTTTCGCTTCGTTCATCGAGCGGGAGACCGACCGGCTCATCACCACACTGCAGCCGAGGGGCGCCGTCGAACTGCGGCGTGCCTTCGCGGGCCCGCTCGCGGTCGCCGTCGTGACCGAGGCACTCGGGCTGGTCGGCACCACCCCGGTCACGGTGCTCTCCTGGTACGACTCCATAGTGCGGTCGGTCTCGGCCATCACCGCCGGACATGAGGCGGAGCCCGCCGGTGCCGCGGCGTACGCGCGACTACGGGCCGCCGTGGAAGCAACCGTCGCCGGCCGCGGAGGTTCTTCGCTCCTTGTCTCCGCTGCCGGGCAGTTGGCGCTGCCCGAGGTGGCGTCCAATGCCGCGGTGCTGATGTTCGGAGGCATCGAGACCACCGAGGCGATGATCACCAACGCGCTGCTGCACCTGCTGCAACACCCGGACCAACTCGCACTGGTCCGGGCCGACGCCGACCTGCTGGACGGCGCGATAGAGGAATCGCTGCGCCTGGAACCCGGTGCGGCGGTCGTGGACCGCTACGCCACCGCTGACATTGTCCTCGGCCCGGCCGCGATCCGTCGGGGTGACCTGGTCACCGTCTCCCTGACGGGTGCCAACCGCGACCCTGCCGTCTTCGCCGACCCCGACCGGTTCGATGTCCGACGCGAGAACGTGCGTCTCCAACTGGCCTTCGCGCACGGCCCGCACTACTGCCTTGCCGCGCACCTCGCCCGCCTGGAGACCCGCATCGCCCTCCAGCGCCTGCTCGAATGCCTCCCCGCCCTGCGCCTCGACCCGGACCGCCCCGCCACTGCGCACGGTCTGGTCTTCCGTAAGCCCCCCACCCTGCATGTGCTGTGGGACAGTCCTGTCTGATCGGTGTCAGGACAAGTCCAGCGCCACCTTTCCCACCGCCTCCCCGGTACGCAGCCTCTCCACGGCCTCCGCCAGCCCCTCGAGCCCGTACCGTTCGATCGGCAACGTCAGCTCCCCTGACGCCAGTTCGCCCAGCATCCGCTCGGCGTCCGCGGCGACCTCCCTGCCCCGTGACATCAGATTGACGGGCAGCAGTGCCACGTCGGCGAGCAGGAAGTCCGCGAGGTCCACGCCGAATTCGCGCCCGGCGGTGTAGCCGACCAGTGCGACGCGCCCGCGTGGACGGACGAGCCCGAGCGCGTCCCGCAGCACCGGCCCGCCGACGGTGTCGATGAGCGCGTCCACCTGTCCGCCCGCCGCCTGAGGCGACAACTCGGCCGCCAGGACCGGCTTCCCGGGCGCCGGCACATGGCCGAGCTTGGCCGGGCGGCCCACCACCCCGATCACCTCGGCTCCGGCACGCGCGGCGACCTGAACGGTCAGCGCGCCGACCGCGCCCGCCGCGCCGGTCACCATGACCCGCTCTCCGGGCCGTATCGCCGCGACCGAGTGCACCGCGGCCCAGGCCGTGCCCGCCGGTGAGAAGAAGCTGCATGCCAGCGCGGGATCCGTGCGCTCGGGCACGGGGACCGGGGCGGCGTCGGGCACGACCGCGTGCTCGGCCCAGCACCCGTCCCGGCGCAGTCCAAGACCCTTGCCGTTGATCCTGACCAGGCTGCCCTCGGCGTGCGTGTCCGAGGCCAGGACCACTCCGCACGCCGTGGTGCCCGGCACCGCGGGCAGATCCGGCAGGATGCCGAACTTGCCGTCCAGGACGTTCAGATCGAGGTGGGCCACCTGCGCCGCCTGTACGCGCACGAGGGTCTGCCCAGGCTCCCGTACGGGCACCGGCCGCTTCACCAGCCGGGGCAGGGTGCCGAACTCTTCAAGGACAAGGGCATGCGAGGTCTCGCCGCTCACAGCTTCACTCCGTATCGACGCAGGACCCGGGAGGCGACGATCCGCAGCACGCGGTCGAAGACGAACCCCAGGATGCCCAAGGTGATGATCCCGACGAAGACCCAGTCGATGCGCCCGTAGTTGCGGGACGTCCAGATCAGAGAGCCGAGCCCGACCTGGGCGGCGACGATCTCGGCGGAGACGATGGTCAGGAAGCTGTTGCCCATGGCGAGGCGCGCACCGGTGACGATGTACGGCACGGTCGACGGCAGCACGATCCCCTGCAGGATCTGCCGACGGTTCGCGCCCAGACTCGCCGCCGCGCGCAGTTTCGACTCGCTCACGGCCATCACACCGGCGCTCGTGTTGAGCGTGACGATGAAGACCGCCGTGTAGAAGATCAGCACGACCTTCGACGACTCGCCGATGCCCAGCCAGACCACCGCCAGCGTCACGAACGCGACTGGCGGGATGAAGCGGAAGAACTCGATGTACGGGTCGAGGAGTTGGCGTACGAGCTTGATCTGCCCGATGAGCAGGCCGACCGGTACGCCCACGAGCAGACCGAGTCCCCAGCCGATCAGGATGCGGCGGCTGGAGGCGATGACCGAGTTGGTGAGCGTTCCGTCGCCCGCGAGTTCGCCCGCCGCGTCCATGGTCGCGCTCGGGGAGGCGACCAGGGAGGCGCCGTACTGCATCGCCAGCAGCTGCCAGATTCCGATGCCGACGAGGACGGACACCACGGACACGAGGATCCCGCGCAGTCCTCGAGCGGTGTCCCGCAACGCACGCCGCTCGACCCGGGGCTCGGCGGCGGGTTTCGCCGTGACGACCGTCATGCGTCCACCTCCGGGTCGAGGCCCTGGTCGCGCAGGGCCTTGCGTACCTCTTCGCCGATGTCGTCCCGCAGGGCGCGGCGCAGTTCGATGGCCGCGGGGTCGGTCTCGTCGCGCGGCCTGGGCAGGTCGACGGGGTAGACGGACTTGACCGAGGCCGCCGGTCCCGCCGTCATCACGGCGACGCGGTCGGCCAGCAGGATCGCCTCGTCGATGTCGTGGGTGACGAAGACGACGGTGCAGCCCGAGGCCCGCCAGATCCGGCCCATCTCCTCCTGCATCACCTGCCGGGTCTGCGCGTCGAGCGCGCCGAACGGCTCGTCCATCAGCACGACCCGCGGTTCGTTGGCCAGCACGCGGGCGATCTGCACCCGCTGGCGCATGCCGCCGGACAGTTGGTCCGGGAAACGGTCGGCGCAGTGCCGCAGCCCGACCAGGGCGAGGTACTCGTCGGCCAACTTGGCCTGCTCGGCACGGGACTTGCCGCGCATACGAGGACCGAACGCCACGTTCTGGCGCACGGTCAGCCAGTCGAAGAGCGCCTCGCTGCTCTGGAAGACCATGCCGAGGTCGGGATCGGGGCCGCCGATCGTGACGCCGTCGACGGTGAGGCCGCCCTGGTGCGGCCGTACGAACCCGGCCAGCGCGGACAGCAGGGTGGATTTGCCGCAGCCGCTCGGACCGAGCAGACAGAGGAATTCACCGGCGGCGATGTCCAGTGAGATGCCGCGTACGGCGTGGAAGGAGCCGAACCGGATGTCCACTTTGTCGACGGACACGGCTGCGCCGCGGCTTCCGTTGACGGGTGACGCGCCGGACGGCGGCCGGTCGGCCTCGATGGCCTTCGTCATCACGATCCCTTCGTCTGTTCGGTGAACCATCCGCGCAGCGCGGCCTGTGTCTCCATGAGTGCCTCGGTGGGTTGGTCATCGGGTGCGGCCCGAGAATTGACAAACCGTAGAACGCGGCACGGTGGCGGGCATGGATCGCGGTCTGCTCAGCGGAACGGGTCCGTAGGCGGATCCCGTGCGCCCCCCGATGCTCAAAGCCATGTTCCGACGGCAGCAGGAGGTCACGCACGATGACGACGGGTGAGGACTCGCTCGCCTCCAAGGGCACCGGCCGAAGCAGCCGCAGACCCGCTGGGCAGCCAGGTCGGCAGCCCGGCCGGCAGGACTGGTCGACGTGGCCCCACTACGACGCGGCGACGGCCGGCTTCCGCGGTTACTGGTACCCGGTCACCTGGTCCAGCCACATCACCGGCAAACCGCTCCCCTTCACGCTCTGCGGCGAGAAGATCACGCTGATCCGGGACGCCGGCAAGGCGTACGCGCTGCACAACCGCTGCCCGCACCGCGGCGTGCCGCTGTCCGAGGGCAACCAGCAGTTCCCGGGCACGGTCAGCTGCCCATACCACGGCTGGACCTTCGACCTGCCCACCGGCAAGCTCTGCGCGGTCATCACCGACGGCCCCGACTGCCGGCTGACCGGCAAGGTCGAGGTGAAGACGTACCCGGTCGAGGAACGCCTCGGCATGGTGTGGGTGTACATCCCCGTCGCCGACGAGGAACCGCCCCCGATCGACGAGCAGCTTCCCGAAGAGCTCGTCTCCAACGGCTTCGTCATGGGCGGCCGCATCGAACCCCGCGGCGGCAACTGGCGGTTCGCCTGCGAGAACGGCTTCGACGAGGGTCACGCCAAGTACCTGCACCGCACCGCGCTGTGGCGGCTGTTCAAGGCCATGCCCACCTGGAACATCACCAGGATCGTCCCCCAGGGGCGCTGGATCTTCCGGGTGCAGGACGAGGTCCACTGGGAGGCCGACTTCCCGGGCGTCGGCCGCTGGTCCAACAAGCGCTGGTGGAAGCAGCAACCGCCCAAGGAGACCTTCAACCTCGGCAACACCGGCAAGGCGGACAAGGTCGACCCGACCATCGAGGCCCAGGAATTCCCGGGTTTCGCGTCCCTGTCGATGCCGGGCGTGCTGCGCATCGCCTACCCCAACTTCATCCACTACGAGTTCTACGTCCCCGTCGACGCCGACCACCACCGCTACGTCGGCGTGATGGTCAACTTCACCGAGGGCTGGAAGACCCTCGGGTTCTACGCCAAGTACCTGGGCGCTATCCGCTGGCTGTTCCACGGACAGTTCTCCGGCCAGGACGCCTGGATGGTCGACGTCACCGACGCGCCCCCGGAGAAGCTCTACCGCCCCGACATCTCGCTGACCGCCTGGCGGAACCTCAGCGAGGAGGAGTACGCCAAGAAGCTCGCCGCGGTCGGCGCCGCCGGACCCGTCAACGGAAAGAAGGGCTGACCCATGGGCCGTACCCTGCTCACCCTGCTGGCCGGAGCCGCGCTCGCCCTCGCGCTTCCGCCGGCCAAGAAGCGCTTCGAGCGCACCACCATGACCCAGGTCCACAGGATCAACCAGTGACCGGCGGTCAACCGGCGGGCCTGGCCGGGCTGGACGACCGGCGAAGCGCCTGGGTCACCGAAGCCTGGCGGCACGTCACCCCCGACCGGCTGCGCGAACTCGTCGTCGGACTCGTCGACATCTCGAGCCCGACCGGCGACGAAGGGCCCCTTGCTCAGCACATCGCCGCCACTCTTTCGCACGCCGGATGCCGGGCCGAGGTGCAGCCGCTCGACGACCGTCAGGCCAACGCCTGGGCGCGTGTCGAAGGCGACGGCACCGGCCCCGACCTCATGCTCTATGCCCCGATCGACACCCTGACCGTGGGCGAGGAGAGCGAGGATCTCCCTTGGATCGGTCCGGAGTTGAGGGACGACATGCGCCCGAAGGCCGTCGTCGACGGGGAGTTGGTGACCGGACTCGGGGCGTCCAACCCCAAGGGTCACGCCGCCTGCGTGATGATGGCCGCCGAGGCGATCGCCCGGGCCGGGATCCCGCTCACCGGCGATCTGGTCGCCGCGTTCGGCGCGGGCGGTATGCCCACCAACGCGCGTCCGGTCGGCATCCGGTACAACACCGGTCAGGGCGTGGGCTGTTCGTTCCTGCTGGAGCAGGGCGTGTGGGCCGACTACGCGGTCATCGCCAAGCCCGGCTGGGCCATCTCCTGGGACGAGGTCGGCCTCGTCTGGTTCGAGGTCACCGTCCGCGGCACGCACACCTACGTCGGCTCGCGCCACCGGCTCCCGTACGACAACGCCATCGCCCGCGCCGGGGAGGTCGCCCGGTACCTGGAGGAGTGGTTCGTCGAGTACGCCGACCGCCACACCGCCGGCACGGTCGCACCGCAGGGCATCGTGTCGTCGGTACGCGGCGGCTGGCCGCGCATGGCAGCCGTGACCCCGGCCGCCTGCACGCTCATGGTGGACCTCCGCATCAGCCCGGACACCACCCCCATGCAGGCCAAGCGGGAGTTCCTCGCAGCCCTCGACAAGCTGCCGAAAACCGACGTGACCGCCGAGATGGTCCTGGCCATCCCCGGCACACGGACCGACCCCGACAGCTGGATCTCCCGTACCGCACAAGCAAGTTGGGAGGCCCTGGAGGGACGCGAACACGACTTCATTCGCGGCAACAGCGGCGCCACTGACGCCAACATCCTGCGCGGTCGCGGCATCCCCACCGTCCGCGTCGGCATGCCGAGGGTCACCGAGGCCCCCTTCGAGATCGACTTCGCGAAGGGCATGAACACCGTCGACGTACAGGCCATGGAGAAGCTGACGCGCCATCTGATCCGTACGGCCGTCGACACCGTGACCCGCTCCCGGACCGAGGTGGAAGCATGACCGAGATCGTCCTGGGCGTCGGTGCCTCGCACAGCACGCTGATGAACACCCACTGGGAGGAGACCCTCCACAAGGACCGCGCGGAACGGTTCCGGGACGCGCTGAAGGCGGCGCGCGACGAGCTCGCGGCGGCCCGCCCCGACACGGTGATCCTTGTCGGCTCCAACCACTTCCGGGGTTTCTGGCTGGACCTCATCCCTTCCTTCACCCTGGGCGTCGGCGAGTGCATCGCGAGCGGTGAGTCCGGCACCCCGAAAGGGCCGCAGCCGGTGGATGTGCCGCTCGCCCGCCACATAGCCAACTCCCTTGTGGAAGGCGGCCGTTTCGACCCCGCGTACTCGGCCCGGCTGCAGATCGACCACGGCCAGTCGCACGCCATCCAGTACCTGCTCGACGGACTGGACGTGGAGATCGTCCCGCTCGTCGTGAACGTCTTCGCCCCTCCGCTGCCCACCCTCGCGCGCTGCGAGCAGCTGGGCAGCGCCATCAGGGACGCCGTGCTCGCCTTTCCCGGCGACCGCCGCGTCGCGGTGATCGGCTCCGGCGGACTCTCGCACCGGCTGCCCTGGCCCGACTGGCGCGATCCGCACGGCGACGACGAGGAGTTCATGGTCGGCGCCTGGCTGAACGGCCGGGAGAACTGGCAGGACTACGACGCCCGGCGCCGCGAGATCATCCGGGCCGCCGAAGCCGCCCTCAACCCCGAGTTCGACGACGAGTTCCTCTCCCTGGTGGAGCACGGCCTGACCCACCGCATGACCGAGTACTCCACCGAAGAACTGGACAAGGCGGCGGGCAACGGCGCCCAGGAAGTGCGCACTTGGCTGCTGATGGCGGCCCTCCTCGACCACGCCCCCGGCCGGCGGCTGGCCTACGAGCCGATGCCCGAATGGCTGACGGGTATGGCCGTCGCCGTCCTCGACCCCGTACAGACCACCGAAAGGCAGCCATGAGTATCTGGACCGAACTGACCGGCGTCGACTACCGGCACGCGTACGTGGAGACCGGCGGCTTCAAGACCCGCGCCCTGCAGGCCGGTCCCGAGGACGGCGAGCACGTGGTGTTCCTGCACGGCACGACCGGCCACCTTGAGGCGTTCGTACGCAACATCCCGGCGCACGCCGAGCGCTACCGCTGCCACGCCATCGACATGCTCGGCCACGGCTACACCGGCAAACCGGACCGCCCGGGCGAAATCCCCGCGTATGTCGAGCACTTGATGTCCTACCTGGACGCGGTCGGCGCCGAACGCGCGCACTTGGTCGGCGAGTCGCTGGGCGGCTGGGTCTCGTCCTGGGCGGCGAGCGAGTACCCCGACCGGGTCGCCTCGCTGCAACTGCTGTGCATGGGCGGCACGAAGGTCAACCCGAAGGTGATGGAGCGGCTGAAGACCTCGACGCGGGCCGCCGCCCTGGAGGACGACGTGTCCTTCACCCGGGAGCGGCTGAAGCTGCTGTGGGCGGAATGGGACGAGGACCTCGGCGAGGAGCTGACGCAGGTCCGGTACGGGATCTACCACCACCCCGACTTCCAGCGGAACCTGCACAACCTGCTGGCCCTTCAGGAGCCCGGGACGCGCGAGCGCAATCTTCTCCGGCCCGACCGGATGGCCCGTATCAAGGCCCCGACCCTGGTCGTCTGGGGCAACAAGAACCCGCTCGGGGACGTCCCCGAGGCCGAGGCCATCGCGGCCGCCATCTCCGGCGCCCGCCTGGAGGTCTTCAACGAGTGCGGGCACTGGCCGCAGCACGAGAAGGCCGACCTCTACAACCCGCTCAGCCTGGCGTTCCTCGCCGAGGCGCGGTAGCGGACTCCCGGAACACCGCCCCACCTGCGGACTCTCGGTAGCCGCGTCCGCGGTCACCGCGAATTAACACCTCACCCATAGTCATGATCAAGGCAGGCGTGGTTCCGTTGAGGGTCCGGATCCAGCCACGCACGCATTCTCCGGAAGGCAACGGATTGATCGGGAGGTTCTCCCCATGACCGTCACCTCGGTCGGCCACGCCGACATCGATTCGGTCGGCTCCACCGGCATCCGACCCGTCGGGTCCGCCATCCCCCGCCCAGCCGACCCAGCTCCCTGCCCCGACCCGATGAACTCCGTCCTGGGCAAGGTCAGACCGATTCTGGAGGCGTTCACCGCCGAGGACAACGCCCTCTCGCTCGCCGAACTGGTGCGCCGTACGGGCGTGGCCAAGGCCACCGTGCACCGGCTCGCCCAGGAGCTGGTCGTCTGGGGGCTGCTGGAGCGGACGGGCTGCGACTACCGGCTCGGGCTGCGGCTGTTCGAGATGGGCCAGCGCGTGCACCGGCAGCGCATCCTGCGCGAGGTGGCCCAGCCCTACATGGAGGACCTCCTGCTCGCCACCCAGGAGACCATCCACTTCGCCATCCACGACAGCCTCGACGTGGTGTACCTGGAGAAGATCTTCCCGCACCGCGGACTGAACGAGGAGTCCCGGGTGGCGGGCCGGCTGCCGCTGTACTGCACGGCCACCGGCAAGGCGATCCTGGCCTTCTCCCCGGGTGCGCTCTTCGCCGAGGTGATCAGGAGTGGGCTGAAGCCGTTCACCCGGCACACGGTCACCTCGCCGGGCCGGCTGCGTGCCCAGCTGGAGCGGATCCGGGCGGAGGGCATAGCGACCGAGGCCGAGGAGATCCGCCTGGGCTACACGAGCATGGCCGTGCCGGTCTTCGGCAGCCAGTCCACGCTTGTCGGCGCACTGTCCATCACCGCGCCCACCTACCGCATGGACCCGTCCGGGCACGCCACGGCGCTGCGCACCGCGGCCCTGGGGATCAGCCGGTCGCTGCGGTGAGCGCGGCATTGGACGAGGTGCTCTCCCGCGCCCGGAAGCTGATCGGACAGTGGGAGAGCGAGGACTGCGGTGTGCTCGGCGTGAAGGACTTCTGCCGGTACGCCGCCGCACTCAACGATATGGACTACATCCGCCGGGCCCGCGCCCAGGAGGCGGCCGGGGAACCGGTCGTCGCCCCCACCCTGTTCCTCGCCGGAACACTGAGCTGGGAGGACGGCCCGGTCGAGGACGAACTGCGCCCGGACGGGCTCTCTCTGCGCGAATCGCCCTGCACCCAGGGCCTGCCGGTACGCCAGGTGCACGGCGGTCAGTCGGTCCGACTGGGCCGCCCACCGGTCGCGGGCACCCGCGTCACCGCCGCCCGCGCGGTCATCTCGGCCGGCCAACGGCGCGGCCGTTCGGGCGAGTTCGTGCTGCTCGGCGTCACCACCCGTTTCACCTCGGAGGACGGAGAGGACCTGATGACCGTGGACGAGACGATCGTCGTCCTGGACGGCGTCCCAGGAGAGAAGAGCGCCGAGAAGGACGACGAGCAGAGCGGGGCCGCCGCATGACATCGGCCCTCGTCGCCGGGCAGATCTGCCCGCCCCGCGTGTACGCGCACAGCAGGGTGCAGCTGTTCCGGTTCAGCGCCGTGTCGTGGAACTCCCACCGCATCCACTACGACGCCGAGTTCGCCGCCTCCGAGGGCTTCCCGGACGTGGTCGTCCAGTCCACGCTGCACGGCGAGACGCTCAGCCGGTACGCACTGGAGTGGGCCGGGCCCGGAGCCCGCCTGGAGTCGGTCAGCTGGCGCAACCGGGCGACCGCCGTGGCCGGGGAGAAGCTCACCTGGACCGCGACGGTACGCACGACCGAGCCCTGCGACGAGGGAGTGCGGGTGACGCTCGACGTCTCGGTCCTCAAGGACGACGGCGCTCCCTGCGTCACAGGGCAGGTCGGACTCACTCGGCGTGCTGCTCGTACCAGCCCTTCAGCAGAGAAGTCCCGAGGTCCGGCGACTTCTTGATCAGTTTCTGGTCGAGGAGAAAGTCGACGATCTTCTTCGACTCGGTGACATCGGCGTCGTTGATGCCGCGGGCGGCGAAGGTGATCTCCGGCAGCACCTTCTCCGTCTCCGCCGCCGGGAGTTTGACCTGCTGGTTGGAGGCCTTCGCCGCTGCGGCCGGGTCGTCGGTGACGAGCTTGTCCGCGGCGGCCACCACCTTGAAGATCTTGCCGGCGACTTCCTCGTTGTCCTTGAGCCACTTCTGGTCGGCCAGCAGCCACTGCACGTACTTCACCCCGAAGTCGCCGATGCGCCCGGCGATATGACCGCCCTCCGCGTCGCCCTTCGCCGCCCACGGCTCGAACAGGATGTACGCGTCGATCGAGCCCCGCTGCAGCATGCCGGGGATCTCCGGCGGCGAACTCTGCGGGATCTTCACCGACTTCGGATCGATGCCGTTGTGGCGCAGATACTGGTGCGTCGCGTACAGGCCGAGCCCGCCGATCGACGCCATCGTCTTGATCTGTTTCGGGGAGTCGATGCCGTCGCGCAGGACGACCTTGAGGTAGCGGTCGGAGGACTGGAAGACGCCCAAGGACCGCAGATCGGGATTGGACGCCATCAGCGGCAGGGCGGTGGAGTCGGCGTTGGCCGAGATCTGCGCGGTGCCCGCGGACACGGCCTCGGCCGCCGCGGGACCGCCCTCGGTCTTCACGAGCTCGACGTTGACGCCCGCCTTCTCGAACATGCCCCGTTCCATGGCCAGATAGAACGGCGCGTACGAGGCGTCCACGCCGAGGGCGACCCGTACGGTCGGCTTCCCCGCCGACGACACCCCCGTCGAGTCCGTCGAACCTGCCGTGCAGGCAGTGGTGGTGAGGATCAGTGCCGCACAGGCGGCGGTCATGGTGCTGAGTCTGACTCCGAGCCGTGGTTCTCTGTCCGTACGCATGTGCATCCTCCGCTGGCGGGGCATCATCGGATGCCGACCATCCCAGCGCCGCCCGGGTGAGCATAAGCAAGGCGTCCTGCTCACCGGAACGGACTCATTGGGCGGGATCGCGGCCGTCCATACGCTCCCTGGCCATGAGCGTTCTTTCCGACGTGCCGGTGAGCACGGACTTCTCGCGCCGGATCGAGACGGACGTCCTGATCATCGGCGCCGGGCCCGCGGGCCTCTACGGCACCTACTACGCGGGCTTCCGTGGACTGCGGGTCGCGGTCATGGACGTCCTGCCCCAGTGCGGCGGCCAGATCAGCGCCATATACCCGGAGAAGCCCATCTTCGACATCGCCGGGTTCCCGTCCGTGCGCGGCCGCGACCTGGTGGACAACCTGGTCGCCCAGGCCGAACCGTACGAGCCCGTCTACCTGCTCGGTCATCGAGCGGTCGAGCTCTCCCACGACGCGAACGGACATCCCGTCGTACGCAGCGACCAGGGGACCACGGTCCACGCCGGAGCCGTCGTGATCACCGGGGGAGTGGGCACGTTCACCCCGAGGCCCCTGCCGGCCGGCGACGCCTACCTGGGCCGCGGCCAGGTCTACTTCGTACCCAGCCCGGCCGACCACGCCGACCAGGACGTGGTGGTCGTCGGCGGCGGCGACAGCGCCTTCGACTGGGCGGCGCTGCTCGCCCCGGTCGCCCGGTCCGTCACACTCGTCCACCGCACCAGCCGGTTCCGGGCCCATGCCGCGACTGTGGAGAAGGTCCGCGCCCTCGGCATCGAGATCATCGTGGACTCCGAGGTGAGCGCGCTGCACGGCTCCTCGCACCTGGAGCAGGCGGAGATCCGGCACCGTGTCGACAAGTCCACTAGGCTCCTCCCGGCCCAGACCGTCGTCGCCGCACTGGGCTTCACCGCCGACCTCGGCCCGCTCAAGGACTGGGGCCTGACGCTCCAAGCCCGGCGCATCGCCGTGGACACCCGGATGGCCACCAACGTCCCCCGCGTGTTCGCCGCGGGCGACATCACCGACTACCCGGGCAAGGTGCGCCTCATCGCCGTCGGCTTCGGCGAGGTCGCCACCGCCGTGAACAACGCCGCCACCGTCATCGACCCGGAGGCCCAGCTGTTCCCCGGGCACTCCACCGAGAAGGAGAGTTGAGATGGCGTACGTCATCGGGTCGGCCTGTGTCGACATCATGGACCGGTCCTGCGTCGAGGAATGCCCCGTCGACTGCATCTACGAAGGCGCCCGCAAGCTCTACATCAACCCCACGGAGTGCATCGACTGCGGGGCCTGCGAGGTCGCCTGCCCCGAGCAGGCGATCATCATCGACCGGCGCGCCGAACCCGAACACCGCGAGGACAACAAGCAGTTCTTCGAGGTGCTGTTGCCCGGCCGGGCGGAACCGCTGGGGACACCGGGCGGTGCGAACGGGGTGGGTCCCGTCGACGCCGAGTCGCCTCTGCTGTCCGGGGCGTCCGGGGCGAGCTCATGACCGCCCCCGAGGTGATCAAGGCCGCGGACACTCTGGTCGAAGCGGTTCGCACGGGTACCGCCTGCCCGCCCGTGCGTTCACTTCTCACCGAGGGCGATGTCGAGACCGCGTACGCCGTGCAGCGGGTGAACGTCGAGCGTGGCGTGGCCGCCGGGCGGCGGGTCGTGGGCCGGAAGATCGGGCTGACGTCACCGGCCGTGCAGGCCCAACTGGGCGTGGATCAGCCGGACTTCGGCGCGCTGTTCGCGGACATGGCGGTCCCGGAGGGCGGCCGGGTGGCGGCTGGACGGCTGCTGCAGCCGAAAGTGGAGGCGGAGGTGGCCCTGGTCCTGGGCGCGGATCTGCCGCACCGCGAGTGCACGGTGGCCGATGTGCTGCGGGCGACCGACTTCGCGCTGCCCGCGCTGGAGATCGTGGACAGCCGGATCGCCGGCTGGGACATCAGCATCGTGGACACCGTCGCGGACAACGCCTCCAGCGGCCTGTTCGTGCTCGGCGGTACGCCGGTGCCGCTGACGGGTCTGGACCTGCGCGGTGTGCGGATGACGATGACCCGCGGCGGCGAGCCGGTCTCCGAGGGGACCGGTGCCGACTGCCTGGGCGGCCCGCTGAACGCGGCGGTCTGGCTGGCCTCGACGCTGGCGGGCATGGGTGATCCGCTGCGGGCCGGGGATGTGGTGCTGACCGGGGCGCTGGGGCCGATGGCGGTCGCGGCCCCGGGCGACCGCTTTGAGGCACGTATCAGTCAACTGGGCCGGGTGGCGGTCGAGTTCGCGACGGAGGGAGACAGGTCGTGAGTATCCGTACCAAGGTGGCCGTGATCGGCTCCGGGAACATCGGCACCGACCTCATGATCAAGGTGCTGCGGCTGTCGGAGAGCCTGGAGATGGCGGCGATGGCCGGGATCGACCCGGACTCAGACGGCCTGGCGCGCGCCCGCCGCCTGAAGGTCGCCACAACCCACAAGGGCGTGGACGGTCTGGTCACCATGGATGAGTTCGCAGACGTGCGGATCGTCTTCGACGCCACCTCGGCCGGCGCTCACCGCCGCCATGACGAGGTGCTGCGCGGTCTCGGGCGCACGGTGGTCGACCTCACGCCGGCCGCTATCGGCCCGTTCGTGGTGCCGCCGGTCAACGCGGACGCCCACCTGGACAGCCCGAACGTCAACATGGTCACCTGCGGCGGGCAGGCCACCATCCCGATCGTGGCCGCGGTCTCGGCCGTCACCCCCGTGCACTACGGGGAGATCGTCGCCTCCATCGCCTCCCGCTCGGCGGGACCGGGCACGCGGGCCAACATCGACGAGTTCACCGAGACCACCGCCTCCGCCATCGAGAAAGTGGGCGGCGCGGCCCGCGGCAAGGCGATCATCGTCCTCAACCCCGCCGAACCACCGCTGATCATGCGGGACACGGTGCACTGCCTCGTCTCCGAGTGCGACGAGCAGGCCGTCACCGCCTCGATCGAAGCCATGGTCGGACGGGTGCAGGCGTACGTGCCCGGCTACCGCCTCAAACAGAAGGTGCAGTTCGAGCAGGTCGCCGCCGACGACCCCCTGCGCGCGCTGGTGCCCGTCGGCCCCGCGCCGGTGAAGGCCTCGGTGTTCCTGGAGGTTGAGGGCGCCGCCCACTACCTGCCCGCCTACGCCGGCAACCTCGACATCATGACCTCGGCCGCGCTGCGCACCGCGGAACGCCTGGCCGCCCATCGCACCCGAGAGGCGACCGCACGATGACCCCGGCCCTGTACCTCCAGGACGTCACCCTGCGGGACGGCATGCACGCCATCCGGCACCGCTACACCGTCGAGCAGGCCCGCACCATCGCCGCCGCCCTGGACGTGGCAGGCGTCGCCGCGATCGAGATCGCGCACGGCGACGGCCTCGCGGGCTCCAGCATCACCTACGGCGTCGGCGCCCACACGGACTGGGAATGGATCGAAGCGGTCACCGACGCGGTACGGCAGGCGACTCCCACCACCTTGCTGCTGCCCGGCATCGGTACCGTCCACGACCTCAAACAGGCCCACGCCCTCGGTATCCGCTCGGTCCGCATCGCCACGCACTGCACCGAGGCCGACATCGCCGCCCAACACATCGCCGCCGCACGGGAGTTGGACATGGATGTCGCCGGGTTCCTGATGATGTCCCACATGGCGGAGCCCGCCGAGCTCGCCCGCCAGGCCAAGCTGATGGAGTCCTACGGCGCGCACTGCGTGTACGTCACCGACTCCGGCGGTCGGCTCACCATGGACGGCGTACGCGACCGCTTCCGCGCCTACCGCGACGTCCTCGACCCTGGCACCGAACTCGGCATCCACGCCCACCACAACCTGGCCCTGGGGGTGGCGAACAGCGTGGTCGCCGTCGAGCACGGCTGCACCCGCGTCGACGCCTCGCTGGCCGGGCAGGGCGCCGGGGCCGGCAACTGTCCGCTGGAGGCGTTCATCGCGGTCGCCGACCTGATGGGCTGGCAGCACGGCTGTGACCTGTTCCCGCTGATGGACGCCGCCGACGACCTCGTACGCCCGCTCCAGGACCGCCCCGTTCGCGTCGACCGCGAAACCCTCAGCCTGGGCTACGCCGGGGTGTACTCCAGCTTCCTGCGCCACGCCGAGACCGCCGCCGCCCGCTATGGCCTGGACACTCGCGCCATCCTCGTGGAGGTCGGACGGCGGGGAATGGTCGGCGGCCAGGAAGACATGATCACCGACATCGCCCTCGACCTGGCGGCGGCGGGGGAGCGGGCAGCGAAGGCAGGTCACCGATGACGCCCACCCTGCGCAAGGGCTATGTGCCCAGCCCCTTCGGGCAGTTGCACTATGCCGAATGCGGCACGGGCGAGCCCGTACTGATGCTCCACCAGACCCCGCGCTCCTGGACCGAGTACCTCGACGTGCTGCCCTTGGTGGGCGCCGAACACCGGGCGATCGCCATGGACACCCTGGGCTTCGGGGCCTCCGCGAAACCCGAGGGGCCGCACACGATCGAACGGTTCGCGGACGCCGCCGACGCCCTGATCGAGGCGCTGGAGCTGGACCGCTTCCATCTCGTGGGCCATCACACGGGCGGGGTGATCGCGGTGGAGCTCGCGGCCCGGCACCAGGACCGGGTCGCGAGCCTCCTGCTGTCCGCGACCTCCTTCGTCGACGACGAGAAACGGCGTACGGCAGCCACGCGCAAGCCCGTCGACCACGTCGACCCGAAACCCGACGGCTCGCACCTGGTGGAGCTGTGGAACCGGCGCCGAGGCTTCTACCAGGAAGGAGAGGAGGCCGCGCTCAACCGGTTCATGGTCGACGCGCTGACCGTCCTCGACCGGGTGGAGGAGGGTCATGAGGCGGTGCGGCGCTATGTGATGGACGAACGTCTGCCCCACATCACCGCCCGGACCCTTGCGGTCTGTGCCCCGGGTGACCACTACTCCCTGCTCTCCCTGGAGAAGTTCGCCGCCGCCCTCGGCTGCGAGACCCGCGTCCTGTCCGGCGGCCATGTCCCGGTTCTGGAGCAACTGCCCGAGGAACTGTCGAAGGTCGTCCTGGGATGGGTGGCGGCGGCGTAGTAGCCGGACATGTTCTTCACCGAGTCGGTCACGGCGGTCACCGCGTCCTCGGCGCTGGTGACCTTCTTGACCGTGATGCCGTACGTGAGTCCCGCCAGGCTGCTGGACCACGACGGCCGCTGCGTGGGCGTCGTACCGCTGCGGAACCCGCACGGGCCTGAGCCGTCCGCCTCAGGCCCGGACCTCTCCGTGGGATAGCGGAAGCCCGTACACGCGGCAGGCATTGTCGCGCCCCATCCACCTGCTGATCCGGAGCGCGTCGGGCAGGCTCAACTCGTCGGCGTTCACCCGGTTTTGGAGCAGCCCCGCCAGGCCGTGCCGGAAGGCGAGCGCGCCGAGCTGGTAGAACTCCGCGACTCCATAGGCGTCAGAACTGTAGAGCAGTTTGCGGAACGGGGTGATCTCGAGCGCTTCCTCCAGGATCGCCCGGGCCCGTGCGGGGCCGACGTAGTGCAGGGTGAGGCCGACATCGAGGTACACCCGCTCGAAGACCGTCGCCAGAAAGGCGGCCTGGCGCTGATAGGGCCAGCAGTGCAGGAGCAGCACCGGAATGGTGCCCGAGGTCAGGTGCAGCCAGTCGGTCAGCAGGCTCGGATCCACCCGGTGCATCCGGATGTCGCTGTCCCCGAAGCCGGTGTGCAGTTGGAGCGGCAGTCCGAGGTCCACGGCGGTCCACAGCAAGTGCCGTACGAGAACCGGGTCGTCGAGTCGGCCGCCGCGGGCGAGCCACCGCCGGGCCGCCTCGGTGACCTCCGGGTCCGAGGGACGAACCGGGTCCAGGTCGAAGCCGGTGCGGTAGGCGGCCACCGACTTCACCGCGACGACGCCCTGCCGTCGTACGGCATCCCGCGCCGCCGCCCGGAAGACGTCCGCGTACGCGTCCGGCTCGACCCCCTTCGCCACCACTGCCTCGGCGACGCTCTCCAGCCGAACGACCTCGTACGCGGCCCCGCCGACGAGTTCGGCCAGCTCCCGCGGCGTGGTGAGGCGATCGGGGGCGTACCCGGTGTCCACACAGAAGACGTCCGTGCCCGCGGCGGCGAGAAAGCGCCGGTTTACCTCGCGCCCGCCCAGTTCGGCCCGCCGGGTTAGGTACTCCTCGGGCGGCGCGTGGCGCGGCAGGTCCAGCAGGGGAGCGCAGTGGCGGCGGACGGCCACGCCCACAGAGCTGTCGAACGGTGAGATCCCGGGCCACACCCCGCCTTCGGTGATCAGCGACTCGAAGCCCTCGCGGTCAAGGTCGGCGGCGGTGACACCATGGCAGTGGTGGTCCACCAACCGCAGCGCGGCGAGCGTCTCGTGGACGGGTCCCACCCGCATGTCAGTACTTCCAGCGGTACGCCGCCGCCACCTGCCCGGCGTCCAGCCCGGCCACGGCCGCGATCTCGCCGAGGCGTACGGCGATCACGGCGTCGGCGAGGACTGGCCCGAGTGCGGCGCGGAGCAGCTCGTCCTTGCGGAACTCCTCGACGGCCTCGTCCAACGACGCCGGCAGTCGGCGTACGCCTCGGGTCGCCGCTTCCTCGGCGCTGAACCGCGCCGGATCTCCGGTGATCTCGTCGGGCAGGGACGCGGACGACTCCAGGCCGTCGAGTCCGGCGGCGATCAGGCAACCGAGCGCGAGATACGGGTTGGCTGCGAGGTCGACGGGCTTCACCTCCAGGTTCGCCGACTGGTCGCGATGGCCGGCCGTGCCGGTGATGACGCGCACCGCGGATTCGCGGGTCTCGCGGCCCCAGGCGGTGAACACCCCGGCCCACTGCGAGGGCTTGAGCCGCAGATAGCTGGCCGGGCTCGGCGCGGTCACGGCCGTCAGCGCCGGCAGGTGCGCGAGCAGCCCGGCGGCGAACGACTCCGCCTCGGCCGTCATGCCGTACCGGCCCTCGCCGCCGGAGTGCAGGTTCCTCCCCTCGCGCCAGGCGGAGAGATGGACGTGGCCGCCGTTGCCGACGCCCTCGGCGAAGACGGCCGGCGCGAACGAGACCCTGAGGCCGTGCCGCTGTGACACCGCCCGGATGGTCTGCCGTACCAGCATGCTCCGGTCGGCCGCGGCCACCGGGTCGAGCGCACCCACTGAGATCTCGAACTGACCGGCCGCGTACTCGGGATGAAGCTGATCGACATCCACGCCCTGTGCTGCCAGCGCGGCCAGCAACTCGGCGGTGCAGTCGCTCAGTTCGACCTGCCGGGTGGCGCCATAGGCCGGGCCCTGGACCGCGGGCACGAAGGCATCGCCGGGGGCCGAGCCCTGTCCGACCGCCCACTCGATCTCGATGCTCGTCTTGAACGAGATCCCGTGCCGCTCGGCGGCATCGGCGACGAGCCGGCGCAGAAAAGTGCGACCGCACCCCGGATGCCGCTCGCCTTCCTGGGTGACCCGGTCGACCGGGGCCCATGCCCAGCCGGGCTGCCCGGACAGGACGACCAGGTGATCGAGGTCGGGGTAGAGGCGAAGATCACCGTCCGGTGAGCCGAGTACGTCGGTGGAGACGATGGAGTCGTTCGCCAGGAACGTGTCGAACACCGGCGACATACCGACACCCCACTCCGCGGCAGAAGCGAGCCGGGCCGTCGGAATCGTCTTCACCCGGCCGATGCCCGCGGTGTCGACGTAGGCCAGGACGATGCCGTGCACGCCCCGCCCGGTCAGCTCCGCGCTCAGGGCGGTGGCCCGCTCGACATCGCCCGGACGCCCGCCGGGAACGGGATCGGCAAGGGTGGTCATACGTCCTCCTCGGCGAGGCTGCTTCGATGCTCACGTAGATACCGCACCCGGACAACTCCCCCTGGCCGGCCTAAGGTATGGTCCCCACCGGTCAGTAACAAAACCGAACGGTTGCGTACCGCTACGGGGAGTGTCGGAGGGCCGCAAGACGATGGAATCCCAATTCGGCGACGGCGGATCAGTGGACCTGGACGACACACGGCTCGAGGCGTTGAACCCGCAGCCCCTGCTGACCCGGGACTACGAGACGCGCCCCGCCCTCGTCTACGAACGGCTGAGACAGCAGCACGGCCCCGTCGCACCCGTCGACCTGCTCGGTGTGCCCGCCTGGCTGGTGCTCGGATACCGCGAGTCCCTCCAGGTGCTCCAGGACGACGACGCCTGGCCGAAGGGCCTGGAGAACTGGCGGGCCCGCTCCGAGGGCAGGGTTCCCGCCGACTGGCCGCTCGGGCCCTCCCTCGAGGTCAACCACGTACTGATCCAGGGCGGTTCGGGATACCGGACGCTGCGGACCGCATGGGACGCGGCGCTCAAGCCGTTCCAGGACCCGCGCCACCCGCAGGCCAAGCGCCTCAGGACGGCCGTCACCGCGTACGCCGACGAACTGATCACCCTCATCGCCCAGGGCGGCAGCACGGGTGTCGCGGACCTGTCCGCGCAGTTCTCGCGACCGCTGCCGCTGATGGTGGCCAGTCATCTGCTGGGCTTCCCCGGCTCGCAGGGCGACGACGCCCTGATGGACATGTGGCGCGTACTGGACGCGGGCCCGGACGCCGAACCCGCCCTGGAGCGGCTGCTGGAGACGCTGGCCGAACTCGCGGCGGCGAAGCTCAAGGAACCGGGCGACGACTTCCCCTCGTACCTGCTGGCCGCGCACCCGGATCTCTCGCTCGACGAACTGGCCCGCGAGCTGTTCATGCTGCTCGGTATGACGTCCGACCACGTCGGCATCCTCGTCTCCAACACCGTGGTCGAAGTCGTCTCGGGCGAGGGCGGTGTACGGGCCAGCCTGTCCGCCGGGATGGTCAGGGAGGCCATGAACCGGGCGGTCATGCGCAAGCCGCCACTGGTGAACTTCGTGCCGCGGTTCGCCGCCAAGGACACCCCGATCGGGAACTACACGATCCACGCGGGCGACCCCGTGTGGGTCTCCTCGGCCGCCGCGCACGCCGATCCTCTTTTCGCCGAGCACGTGGCGGGGAGCACCACCATCAGCACCCGGGCCCACCTGTCATGGGGCGCAGGGCGGCGCCAGTGCCCGGCCCGAGAGCTGGCCTCGACCGTGGCGGCGGTGGGCGTCAGCCGCCTGTTCGAGCGGTTCTCCGACCTCGATCTGGCCCTCCCGGCCGACCAACTCCCTTGGCGCTCCTCCCCGTTCATGCGCGGCCTGCGCTCCCTGCCCGTACGGTACGAACTCGCCTCGCCGACCGAGCAACCGGCGGCGGCCACTCCCGAACCGGAGACGGCCGGAGCGGTGGTGCCGGACCCGTCCGCCCGGCAGCGCTCATCGCTCTGGCGGTACCTGACGGGGCTGATCCGCGCGGGCCGTTGATCCCCGAGCCGGACCACGCCCTCACGCGCGGCGCATCTCCAGTACGACCTTGCCCCATGCGTGCCCGGACTCGACCTCACGCAGCGCGGCCTCCGCCTCCTCGAAGGGGAACGCCCTGCGGACGTGAGGGTCGAGGCGGCTTTCCGTGGCGCGTGACGCCAGCTCGGTGAGCGTCTTCGCCGAGCTCTTCCGGGACAGCGGACGGGCGCCGAACCGGGCGGCCGTGCCGGGATCGGCGACCGTGAGCACCCGGCAGCCGGGGGAGAGCACGTCGGCCACGTCGTACAGCGCGTCGCCGCCCACGAGATCGAGTACCGCGTCGGCCCCGTCCGGCAGGACCGCCGCCCGCTGCCCGGCGAAGTCGTCGCTGTCGTACGGGATCGCCGTCGCGCCCAGCGACTCGACGAACTCGCGTTTGGCCGCACGGGCGCTCCCGACGACCGACAACCCGGCCTCGCGCGCGAACTGCGCCGCCGCGACGCCGACACCGCCGCCGACGCCCAGAATCAGCAGTGACTCGCCGGCGACCAGGCCGAGTTGGCCCACGGCGTCGTATGCGGTTCCGGCCGCCACCGGCAGCGCCGCCGCGTCGGTGAAGGAGAGCGCGGCGGGCTTGGGCGCAGTCTGGGCGGCGGTCAGGAGCGCGAACCGTGCGTAGCCGCCGCAGCCCCTGGCGCTGGTGCCGAAGACCGGGTCCCCGAGGGCGAACTCGTCAACGCCTTGGCCGAGTTGCTCGACTACGCCCGCGACCTCGCGGCCGAGCACGGCGGGCATCTCGAGAGGGAGAAAGGTGCGGTGCATGCCCTCCCGGACCTTCCAGTCCACCGGGTTCACCCCCGCCGCGTACACCTCGACGAGGAGCTCACCCGGTCCGGGGACGGGCTTGGGCAGACCGAGGAACCGCTGTACCTCCGGACCGCCGTACCGGGTGAATCCGTATGCGGTGGGCACCGTCAGCCTCCCTGCGCCGACGTGAGACTCCGCCGCTGCTCACGGCGTTCCCGCTGCCGGTCCGGATCGGGGACGGGGGCCGCGAGCATCAGCCGCTTCGTGTAGAGGTTCCGCGGCTGCGCCGTCACCGTGGCGGCGTCGCCGGACTCCACGATCTCCCCGCGGTACATCACCGCCACCCGGTGGCTGACACACCGTACGACCGACAGGTCATGGGTGATGAACAAGTACGCCACCCCCGTGCGCTGTTGGATCTCGATGAACAGGTCAAGGACCCGGGACTGGGTGGACAGGTCCAGCGCGCTGACCGGTTCGTCGCAGACGATCAGCCGGGGATTGCGGCACAGCGCCCGCGCGATCGCGATGCGCTGGCGCTGCCCGCCCGAGAACTCGCGGGGCAGCCGCCCGGCGGCGTCGGCCGGCAGCCGGACGTCGTCGAGCAGTGCGCGGACGCGGGCGTCGGCGGCCTTGCGAGAGGTGCCGGCGACCAGCAGCGGCTCGGTGAGGATGTCGTTGACCGTCATCGCGGGATTGAGCGAGGTGTACGGATCCTGGAAGACCACCTGGATCTCGTCGCTGAGCGCACGCCGCTCCCGCCCGCCCAGGTTCGAGATCGCCCGGCCCGCGTAGCGGATCTCGCCCTCCGTCACGGGGGCCAGACCCAGCACCGCGCGCCCGAGCGTCGTCTTCCCGGACCCGGACTCGCCGACCAGACCGACGGTCTCGCCCGGCCTGATGTCGAGGGAGACGCGGCGCAGGGCTCGGAACGGCGGCTTGCGCCAGCCCTTGGCCGGGTAGTCCACGACCACGCCGTCGATCTCCAGCATGTTGCCACTCGGTGCGGCGACGGGTGACTCGGAAGCGGGTGGCGCGGTCATACCTTCTCCTGCAGGGTCGCGGGGGCGGACGGCACATCCGGCAGAGGCGTACGCGGCGGGGCGTCCTCCAGCGTCGACGCCAACAGCATCCGGGTGTACGGGTGTTGCGGGTCGGCGAACAGCTCCCGTACCGGAGCCGACTCGACGACCCGGCCGGTCTGCATCACCACGACGCGGTCGCAGATGTCGGCGACCACACCGAAGTTGTGGGTCACCAGGACCAGGCTCATCCGCCGCTCCTGCTGCAACTCCCGCAGCAGATCCAGCACTTCGGCCTGCACGGTGACATCCAGAGCGGTGGTCGGCTCGTCCGCGATCAGTAGATCGGGGTCGCACGACACCGCACCCGCGATCAGCACCCGCTGCGCCATGCCGCCGGAGATCTGATGCGGATACGAGTCGTACACGCGCTCCGGCTCGGCGATGCCGACGCGCTCCAGCAGAGCGAGGGCCCGTTTGCGTGCCTCCGCTGCGGAGATCTTCAGGTGCAGACGCATGGGGTCGACGAGCTGTGTACCGATCCTGAATGACGGGTCGAGGTTCGACATCGGCTCCTGGGGGACGTACGCGATCCGGCTGCCCCGCAGGGAGTTCATGCCCTTGCGGCCGAGGCGTCGCAGGTCCTGGCCGTCGAAGGAGATCCGGTCGGCCTCGCGCCGGGCCTCCGGCGGCAGCAGACCGAGGACGGAGAAGGCCGTCTGGCTCTTGCCCGACCCGGACTCGCCGACCAGTCCGACGACCTCGCCGCGGCGCACGCTCAGCGACACGCCGTCGACCACGGTGGATTCGCCGGCGGGGCCGGGGTACGTCACCCGCAGGTTCCGCACGGTCAGGAGGTCGTCGCCCTCGGCGGTGTCGGTCTCTTCCTCGGGACTGGGCGCGGTCACCCGCGGTGTCTTCCTTCGTCGTACGGGCGCCGCGCTCCCGCTCTCCAGCAGCGCGTCGCGCAGGGCGTTGGCGAGCAGGCCGAGCGAGGCGACCGTGATGACGATGGCGAGACCGGGCGCCAGCAGGAGAGTGGGCCTGGTGTAGAGGTTGGCGAACGCGTCGTTGAGCATCGCTCCCCAGCTGGCCTGACTCGGTGAGCCGAGGCCGAGGAACTCGATGCCCGCCTGGATGACGACGGCGACGCCGAACATCTGCGCCGACTGGATGATCGTGGGCGCCTGCACCACCGGCAGGATGTGCCGGCGCACGATGCGCAGGTCGCCGAGGCCCGAGACCCGGGCCGCGTCCACGTAGAGCTCCTCGCGCACCGACGTCACCGAGGCCCGTACGAGGCGGAAGACGCCCGGTGCGAGGATGACGCCGAGCACCGCCATCGCCGCGTTGGCGTTCGGGCCGATCGCCGCGATCGCGACCAGCAGCACCATGATCGCCGGTGCGGCCATCACCAGGTTGGCCAGCCAACTGAGGACGGCGTCGAGCCGCCCGCGGTAGTAGCCGCTCAGCAGCCCGGCCGGAACGCCGATCAGCAGGGCGACGGCGACCGCGATGAACCCGCCAAGGAGGCTGACCCGGCCTCCGTGAAGGAGTTGGGCGAGGATGTCCCGGCCGACGCTGTCGGCGCCGAGCGGATGGCTGCCGCCGGGCGGGGCGAACGCGTCGTTCAGCGACGACCGGGTGGGACTGTTCGACGTGAGCAGAGGGGCGCAGACGCTCGCCAGGACGACGAGCGCCAGGACCACCAGGCACCCGACGGCCACGGGGTTGCGCAGCAGCCGACGCAGGAGGTGGCTGCGGCGGGGGAGCGGACCGGCGGTGGCAGTTGCCGTGGTCGGCTTGTCGGGCATGTCTTCCGTACCAGGGACAGTCATCGCACGCGCACTTTCGGGTTGAGCCAGCCGTAGGCGAAGTCGACCAGGAGGTTGACCGCCACGACGATGAACACCAGGTAGACCACGACCCCCATGACCAGCGGGGTGTCGCCGTTGACCGTCGCCTCGACCGCAGCCGAACCGACCCCCGGGAGCCCGAAGACCTTCTCGATGATGACGGCGCCGCCGACCAGGCCGATGAACTGCAGCGACAGCACCGTCAGGGCGGGCGGCGCCGCGTTGCGCAGCACATGCCGGAACAGCACGCGGCGCTCGCTCAGCCCTCGGCTGCGCAGTGTCCGTACGAAGTCCTGGCGCAGCACGTCGATCACTGAGCCGCGTACCTGCTGGGCCGTCGCCGCGATCGCACCGATGGAGAGCGAGACCGCCGGCAGGGTGATCGACCGGAACCAGCCGGACAGGGACGTCGTCAGCGGTACGTATCCGGTCGCCGGCAGCCAGCCCAGTTCGACCGCGACAGTCGCGGACAGGAGCAGCGCCATCAGGAAGCCGGGCACCGCGTACCCCGTGATCGCCGTCAGCTGGACCAGCCGGTCGAGCCACCCGCGGCGGACGGCGGCGGCGACGCCGAGCACGACGCTGAACACGGTGGCCAGGATCAAGCCGGTGGCCACGACCGACAGGGTCACCGGCACCTTCAGGATCAGGCTGGAGGTGACCGACTCACCACTGAACCAGGACGCTCCGAAGTCACCGCGCACGGCATGGCCGAGCCAGTCGCTGTACTGCGAGAGCCAGGGCCGGTCCAGACCCAACTCCTGGGATTTGGCCGTCACTTGCTCCTGCGTGGCCATCTGGCCTGCGATATTGCGCGCGGCATCGGCCCCAGTGAGGCTCATCATCGCGAACGCCGCCGTCGCGAGCACATAGAGGAGCACCAGGCCGGCCAGGACGCGGCGAACGAGAAATGTCAGCATCGCCATTCCCTGGTCAGGACGCGGGGGCCATGTTGCGGATCGGCACGGCCGACACGTACGACCGGGGCGTCACCTTGATCTTCTTCGAGTTCCCCTGCACGGCGTCCAGGACGTCCCACGGGGCGTTGAACGCGTTCGTCTGCAGATACGCGTTGATCTCGCGGAACGCGTCGGTCTGGGCACCGCCGGTCGCCTTCTGGGCCTTGCCGATCAGCGAGTTGAGGGTGGGGTCGAAGTCCTTGGCGGGGTTCCAGGCGGCGTCCTTGGTGAGTTCGCTCTGGATGAAGTCCCACGGCTGCCCCGAGGCGAGCTTGAACCAGGACATCGCATACTTCCCCGACTGGAGCGCGGAGAACAGCTCGGTGAACGGAAGCTTGTCCACCTTGACCTTGATGCCGATGTCCTGCAACGACTGCGTCATGACGGCCTGTTGACCGGGCGCGACCGACGAGACGTCGGGCATGGTCACGGTGAAACCGTTCGGATATCCCGCCTCGGCGAGCAGCTTCCTCGCCTTCGCCGGGTCGTACGGATAGTTCTTCTCCAGCGACTTGTCGTACCAGCTGCTTCCCTCAGTGGCCATCTGCGAAGTCGCCGTGGCATAGCCCAGGTTGACCTTCTTGACGATCGACTCGCGGTCGAAGGCGTAGTTCAGAGCCTGCCGGACCTTCACCTTGCCCAGGGCCGGCACGATCTTCCCGGCGCGGTCCCAGATGTAGAGGCCTTCGACACTGTCCGGGTGTGCCTTCACCTCAAGGCCCCGGCCCTTGACCTGACGTGCCGTCTGCGGATTGATCCGGGCCCAGTCCACCTGCCCCGCCAGCAGCGCGTTGAGGCGCGCGGTCGGATCGCTGATGTTCTTGATGACGATCTTGGTGAAGGGGTAGGCCTTCTTGTTCCAGTAGTCGGCGTTGCGGGTGAAGGTGTACGTGCTGCCGTTGGTCGTCGCCGACTTGTCCAGGACGTACGGGCCCGAACCGACCGGTCCGCCCTTCCCGTCCAGGTGCTTCGGACTGGCGATCATCCCGGATGGATCGCCAAGGCTCGCCAGCAACTGTGGATCTGGAGCCGACAGACGGATGGCGACCGTGGACGAGTCCACGACATCGACCGAGGTGATCGCCTTCAGCTTGCCGGCCGCCTCATTGGAACCCTCCTTGGTGTGCAGGAGGTTGGCCTGCACCGCGGCGGCGTCCAGGGCGGTGCCGTCGGTGAACTTCACACCGCTCCTGAGCTTCATCGTCAGAACGGTGCGGGTCTTGTCGTAGGACCACGACGTCGCCAGGTTCGGCTTCGGATCGGCGTTCGTGTCCAGGCGGACCAACGAGTCGAACACCGGCTCGTAGTACTGGATGTTGTCGCCCAGAACCGCTGTCGCCAGGTCCCAGGGTGTGGCCGCGTTTCCGATCGCGAGCGTGAGTGTCCCGTCGGAAGCGGCGGGCACGTTGCCGGAGCCGCCGCTGCACGCCGTCACGGACACCAGGGTCAGAGCTGCCCCTGTCAGCGCGATTCTGCGCATGTCGTACCTCTTTATGTCTTGACGCTGTTCGTGTGCCATCCGGTGCTCCGGCTGGAAGGTGTTCTCGTGCTCTTCGGCGGTGCCGGACCGTCAGTACGGCTGCTGGGCGGCCCATTCGCCGCAGAGCCGGACACTCTCCTCGGGGGTCGGCTGCGCGCCCCGGTCGACCTCGATGACCAGCCAGCCGTCGAAGCTGTCGGGCAGCGCCGCCAGGATCCCCGGGATGTCGACCGAGGCGTGACCGGGCTCGGCCCACAGGCCGGCCAGGACCGTCTGCTGGTAGGTCCAGCCCTCGGCCTTGCCGCGCTCGGCGATATCGGCGTGGAAGTCCTTGACGTGCATGCTCGCCACGCGGGGCCCGTAGTCGCGGATGAGGCCGATGACGTCGGCGCCGGCCCAGCCGAGGTGGCCGATGTCCGGCCCGAAGGAGAGGACGTCCGCGGGGACGGTGTCGAGGATGAACCGGGTCTCGGCCTCGGTCTCGGCCCAGGTGCCGATGTGGGGGTGGAAGGCGGCGGTGACACCGTTGGCCCGGGTGGTCTCGCCCATCCGCGCGAACACGTCGCGAACTCGCTCCAGCCGCTCGGGAGTCGACTCCGTGCCGACCGCCGGCCGGTGTACGCGGGGCGCCTGCTTGTTCATGCCGGTGGCCACGAAGACCGTGGGCAGGCCCAGTTCGGCCATCTGTGAGCTGATCCGGTCCGTCTTGTCGAGCAGCTCTCGCAGGCTCTCCTCGTCCTCGGGCAGCGGGCCGGAGATATAGCCCGGCGCGGGCAACAGCCCGTGATCGGAAAGGAGTTGACCGTACTCGGCGGCCGTCATGTCCGCGGGCACTTCGGCGTGCACCGCGCGGATGCCTGCCTCGTGGATGACCTTGAGCCGCTGAGTGAGGGAGGGCGCCAGCGCGGGGTCGATCCAACCGTCGTCGGTGGCGATCCACTGCAGGGGGTTGATCGCGATCTTGTCGGGGTTGATGGTCATGTACGTCCTTCCCTGGGGCTTGAGGAGGGGGTCAGGCGGAGTAACGGGGCTGGGGGCGTTCGCAGGTGCTCTGGAGCTGCACGAGTCGGCCCTGCTGGGAGGCGTCCTCGACGGCGCACAGCGCTTCGAGCACGTGGAAGGCGAAGGAGGCGTTGGCGCGGTGCGGGCCGCCCTCGATCGCGTCCGCCAGGTCACGGACACCGAGGCCGCGGCGGTGCTGCTCGCGGGTGTCGACGGCACCGAAGAGGCCGACCGCCGGCTCCAGCACCGTCCACTCGGTGTCGCCGTGCCGCCGCAGCCGCACGTCGCCGTCGAAGTTGTTGGGGTTGGGCAGCGACAGCGTGCCCTCGGTGCCGTAGATCTCCATGCGGGGCAGGTCGGTGTCCCAGATGTCGAAACTCATCAGGGCCGTGCCGATGGCTCCCGAGGCGAAGGTGAGCACCGCGGAGGCGTGGGTGGGGACGGTGACCTCGATGGAGTCGACGGCGCGGCCGGGTGCGGTCACCGTTCTGACCGGGGCACCGATCCGGCTCGCGGCGGTGATGCTCTGGATCGGGCCCAAGCAGTTGACGAGAACGGCGAAGTAGTACGGTCCCATGTCCATCACCGGGCCACCGCCCGGCTGGAACAGGAAGCGCGGATCCGGGTGCCACGTCTCGGCCTTGCTGTGGCTGATGAAAGCGGAGGCGCCGACCGGTGTGCCGATGAGCCCGGCGTCGACGGCCTTGCGGGCCGTCTGGCTCGCGCTGCCGAGGAAGGTGTCCGGCGCCGAGCCGAGCACGCGCCCGCTCCTGGCGGCTGTGTCGAGGACAGCCCGGCCGTCTTCGACTGTCGTCGCCAGGGGCTTCTCGACGTAGACGTGCTTGCCGGCCTCCAGGGCGGTGGTGATGGTGCGCGCGTGGTGCACCGGCGGTGTGAGGTTGACGACGATGTCCACCGACTCGTCGGCGTACAGCTCCGCGTCGTCGCCCCAGGCGGGGATGTTGTGATCGGCGGCGGCCTGCTTGGCGCGGGCGACGTCGATGTCGGCCACCCGCACGATCTCCAGCTCCGGATAGCGGGCCAGTCCGGTGACATACCGGCCGAAGATGTTGCCGCTGCCGAGGATGCCGATCCGATGCGTCGGCTTGGTCATGGCCAGGATTCCTCTCGAATGCCGCGACATTTCGCCGCTTGGTTGCCGGATATTCAAGGGCCGTGCGGGGGCGTCGGACGAGGGCTGCGGTCCGCTGAGTAGAACGGAAGCGATCCGGTTACCGAATCGTGATAGCTAAGTCTGATGGTTCGTCAGGTGGCCGGGCGTGCGGCGGGCGTACCTTGGGCATTCGGCTGCTCGCGCAAAGAAAGGAGCAGGTCAGTGCCTGCTTTTCGACTCTCTCTTCGGTCCGGACGTCATCGGCGCGAACGGAGTGGAGGCATGCCGAAACTCCGTCGGCGCGCATAGGGTGTGTCTCGTTGAGAGGCCGGAATTCATTGACTCTGAGTGGCCTTACTGATATATGCCCTCGCCGTCGGGGTCGTCATCAGTGGCTGCGATACCGCGTCTCGCATCACGATCTTTTAGTTCGTGCGGGCGGAGCAAGATGCCGCTTTTAATTTTCTTCATTGACTAAAAACGGCTGAATGGCCGGATGAAGAGCGCATCACGACGGCATTAGGATCAAGAGCGTGCATAAAGGAGACGGGTACATAGCCGATCCGGCCCTGCTCCCGGCGGTGCCCGTCGGGTTGCGCAAAGTGCTGGATCTCGTGGTGGCGGGTGAGGCGACCAGCCGTGCGGAGATCGCGCGGCGCAGCGGTCTGGCCCGGTCGACGGTCGGTCAGCAGGTCGACCATCTCGTCGGGCTCGGCATTCTGCAGGAGCTCGAGTCCAGAGAGTCGGTGCGCGGGCGCCCGCCGAAGGTGCTGACGCTCAGCCCGCGGGCGGGAACCATCGCTGTGGCGGACGTCGACCTCCTGACGTCACAGGTCGCGATCGCCGATCTCACGGGGCGCGTGATCGCGCAGGAGACCGTGGACGTCCGGCTCGACGCCGGGCCGGAGGTGGTGCTGGAGGCGGTGACCCAGCGGCTGCTGAGCCTGCACGCGAGGTTCGAGCGCAATCCGGACCGAGTCCGCGAAGTGGTGATGGGCCTGCCCGCCCCGGTGGACTTCCAGCGCGGCTGCGCGGTGCGGCCGATGGGGATGCCCGGCTGGGACGGCTATCCGGTGGCGGAGTATCTGCGCAAGCGCTTCCGCGCACCCGCCGTGGTGGACAACGACGCCAACCTCATGGCTCTCGGCGAGGCCTGCCAGGAGGAGATGGACACCCCGCTGCTGTGTATCAAGATCGCAACCGGCATCGGGGCCGGAATCGTCACCGCCGACGGCGAGGTGTACCGCGGCGCGGACGGAGCCGCCGGCGATGTCGGCCACCTTCGTGCCGTCGGCGGCAGCGACGTCCTGTGCACCTGCGGCAACATCGGTTGCGTCAGAGCGCTCGCCTCCCACCGGGCCGTGCTGCAGCGCCTCGGCATCCCCGAGTCGACCGACGAGGATCCGTTGTACGGCACGCACGTGCTGGCGCAACGCGTCGCGAACAACGACCCGCACGCCGTGCGCACCCTGCGTGAGGCCGCCACCGAACTCGGCGAGGTGGTGGCCATGCTGGTGTACATGTTCAACCCGCGCACTCTGGTACTGGGTGGCCCGCTGAGTGAGCTCCGCGACGACCTCCTGTCCGGGGTCCGTGCCGTGGTCTACCAACGCGCCCTTCCTCTGGCCACCCGCAAGCTGACCATCACGACGACCCAGCTCGGCGGCGACTCCGGGATCCACGGCGCCATCGCCCTGGCCATTCGGGACGTTTTCAGCGCTCAGGGCGTCGCCCGGATGCTGGCCGACGACTCGGGGGCCGGCTGACGGCTTGTACACAGGTCCGCTGTGACGACTTCCGGGACACGGCAATCGTCGGCCGTTCCGTTGGCCGGACCCTTGACCTTGAAGGTCAAGACCGGTCTGGAGATCGCCCACCGGACGCTGCGGCCACTGATCGTGGCGTGAGGGCGACGCCCGCCTCCTCCTCGGGCTCGGCTCGGTCGGCTCGCCGATGAGACCGAGGAGGGGCCCGTCAGTCACGCAGCGCGGCTCATGGCGGGCCCCGTGCTCAGGCGCGCGCTTCGCTGGCCGAAGGTGTCACCTCCCCGGTCTCGCGTACCCCGGGCTCGGGTGCCGTGGCTGGTGGGGCGAACATCAGCCGTAGTCCGAGGGTGGCCGCGAGCGGGCCGAGGGCGCACATCGCGGCGGCGCTGACGAACGCGGCGCCCAGATTCCCCGCGTCATAGCCGAATCCGCCGAAGTACGTGGCGAAGGTCGACGCGAAGCCGAAGAACATCGCCGGGATGAGAGCGAACGGCTTCAGCCGACCGGTCGCCAGCAGGGTGCCGTTGACGAAGAAGATCACCACGCCGAGCGCCAGAGTCTGGGCGAACGACCCGGTGCCGAACATCGTGCCCGTCTCCCGGTTGAGCAGTACGGCCACCACCGCGAACCCCGCCCCTGTCGTGGTGGCGGTGATCATGGAGAGGGCGTTGGCGATGCTCGGACCGCCCTGCAGGAACGTTCCGGCCCAGGTGATGAAGATCGCCCAGGTCGGCATGTTGAGCGGGCTCATCAGCAGGAAGACGGTGGCGGAGGCGACGATCGAGGCGCTGACCTCGTGCGGCAGTCTGATGGGTCCGATGCTCATGGCTACGTCAATCCGCCCGGCTTGGCCAGCAGTTCCTTGATACCCGTGTCGATGAACTCGGTGTCCTTGGGACTGCTGCCGCCGCCGGCGAAGTGGCCCCAGATGCCGGGGATCACACGGAGTTCGGCGCCAGCGATGTGGCTGACGGCCCAGGCCTCGTCCTCCGGCGGGAAGTAGAGGTCCTTCTCGGCGGGCATGTCGAGCGTGGTCGCCTTGATGGAGCCGAGCGCCGCCTCCGTGTCCCCGTCGAAGCCGGGGGTGAGTCCGACGTCGCCGTTCTGCCAGGTCCAGAGCATGGTGAGGAGGTTGTTGGGGTCGCGACCGTCGAGGAAGAAGCCCTCCCAGAAGCCGACGAGGAAGTCCTCCAGGGAGGTGTAGCCGAGCTTCTCGTACTCCTTCTCCCAGTAGAACGCCTGCGAGAAGCCCCATCCCGCGTACACCCGGGCGAGCGCGCGCAGTCCGGTGGTCGGCCACTTGTCCGCGTCGTACCAGCCGCCGTTGAAGACCGCGTCGGCGGTCAGCGCGGCCTTGACGCCTTCCAGGAAGACCTTGTTGTGGAGGCTGGTGCGCGGGGAGCCGCAGAAGGGGGCGATCCTCTCGACCATCTCCGGGTAGCTGACGGCCCACTGGAAGGTCTGCCCGGCGCCCATCGACCAGCCGGTCACGAGCTGGATCTTCTCGATGCCGAACTCCTCGGTGACCAGCTTGTGTTGGGCCTCGATCTGGTCGTACACCGTGATGTCCGGGAAGCGGGCGCGGTCGTACGGCGGCGGTGTGTTGCTCGGCGAGGTGGACAGGCCGTTGCCGAGCATGTTCGGGACGATGATGAAGTACTCGGCCGGGTCGAGGGCCATGCCGGGGCCGATGAGCCACTCGTTGTCCCAGTGGCGGCCGGAGTACCAGGTGGGGTAGACGATCACGTTGGACTTGTCCGCGTTGAGTTCGCCGTACGTGGTGTAGGCGAGGTGCGCGCCGCGCAATGTGGCGCCGCCCTGGGTGGTGAAGTCGCCCAGCTGGAAGGTGAGATGGTCACTCATGGGGCTGCCTTTCGGGACGTTCAGGAGGTGACGGCGCACTGGCCGCGGTCGGCTTTTCTCGGGCCCTCGGCCGTCGGCCGGATGTCGAAGTCGAAGATCGCCGTGGGGAGGTAGAGGGTGCTGCACGCGTTCGGGATGTCCACGACGCCGCTGAGCCGGCCCTCGATCGGGGCCGAGCCGAGCAGAAGGTAGGCCTGCTCGCCGCTGTAGCCGAAGGACATGAGGTACTCGACGGCGTTGAGGCATGCGTTGCGGTACGCCATCGTCGCGTCGAGGTAGTGGTTGGTGTCGGTTTCGTGGTCGACGGAGATACCGACGAACGAGATGAACTCGGTGTACTGCGGCGCGACGTTGCCGGGCATGAAGATCGGGTTCGTCGTCACCCCGTACTTCTCCATGCCACCCTTGATCAGGTCGACGTGCAGGTCGATGAAGCCGCCCATCTCGATGGCGCCGCAGAAGGTGATCTCGCCGTCGCCCTGGCTGAAGTGCAGGTCGCCGCCGGAGAGCAGGGCGCCGGGCACGAGGACGGGGTAGAAGACCCGTGAGCCGCGGGTGAAGTTCTTGATGTCGTGGTTGCCGCCGTTCTCCCGGGCCGGGACCGTACGGGCGCCTTCGGCGGCGATACGGGAGGCGGTCTCGCCCTCCGCCGTGCCGACCAGCGCGTTGTCGGCGAGCGGAGGCAGTGCGAGCGCCGGAACCCGGTGCGGGTCGGTGTCGATGAGGGCCTGCTCGCGGGCGTTCCAGCGGGCCAGCAACTCGGCGGAGGGCGCGGTGCCGAAGAGGCCGGGGTGGGTGATGCCGGTGTAGCGGACGCCGGGGATGTGCCGGGAGGTGGCCTGCTGGCCGTGGAAGTCCCAGACGGCCTTGTACGAGTCGGGGAAGCGGTCGGTGAGGAAGCCGCCGCCGTTGTTCTTGGCGAAGACGCCGGTGTAGCCCCAGCCTTGCCCGGAACCTTCTCCTTCCGACTGCGGTACGGGCCCCAGGTCGAGGATGTCGACGACGAGCAGGTCACCGGGCTCGGCGCCCTCCACCGCGATGGGGCCGCTGAGCATGTGGGCGTGGGTGAGGTCGACGTCGCGGACGTCGTTGGCCGAGTCGTTGTTGCCGATCTGGTTGTCGGTCCAGTCCCGGCATTCGATGCGGAAATCCGAGCCCGGCTTCACGGTGACGGCCGGCGGGATGTCGGGGTGCCAGCGATTGTGGCCGGGGACCTTCTGGTCTCGCATGGACATGGCTTGGTCGACGCTGAAGACGACTTCGGGCATGAACGGCCTCCAGAACAGGGGGAATCAGGGCTTGGGCAGCAGGGCGTGCCGGGGGTCGGCGGGCGCAGCCGGACTGCGGCGGGCCGGGGGCACCTCGCTGACGACGCGCGGTTCGTGGGCGCCGGCCTCCTGGGCGTGCAGGGCGCGGGACAGGGGAGCGGGGGTGCGGGTGAGCATCGGGGCGGTGAAGACCCTGCGGGCCTGGTCTCCGCACGCGTCGCAGGGTTCTTCGGAGAGGGCGCTGCCCATCGGACGGATCACGTCGAAGGTGCCGCAGCCCGGGCAGCGGTATTGATACGTGGCCATGGACGACCAGCCTCCAAAAGCTTCGAGAAAAAAGTATTTTCAACCGAAGCAATTGAGCAAGGGGGCGGCGCGTTACGTGCGTGTAAAAGAATGGTCCGCCACGGGGAGGGGGCAGCTACGGCAGCTGCTGGAGCACATCCCACTGCAGCCCGTCGGCCGCGGCGAGGAACACCCGCTGCTTCAGATGGCGGTCCCGGATCTGCACGGTGCCGCGCGGAGTCTCGTACTCGAGACCCTCGGCGGTCGCCTGGATGCGGTCCATGTCCATGGTGCCCGCGCGGCGCAGCAGTTCGGTGAGCATGCGCACGCCCTCGTAGCAGGATTCGCCGAGGCTGTTGAGCACCGGCGCCCGGGGCCCGAACCGGCGGAAGTACGCGGCGGCGAAGTCAAGGCCGTACGCGGTCGGCAGGTCCTCGAAGTAACCGGCCGAAGTCATCAGGCCCCGGGTGTTCTCCGGTCCGGTCGCCAGCAGCACGTTCTCCTCGATCAGCGAACTGAACCTGATGTGATCACGGTCGAGCCCGGCGGCGGTGAACGCGCGGTTGAAGAGCACGGCGTCGTCACCGATCAGCAGCATCAGGACGGCCTCGCAGTCGCTGGCCGCGACCCTGGCCAGGACCTGGCCGAAGTCCTTGGTGCCGAGCGGCACGTACATCTCGTCGCAGACCTCGCCGCCGAGTTCGCGCAGATAGCGGTGGGCGGCGCGGGCGGAGGAACGGGGCCAGACGTAGTCGTCGCCGACGATCGTCCACCGCCGGATGCCGAGTTCGCCGGCGAACCACCGCAAGGCGGGCCGCAGTTGGCGGTTCGGGGTCTCACCGGTGAGGAATACGCCGGGGGACCGCTCGCCGCCCTCGTACAACGCGGTGTAGACGTACGGCACCCGCCCGTCGATGCGCGGGGCAACGACCTCCCGGACGGCGGAGATGTGCCAGCCGGCCACCGCGTCGACGACGCCGCCGGAGATCAGTGCGTCGATCTCGGTGGCCACCTGCTCGCGCGGCGCCCCGCCGTCGACGAGTACGAGCCGCAGCTCCTTGCCCAGCACTCCCGACTCGGCGTTGACCTCCTCGGCCGCGAGCCGGGCGCAGCACTCGCAGGACGGGCCGAAGATTCCGGCCGGGCCCTGGAGCGGGATCACGAGGGCGACATTCAGCGTGTCCCGGGTCCGGGGGCCTGCCGGGGTGCCGAGCCGGACAGACGCCTTCTCGATCATAGGCGCTCACACTAGCGATTGGTTGCTACGAGAATATTTCGCGGCGATAAGGAAATGACTGTATCGTGGAATCACTCCATGCGAACCGGCCGGTCCGCCGTGCGCTGACGATCGGTCACCATGGCACCGCAACGACACCGACGAAGCTTTGGCAGGGCGATGACGACGACCCCGGCGACAGCCGTATCCGAACTCGACTTCGCGCGGGCGCTCACGCTTGTGGAGCGGAGCGTCGTATCGAGGCTCGGTGAGGCGTTGAAGGCGGAGGGCGCGACGCTCGAGGAGTGGCGCGTGCTGTCGTTCCTGGGCGACGGCACCGGCCACGCGATGACGGAGATCGCCGAGTTCGCACTGCTGTCGGCCCCCACCCTGACCAAGGTGGTCGACCGCATGGTGTCCCTCAACCTCGTCCTGCGCCGGGTGGACGACGCGGACCGGCGACGCGTACTGGTCTTCGCGTCCGAGCGCGGCAACGAGGCGCTTGGCCGCTGGACGGCGGCGGTGGAGCAGGAACAGGAGAGCATCGTGACGGCTCTCGGTGGCGAGGAGGCGGCTCTGCTCAGGACCCTGCTGCAGCGGGCGTGGAGACGTCTGGGTTCCTGAGACGACTGTTGAACTTGCCGCCCTGGCCCGGCTGTTGCGGCTCACGTCGTTGTTGCCGCTCGGTTGACGCGATGATGTTCAGCGCTGGGCCCATTTCGGCGTCCACGTCTCGGCGTCGCGTTGGTCGGGCTGTGCGGATTCCAAGTAGGCGCGGAGAGCGGCCAGTTGGGGATGCGGATTGTCGCCGCGCCAGATCAGCGAGTGCGGGTAGACCGGTGTCGGGTCGTGCACCGGTATGCGCCGCAGGTCGTAGTCGGCGGGCCAGACGAATCGGGTGCCTTCGCCGACGAAGGTCGCCAGGGCCGGGGAGTCGGCGATCATGTCCAGGAGCGGCTCGAGGCCGAAGTTGGGGCCGGTCGCGTCGATGGTGAGCCCGAAAGCGAGGGCGAGTTCGTCGTAGTAGGCGGCCCATTCGGTTCCGGTGACGATGCCGGGCATCCAGATCCGGTGCCCGGCAAGCTCGGCGGGCGTGACCGCACGGGTGTCGGCGAACTCATGGGCCGGTCCGGTGAGGAGTTGGAGCGGCTCGTCGAGGACGCGGACGGCCACGATGCCGTCGGGGAGTTGCCGCGCGGGCGTCGTGACGGCGCGGAACGATGCGTCGATCGTGCCCGCCCGGACCGCGTCGATGGCCGCGTCGGCGTCGAGGAAGTGGGTCACGACATCGAGTTGGGCCTCCGGATGCGCACGATGGAAGTCGCGCAGCAGACCTGCCGGCGCGAGCCCCCGTCCGATCACGTCGACGCGCAACGCCCGACGGCCAGGACGTACGGATGCGGCCGCCCGCTCCTCGGCCCGCAGCAGCTCGCGGGCATGCGGCAGGAACACCCGTCCGTCGACGGTGAGTTGGGCTCCGCGCGCGGTACGGGTGAACAGCCGCACACCGAGGTCCTTCTCCAGCCCGGCGACGCGCTTGGATACGGCCTGCTGGGTGAGAGACAGTCCGGCGGCGGCTTCCCGGAACTGGCCCGCATCCGCGACGGCGACGAAGGTGCGTACGGCATCGAGATCCACGCCGATCGACAGTAGCGCACGGACCTCGGGTCACAACGTGCGGTTGTGGCTTCCCGGTCGGGCGGTTGTTTGACCGGCCGGCCTCCCGCTCGCTTGGATCTCGCTGATCAAGGTGAGGTTGTTCCGGCGAGGCAGCGGGGGTGCGCTGGACATGGCGGTGGGGCTGGGACGCTCGCTGGGGCGGCAGTTCGGGTGGCTCTGGGCGGCGTATGCGACCAGTACGTTCGGCACGCGGCTCGCGTTCGACGCGTTCCCCCTGATCGCGGTCCTCGTGCTGCACGCCGGGCCGGCCGAGGTGTCGGCGCTGGCGGCAGCGGGGCTTGCGGTGGGGGCGGCGGTGGCGGTGCCGCTCGGCCCGTGGGTGGAATTCCGCCGCAAGCGGCCGGTGATGGTCGCGATGGACCTGACCCGGTTCGCGGCGTTGATGAGCGTCCCCGCCGCGTTCGCGCTCGGCCTGCTCAGCTTCACCCAACTGCTGGTCGTGGCCGTCGTCGTAGGTGCAGCAGACATCGCCTTCAGGGCGGCAAGCGGCGCATGTCTCAAAGCGCTCGTACGGCCGGAGGACCTGCTCGTCGCGAACGGGCGGTTCGAGTCCACGATGTGGACCGCCACGGCGCTCGGACCGCCGCTGGGCGGGGCCGCGATCGGGCTCTTCGGCCCGGTGACGACCCTGGTGGCCGACGCGGTCAGCTACCTGCTCTCGGCTCTCGGGATCCGCGCCATCGGCGGGAAGGAGCCGCGGCCTGTACGAACCGATGCACCGCGGCTGAGAGCCGGCGACCTGCTCGAAGGGTGGCGGTACATCCTGACCCACCCGGCGCTGCGCCCGCTGTTCTTCAACACGATCCTGGTCAGCAGCCTGATCATGGCAACCTCGCCGCTGCTCGCCGTTCTCATGCTGGGTCCTCTGGGATTCGCGCCCTGGCAGTACGGCCTCGCGTTCGGAGCGCCCTGCGTGGGCGGCCTCATCGGCTCACGACTGGCCCGCCCACTCGTGGCGCGGTTCGGACGGCACAAGGTCATGCTCACCGCCGGAACGCTGCGCGCGTGCTGGTTGCTCGGGCTGGCCTTCATCGGCCCCGGCGCCGGCGGCCTGGTGCTCGTCATCGCCGTCGAACTGGGGCTGATCACCTGCATGGGCGTGTTCAACCCGGTGTACGCCACCTACCGCCTCGAGCACACCCCGACGGACCGAGTCGCCCGCACCCTGGCCGCGTGGTCGGTCACCAACAACGCCACCGTCGCGGCCATGACCGCCCTGTGGGGCGTACTGGCAGGCATCACGAGCCCCCGCACCGCGATCGCGATCGCCGGCCTCCTCATTCTCACAACCCCCCTCCTCCTGCCTTGGCATGACTATCCGTCAGAGCACGTACGGGAAGGGGCCGGCAGCCGGACCTGACCGACGCAACTGATGCGACGGCCGACTCAGCTCGTCAACTCCCAGGTATTAGTGGGCGCTTCATCGTTTCAACACCTTTCAGAGATCACGGTGTCAACGAGGTGCCGGGAGTCTGTTGCGGGCATGTCAATCGTGCCATCATCATGCGGCCCACACCGTGGTCGATCAGGAGGACGCGTTGAAGACGAGTTCACGGATCCGCAGAGCAACTCTCATACTCGGCAGCGCCGTTGCGCTGGTCGTCGCCTTCCCCGGCAGTGCTCTCGCGGCCCCGCCGCGGTCCTTGCCCGCCAACGCGGAAGCACTGGAGCAGACGTTCCAGCCGACGTACGACTACGACACGGACGGCTGCTACTCCACGCCCGCCATCGGCCCCGACGGGACCGTCAACGGCGGCCTCAACCCGACCGGAGCCCTCAACGGCGAGTGCCGCGACGCCTCGGACCTGGACAACACCAACGGGTACTCCCGCTACAAGTGCAACAACGGCTGGTGCGCCATCATGTACGGCCTGTACTTCGAGAAGGACCAGGCCGTGGCCGGCAGCAGTCTCGGCGGACACCGCCACGACTGGGAGCACGCCGTGCTGTGGGTGCAGAACAACCAGGCCATGTACGTGTCCACTTCGGCCCACGGCAGCTTCAGCGTGTACGGCCGCGACCAGATCCGCTGGGACGGGAACCACCCCAAGATCGTGTACCACAAGGACGGCGCCAGCACCCACGCCTTCCGCCCCGCGACCGCGAACGACGAGCCGCCGGAGAACCACAAGGGCAGCTGGCAGTACCCCCCGCTGGTCGGCTGGAACGGCTACCCCGCAGGTGTGCGCGACAGGCTGAGCCAGGCCAACTTCGGCAGCGCCAACTTCGGCCTCAAGGACGGCAACTTCAACAACCACCTCGCCGCAGCCAAGCCGGCTGGCATCGCCTTCGACCCCAACGCCTGACGTGCGGCGCCCCGGGCTTCAGTGGTCGGCGTGTTCGGGCTGCGGTTCGGCCTGGGGTGGTGCCGTCGCCTCCGGCGCGGTGTAGAAGACGGACGAGCCCTGCTTGGTGCGGTGGGCTTGGCTCTTGGCCACGAGTCCTTCGAGCGTGGTGCGCACGACGGTGGTCTTGATACGGCGGTCGGGGTGGGCCTGGCCCAACGCCGTCGCGATCTCCGCTGCGGAGCGCGGTTCGCTCTGCTCGGTGAGATGGCGGCGGATGAGCTCGACGAGGGTGGGCTGGGCCACCTTTGTGGCCTCAGCCTCAGTCTTAGCCTTGGCTGCGGGCTTCTTTGCCGTTGACTTCTTGGCCGTCTTGCCTCCCTGTGCGGTGGCGGCCTTCTTCGCCTGGGACTGCTTGCCGGTGCCGGGCTCGGTGGTGGTCTTCTGCCCCTTCTGCCGGGGAATGGAGGGTGCGGCGGCGTCTTCGGGCGCGGGCTGAGTGGCTGCGCCCGCACCGAGCGCCTGCTGCATGTTCACCAGCACGGTGTGGTCATGCTGGAGGGCGCGCAGTTGCTCCTGCAGCGCGCTGATCTCTGCGCCGATGCGCTCCTGCTCCTTGGCGTTGTTTTCGAGGTCGTTGGCCACCTGGGCCATGTACTGCGAAGTCAGTTCGGTGGTTGTGGGCGTGCTCTCCGTCATGATGCCGACCTTCCTCGGATCCTGGCAGCGGGGCTAAGGGAACTTAGGGTTGCCCCAGCGTAGAGATGGTACGTACGGACGGAGCCGGTTGTTCCCCTCGCGTGACATCGGGCGCTGCGGACCTACGTCTTTGGTACCGACCCCGCCTGGGCCCGCAGCCTGATCCGCTTGGCCAGGAGCGCGGTTAGCGTCACACCATGCGTATCGGAATCTTGGGCACGGGCAATGTCGGCCGAGCACTGGCAGCGGGCTGGTCCGCGGCGGGGCACGAGATCGTACTCGGGTCGCGGCGACCGAAGGAGCGTACGGATCTGGGTTTCGCCGTCGCCGGTCTCGGCGAGGCGGCCACACACGCGGAGGTGGTGGTCAACGCGACTCCGGGGACGGCATCCCTGGACGTACTGGCCACGATTGGAGCGCCGGCGCTGGCCGGGAAGACACTCGTCGACATCGGCGTCGGGCTCTCCGACGACTTCACTGAGCTTTCCCACCCCAACAGCAGTCTGAGCGAGCAGATCCAAGAGGCGTTCCCCGACACCTTGGTGGTCAAGACGCTGTGCACCATGGACGCGTCCGCGATGACCGACCCCGGTGGCCTGGACGGCCCGAGCACCGTCTTCCTGTCCGGCAACAGTGCCGCGGCCAAGAAGACCACCGCGCAACTGCTCGACGACCTGGGCTGGCCTCCGGCCTCCCAGCTGGACATCGGCGACATCACCACCGCACGCGGGCAGGAACACTTCGCCCTGCTGTTCATGGGAATCGCAGGCGGCCTGGGGACCCACACGTTCAATATCAACGTCGTCACCCGCCCACTCGCAACGTGACGTGAACGCGGGCGCGGAAGGCGGCAGTTGAACAGTCGATGGGGGGCACGGAGTTGGTGACCTCGTACTTGGGCTTGGCCGTGCCCGTGACATCACCACCGCCCAGCACCCACCCCCGAGCACCCCAAACGACCGCGCGGCCAGGCCATACTCCCGCCAAAGGGGGCACAGCCCGGCCGCGCGGCCTGAGCGCTACGCGCCGCTCGCCCTGAGCATGTCCTCACGCTCGACGATCTTCACGCGCTCCCGGCTCTCGGGCTCACCCAGCGCCTTCTCCGCGGCGTCCAGCCGGTACCAGCCCTCCCACGTCGTGAAGCGGACGTTCCGCTCGCCGAGGAACGCGTCCACGGCCTCCGGGGCGGGCGAAGTGGGCGTGTGCAGGCGGCCGTTCGCGTGGTCGTCCAGCAGGTTGGCGACCGTCTCGTTGGCATCGCCCTTGGTGTGACCGATCAGGCCCACGGGACCGCGCCGGATCCAGCCCGTGACGTACGTCGACTGCAGGTGCGCGCCGGTTTCCTCGATCACCCGGCCGCCGTTGTCCGGCACCGTGCCCGACTCGACGTCCCAGGGCAGCTTGGGCAGCTTGTCGGAGAGGTAACCCACCGCGCGGTAGACCGCGGTGACGTCCCAGTCCTTGAACTCGCCGGTGCCCTTGACGTTGCCGGTGCCGTCGAGGACGGTGCGCTCGGTGCGCAGGCCGACCACGCTGCCGTCCTCGCCGAGGATCTCGGTCGGTGACTCGAAGAAGTGCAGGAACAGCTTGTGCGGCCGGTCGCCGACATCGCGGATCGCCCAGTTCTCCAGCGTCTTGGCGACCATGTCGGCCTGCTTGTTGCCGCGCCGGGTCTCGATCGAGCCCTCGTCGTAGTCGATGTCCTCGGGGTCGACGATCACCTCGATGTTGGGGGAGTGGTCCAGCTCCCGCAGCTCCATCGGGCTGAACTTCGCCTGCGCCGGGCCACGGCGGCCGAAGACATGGATCTCGCGAGCCTGGTTGGCCTTCAGACCCTCGTGGACGTTCGGCGGGATCTCGGTCGGCAGCAGTTCCTCGGCCGTCTTGGCCAGGATGCGCGCCACGTCCAGCGCCACATTGCCGACGCCGAGTACGGCGACCTTCTCCGCCTCGAGCGGCCAGGTCCGCGGGACGTCCGGGTGACCGTCGTACCAGGAGACGAAGTCCGCCGCGCCGTACGAGCCGTCGAGGTGGATGCCGGGTATGTCGAGCGCCCGGTCGGCCGTCGCGCCGGTGGAGAAGACCACGGCGTCGTAGAAGGTGCGCAGATCGTCCAGGCTGATGTCGCGCGGGTAGTCGACGTTGCCGAACAGGCGGACCTGCGGCTTGTCGAGCACCTGGTGAAGGGCCTTGACGATGCCCTTGATGCGGGGATGGTCAGGGGCCACGCCGTAACGGATCAGGCCGAACGGGGCGGGCATCCGCTCGAAGAGATCGATGGACACGCCGGGTTCGGCGGCCACTTCGGACTTCAGCAGCGCGTCGGCGGCGTAGATCCCGGCGGGGCCGGCTCCGACAATGGCTACCCGCAGGGGGCGGGGCATGATCAGGTTCCCTTCGAGTGGTGAACAGGCAACTCGTCGGCAACCCTAAACTAAGGCAAGCCTTACTTGGTACGAGGGTCCGGCCTATGACCTCATAAGGCAGCCTTATGGGAAACGGGGAATCCCGTCAGTGCGGCTCTGTCAGCTGGGCCTCGGCCGCAACCAGGATCTCCGTCACCCGCAGGCCGAAAGCGGCGTCGCACGCATGCGGACTGCCGGTGCGGGCAGCGGCGAGGAGGGCGTCGGCGGCCCGGACGAGAGCGGGGACCGGCCCTTCGGTGGACGCGGGCAGGACGGTCGCTCCCGCCTTGCCGCGCAGTTCGACCGTGGCGCCGGCGGCCGCAGGCGGAGCGGTGAGGCTGAGAGTCAGGGTGCTCGACGCCCCGCCGATGTGCTGAAGGATCAGATGGACGGTGTCCTTCGGGCCGCGTGCGGCGGCCGCCACCCGCTCGACGTCGCCGAGAACCGGCAGCAGTACGGACAGGGCATGCGGGCCGACGTCCCACAGGCCGCCCTTCTCGCGTCGCCACGGCGAGTCGGCGAACGGGCTGTCGCTGGTGAACAACGAACCGAGCCACTCCGCGCGTCCCGTGAACCACCCGTCCAGGGCGGCCTGTTCGGTGATCCAGGCCTCAGTGGTGGTCTGGAAACGGGCCGTGAAGAAGACGACCGAGGCGACACCGGCCTCCCCGACCGCCTCGACGACCGCCCGCCCCTCTTCGACGCCTGCCGCGAGGGGCTTGTCGAGCAGCAGATGGCAGTTCGCCCGCGCCGCGCGCGCCGCGAGCGGGGCCTGAACGGAGGGAGGCAGAGCGATCGCGACGGCGTCCACCTCGGCGAGCAGGGCGTCGACGTCCTCGTACGCGCGTGTCCCGTGCCGTTCGGCCAGCGCCTCGGCCGCGTCCATGCGCCTGCCCCACACGCCAACGAAGTCCAGTTCGCGGTGCCCGCTCAAGGCGGGGGCATGGGCCATCTCGGCCCACGGTCCTGTACCGAGCAGTCCGATGCGCATGCCGCCGCCTCTTCTCGTGCCGATGTCATGGGGCGACCGGTGCAGGTTGTCGTCCGGCCGCCTGTGTGCGCTGAGCGTCTCTGATCAGCTTAGGTATCCCATGTCAGACGCAGTGTCCGGCACGGGGGTTCTGCCCACCGTGGCGGGGAAGCGTGAGCATGGAGGTGGAATCCCGCGCCCAAGGCTGCTCCGCGTGGCCGGTGTCGGCCGGTGGTGGGTGTGCTGATCGTCGTCACGCCCTGGTTCCGGAGAGCCGCACGAGGCAGTCTCCGGACCGTGTGAGCGTGTCCCTCCGGACGCTGGCCCGCCAGGTCTTGCGGCCTGGTGGGGGAGGGTGTCCGGCGTCGCCTGGGCGTCGGACATGCTGCTTGATGGGGGGTCGGTCCGGTCTTGGACCTGTCCCGGCCGGTCTGGGCGGCGGCCGGTGTGATGACCGCCTTGGCTTCGAGCCTGTCGATCACCGAGCGGATCACCATGGTGCCGCTGGCGCGGTCGGTGACCGTCTTGGTCTGGTGGGTGAGGCCGCGTGCGGCAATACGCCGCCAGGCGCCCTGGTCCCGGTCGCCCTGCCAGCCGCAGGAGGGGCAGAGGGCCCATTTCCAGCCCGCAACGGTCGGCCGGTCGGGGGCCTTGCGGTGCCGCAGCGGCACCAGGCACTGCGGGCAGTGCCTGGAGGTGTTGCGGGCCGGGACACCCACCACGGCGATACCGGCCTCGGCGGCCAGGTGCCGCATCCGGTCCACGATCTGCCCGCGCACCGTCTGCGACAGGCGGGTGTTGTGGCTGCGGCCCATGCCCCGGGCCTCCAGCGAGCGGAGGTCCTCGACGTAGATGGCCGTGGCCCCGGCGGCGATCGCCTGGTCCACCGCCCACCGGGCGGCGGCCCACGCCAGGGCGTCGTTCAGGTTCGAGCGGCGGTCGGACACATGCCGGATCTCGTCGGTGAGAATCTGACGCTTGTCCGCGAGAGCATGTCCCTCGCGTTCGCCGATGAGGCGTTCGTACCGGTCGGCCCTGGCGTGCAGGAATTCGGACTGGCGGCGCAGGCGGTGCTGCTTCGACAGGACGCCGGACGCACGGAACATCCCGCCACTGCCGAGCGTGGTGATCGTGCCGTCGCCGTTCAGCCGGGCGGCGCCCGCACTGAGCAGGGTGTTCAGGCCCCAGTCCACCCCGAGGGCGACCGTGTGGCCGGTGCGCTGCGTCTTCGGGACGGCGTGCGTGTAGGCGAGATCGGCATGTACGGCGCCCTGGTGGATGCGCAGGGCGGGCAGGTGCAGTACCGCGTTCGCGGGGATCGTCGGGGGCAGAGTGATGGGGCAGGCTACCCACGTCCAGTGCGCGTAGGAGCGCGGGTCGGGGCGGGTGGGCAGCTGCAGGCGTAGCAGTGCCCGGCCCGGCTCATCGGCGCGCTCGATGCCGGCCTGCTGGCCGTCACACGCGGACAGCAACAGCATCCGGGCAATCCGGGGCTCACTCTCCAGCTCGAACACGTCCACCGGCATCCGGTCGTGCTTCTTCCGGAAAGCGGCGACCTGCCGGGTGCGGGAGGTGATGAGGCTGGATGGCAGGTGCTGCCCGCCGGGCACCGCCTCGCGGACGGCATCCCACTCGTCGGCGGTGCGCTTCTTCGGATCCGCGGGCCACGTCTTGAGGACGCCGGCGGTCAGGTCGGCCCGCCACTTCGCGGAGCGCAGGGTGCGTCCGGCCTGTTCCTGTGCCATGCGCAGGATGCGGTCGTTGACCTTGGCGCCCGGGGTGACGGTCCAGCCCAGGCGGCGCAGCGCCATCCAGGCGTTCGGCGGCAGCTTCTGCCCGCCCGCGTCCACGCCGGAGGCGAGCGCATCCACGTCGGGGGTGTTCCAGTGCCCGGCCAGCAGATCGGCGACCATGCCGGACACCAGACCGGCAGCCCAGCCCACCCGCTCGGCCAGCACGCCGGCCGACAGCAGCTCGCCGGTCCTCTCCTCCACCCCCGTACGCAGCACACCACGGGCGCAGGCGGTGCGGGCGGCCTCCCCCTCGCCGAGCGGCAGCTTCCGGCTCACCGACATCCCCCTCCCGCCCACAGTGCTGTCATCCGATCAACGACACCCCCACCAAAAGGTCACGCAATCGACCCTCGCACCCCCATGCGACACCCGCATCGAATACCCGACGCCATCGGACGACGAATCACTACGGATACCTAAGGAAGTAGGTGAGCCTTTCACGCAGGCCCTGAGGGTACGCAACCAGCCATCGTCCGGGGGCCTGGTCGGCCCGGCCGCCCTCAGCGGACGGCGCCGCGGCAGCTGCGTAATTTGCCTAAAGGTATTAGGCAGCTGCATGATTGGTTATGCCGAACGGGAGGAGGGGCATGGCACGCGTAGGACTGACAGCGGAACGCCTGACCCGGGCGGGGGCCGAACTGGCCGACGAGGTCGGCTTCGACCAGGTGACCGTCTCGGCGCTTGCCAGGCGGTTCGACGTCAAGGTCGCGAGCCTGTACTCGCACCTGAAGAACTCCCAGGACCTCAAGACCAGGATCGCCCTGCTCGCCTTGGAAGAACTCGCCGACCGGGCCGCCGACGCCCTGGCCGGGCGGGCCGGCAAGGACGCCCTCGCGGCCTTCGCGAACGTCTACCGCGACTACGCCAGGGAGCACCCCGGCCGTTACGCCGCGGCCCAGTTCAGGCTCGACCCTCAGGCGGCGGCTGCCAGCGCCGGCGGCAGACACGCGCAGATGACGCGGGCGATCCTGCGCGGCTACGACCTGACGGAGCCGGACCAGACCCACGCGGTCCGGCTGTTGGGCAGCGTCTTCCACGGCTACGTCAGCCTGGAACTGGGCGGTGGCTTCAGCCACAGCGCCCCCGACTCACAGGAATCCTGGTCACGGATCCTGGACGCCCTCGACGCGCTGCTGCGGAACTGGCCCGGGCCCTGAAGTACCGGGCGGAGACGGAACGCCACGCGGCACATCCGAGCAACCTGACCATGCCGATCAACAGGCGGAGGCCATGCACACCCACCACAACTGGACCACCACGCCCATCACTTCGGACCTCCTCCGCGGCGCCCTCGACCTGGAGCCCACCACCCACGGCGTACTGCCGCACCGCCTGCCCGCCCGGGCCCGCGCCCAGTGCACCGACGCACAACTCGCCATGGTGGAGTCCCAGCCCTCCGGTGTACGACTGCTCTTCCGCACCCGCGCCACCGCCGTCGAACTGGACACGCTGCCCACCAAACGGACCTACGTAGGTGCCCCGCCCCGCCCGGACGGTGTGTACGACCTGCTCGTCGACGGCCGTCTGACCAGCCAGGCCACTGTGTCCGGCGGCAACACCGTGACGATCGACCTGACCATCGGAACCGCCGAGCACCAGCCCGGCCCGCCCGGCACCCTGAGCTTCACCGACCTGCCCGAGGGCATCAAGGACATCGAGATCTGGCTGCCGCACAACGAGACCACCGAACTGGTCGTCCTGCGCACCGACGCTCCTGTCGAGCCCATAGCGGACCGGGGCCGCAAGGTGTGGCTGCACCACGGCAGTTCGATCAGCCACGGCTCCGACGCCGCGAGCCCCACCACCACCTGGCCCGCGCTCGCCGCCTCCCTCGGCGGCGTGGAACTGATCAACCTCGGCCTGGGCGGCGGCGCCCTGCTCGACCCCTTCACCGCCCGCGCGATACGGGACACCCCCGCCGACCTGATCAGCCTCAAGCTCGGCATCAACCTGGTCAACCTCGACCTGATGCGCCTGCGCGCCTTCACCCCCGCCGTGCACGGCTTCCTCGACACCATCCGCGAAGGCCACCCCACCGCACCGCTGCTGGTCGTCTCGCCCATCCTGTGCCCCATCCACGAGGACACCCCCGGCCCCGGCGCCTTCGACTTCAGCGCGCTCGCCGCCGGAGAGCTGCGCTTTCTGGCCACCGGCGACCCTGCCGAGCGAGCCAACGGAAAACTGACGCTGGGCGTCATCCGGGAGGAGCTGTCCCGCATCGTGCGCGAGCGGTCGGCCGACGACCCCCACCTGCACTACCTCGACGGCCGCGACCTCTACGGCGAGACCGACTTCGCCGAACTGCCCCTGCCCGACGAACTCCACCCGGACGCCGCCACCCACCGCCGCATCGGCGAACGCTTCGCCGAGCGGGCCTTCACCACGGGCGGCCCCTTCACCGACCGCGGCGCGTGAAACCGGGTACCCCGGAGCCTCACGGGTTCACGGCGGTGACCAGCCAGTAACGGCCCGTCAGCCGTACGCCACTGTCGTCCTGATAGGCGCCAAAGGCCTCCACCGCGGCCCGCCGGGCACGCTCCTCCGTAGCGGAATCGGCGTCCGCCTCGCGCAGCCAGTGCCGCAGCGGCCCGAAACCGAAGAGGAACCCGGCCGCGTCGTCGGCGTCCTTGCCCCAGTACTGCGGCGCTTCGACGTCCTCGACGGCCACGTCGTCGAAGCCGGCGCCGGCCAGTACCCGTCGGGTGTTGTCGGGGTCGGCGAAGGCGAGCGGGCTCGGGCCGGTGGACTGGGACAGATCCGGCAGCCGTACGTGCTCTCCGATCGCCGCGAAGACCGTGGACTGGTCCATGCGCGCGAACTCCTGCGGACAGACGAAGGCCAGCCGCCCGCCCGGGCGCAGGGCACGTCCGATGTTGCCGAACCCCGCGACCGGATCGGCGAAGAACATGATGCCGAAGCGGCTGACGGCGACGTCGAACGAGGCCTTCTCGAAGCCGTACACCTGCGCGTCGCCCCGTACGAACTCCACATGGCCGAGGGATTCGGCGGCGGCGCTCGCCCGGGCCTGCTCCAGCATGGGCGCCGACAGATCGATGCCCAGGGCGTACGCGGCGCGGTCGCCGGCCAGGCGGGTGACGCGGCCGTTGCCGCAGCCGATGTCGAGAACGCGGTCGGTCGGCGTGAGGGCCGCCGCGTCGAGGAGCGGGGTGTTGGCCCCGTCGTTCAGGCCGTCGTAACGGTCCTGGTGGTCGGCCCAGTGCCGACCCTCGTAACCGTTCCAGGCCGCGGCCTGCTGCGAGTTCACCACGTCGTCGGGGGCGGGCGGGCTGTCCGGGGTGTCCGTCGAATCCGTCATGCCTTCATGGTGGAGCAAGGAGCGGACCGACCTCGATGGCTGCGACGCCGTCTCGGGCTGATTCGTGAGAGGTCTCTATGAATTTGTGGGGCGTTTGAACGCAGCGGGGCTCGGCTCCGTATGGGGGCAGGGGATTGTCCATGCCCGGCCTCCGCCGAACCGTAGGAGTACTCCCGTGAGACGCAACACGCGAAGACGCCCAACAGGCGCACGACGCACGACCTTTGCGGCGGTCGCGCTGATGCTGGGAGGAGGTGCGCTGGTAGCGGCGAACGTTTATGCCACGGCCACCGAGAGCGGCTCGGGTCAGCAGCCGGGTCAAAGCCAGGCCGACCAGGTTCTGGCTTCGGGTGCCGCCACGATCGACTGCCCGGACGTCGGCACCAAGTTGACGGCGGTGCCGGACCAGGCGAGGGCGGAGGTCGACAAGGAACTCGCCCTCCTGGACAAGCAGATCGCCGAGGCCTACCAGCGACTGCAGAACTCGGCGCAGGCCCAGCAGCAGGACGCAGGCTTCGCCGACAACGCGATCATGAATCCGCTGAAGGACAAGCGGACCGCGACGATCGAGCGGATCGCGATCGCCATCGGGCGTGTGGGGGAGCGCCCGCAGGGTCTTGAATCTCTTGCCGCCTGTACGTTGCGCGCTACCGGTAACGAGGCCGGCAACGGCGAGAACGGCGACCAGGCGGGCGACGGCCAGAACGAGGGCGACGCCAATCAGGACGAACAGGGTGAGGGCCAGGACGGCCAGGACCAGGGCGAACAGCAGGGAGACAATGGCGGTCAGGCCGGGAACGGGCCCGTGGCCGCGGACTTCACCGACATCAAGACCGTGCAGCCCAACGTGGCAAAGCCGCAGCAGCAGGGCAATGCCTCCCGCGGCACCTTCACCACCAGCTGTGGCGTGAACGCCAACGGCCTGTTCAACTCGGACAACGTGATCGTGGCCCCCGGCGTCACCAACGGCGCCCACCACTTCCACGACTACGTCGGCAACCAGGCCAACGACGCCTTCGCGAGCGACGAGGACTTGGCGAACGGCGACACGACGTGCGTGGACCAGGGCGACAAGTCTTCGTATTTCTGGCCGGTGTTGCGTCTGCAGAACGGTGTGCAGGAGCAGGACGCGAACGCGCCGGGTGGCGGCATCGAGGGCAACGTCGGTGAGATCGTCACGCCCAAGAAGGTGACGATGACCTTTGTGGGCAATCCGCAGAGCAAGGTCACGGAGATGCCGCGACTGCTGCGCATCATCACCGGTGACGCCAAGGCGTTCGTCAACGGCACCGCCAATGCCAACGCCTCGTGGAGCTGCACCGGGTTCGAGGACCGGCAGCTGAAGGACAAGTACCCGCTCTGTCCCCAGGGCAGTGACGTGGTGCGCACCTTCAAGTTCCAGAGCTGCTGGGACGGCCGGAACATCGACAGCGCGAACCACCGCACCCACGTAGCGTTCGCCGACGCCAACGGCAACTGCGCCAACGGTTTCCAGGCGATCCCGCAGCTGGTGCAGCGCATCGTCTACGACGTCGACGCGCCGAGCCTGAACGACGGCGGTCGTACGGTTCCGTTGTTCGCGGTGGACTCCTTCCCCGAGCAGGTGCACAAGCCGGTCACGGACCACGGCGACTTCATCAACGTTTTCGACGAGGACTTGATGGGGGAGATGGTCGACTGCATCAACGCCGGCCAGAAGTGCGGCGTGGGCGGTGACGCGGGTGCGGGCGCCGGTGAGGAGCCGCAGGACAAGCCGACGGAGAATCCTGACGACGCGTCCGGTGAGAACGGCGGCAACGCCGGGAACGACGAGGCGGACGCCGGCAATGGCGACAACGGCGGAGCGGATGCCGGCAACGCCGGGGACAACGCCGGGGACAAGGACACGCCGGAGCCAGCCACGAAGGCGCCGGACGCCGAACCGGAGGTCGGATCCGCGCCCACCAACCGCCCGGACCCCGAGGTCTACACGACGCCCTCGCCCGCCCAGGGCGATCAGGACGTGTCACCGGCGGAGGGCTCGGACGACAGCGGCAGCGGTGGTGAAGGCGACTACTCGGACCAGGCGTCGGACGCAGGCGGGAACGATCAGGCGGCCGGTGCACAGACCGAACCGCAGGGTGGTTCCGGCTCTCTGGCCGAAACGGGTACCCAGCTGTGGCCGGCCGCGGCCGGAGCGGTGCTCGTGATCTCCGGCTTCGTGCTGTTGCGCCGTATGAGGCGCAGTTCGTACTGACGCCTTTCGTCGGACGGCATCGGGCGGCGACCGGACCTGCATCGGCAGGCCGGTCGCCGCTTTTGTACGTGGGCGATGCGGGGCACATCCGGCCTGCGACGTCGGGTGACGTCGGGGGCTCGGCTCACGCGGTGGCGGTCAGACCGGCACCGTAAGCGTGGCTGTGTAGCCCTTGTCGACGCTGCCTTCGACCGTGGCCATCTGCTGGTCGTAGCCGTCGCTGAAGATCATGTCGCTCTCCAGGGAGAGCTGGCCCAGGTTCTGCACACTCTGCTCGTAGCCGTCGCTCGCGTACACCGTGTCGCAGACGTCCTTCGGAAAGGCGAGCTGTGAAGTCGCCGTGATGGACGTGGCGTTGGTGGCGTCGTCCAGGCTGCCGTACACCTCGAAGTGGATGTGCGGCCAGCGGCCCGGATAGCAGCCCGGGAAGACGCTGGTGAACGTGACCTGGCCCTGGGAGTCGGTCTCCTGCACGCCGCGCAGGTAGTTCTCCTCGGTGACGCCCTCGGAGTACAGCGAGTAGTTGCCGTCCCGGTCGCACTGCCAGAGGTAGACGGCCGCGCCTTCTTTCGGCGTACCGCAGCCGGAGGCGGCCTCGGTGACGGTGAGGGTGATGGTCAGCGCCACGCCCTCGGCGGTGCCGCTCGCGGAGCCGAAGCTGGAGGTGATGTCCGAGCGGACGACGCCGCTTTCCTTGAGGACGTTCACGCCGTTGGACCCGTCGCCGGGGTACGGCCCGGCCGTCTCACCCGGGATGGTCTCGCAACTCCCCTCGGATGTCCCCGAGGAGGCCGCGGAAGACGAGGCCGAGGAGGGCGAGGAGCCGGCGGTGTCCGGCTCCTCACTGCTGCAGCCCACCACCGGGACCAGACTCACGCCGGCCAGCAGCCGGATCATCTTGCGGCGGTGAAGCGTGGGGAGGTCGAAGGAGAGACCTCTGTCGTGGTCGTGGAGTTCTTCGTTCATGACTGCTCGCCTTTGGCTCGTCTGTGCCACCTGCTGGTTGTGCGTGACAGTAAGGCCGCCACCTGTGAAGCGTCCACGAGCCGGCTGTGTGTGGCAGGCCGGGGTGCTGCGTGCCCAGGATGTTGAGGCCGAAGCGGCCGGTACGGCGGATGATTGTCAGCAGTTGTGAGCGTTCGCCCAGCGACACCAGCACCATGGGAGGCGTCATGGACAAGGACGCGAAGGCGCTGACCGTGGTGCCGTGCGGGCGCCGGCCGTCCATGGCGGTGACCACCGCGACCGGGGACGCGATGGCGGCCATGACTGAGGGGCCTCGCGTTTTCCGGACAGGTGTCTGACCGTCTATTTCACGCGGCGATTCGCAACTTCTCGTACTC
>NZ_BAAGPS010000060.1:0-7666 GCF_054783935.1 Streptomyces pseudoechinosporeus
AGAATCAAACGATCACGTTCGGTTGAGATACGGCTTCTTAGGGACTCAGGCAGCGTTTCCCGCGCCGCTCTCAGCGGGACGCTTGCCCGGCCAGTTCGGAGGAGGGCGCCGCGCTGTAGCCGTTCTCACGCGCAGCCGTCATGTCGGGCGAATCTGCCGTTCGCGGAGGCGTCACTGTGACGGCAGCGCAAACGGCGCGGTTGCCGAGCCTGTCGGCTGTCAGCCCTGTGACCAGCGCCGCCGAGGTTCGAAAACACCCACTGATCCCGCACACTGCGCCGACTGGACCGGCTCGGGAACCGTTCCCCCGGATCCTGCGTGACCTCTTGACGTGTTGTCGGCTGGTGGTGAGGGGACCGAATGAGAGCGCGGACGATGGTGAGCGTGGCGGTATCGGCCTGTGTGGCGCTGGTGGCGTGCGCGTGCGGTCCGGAGAAGTCGACGGAGGACACGGACGCGAAGCCTTCGCAGCCGTCCGCGTCCACACCGGCCGAAGAGCCGTCGGCCACGCTGTCCGCGTCCGCTCGGACCCAGAAGCCGTCGGCCGAGCCGACCGGCGACCAGCCCGCGTCCAGGACGAAGGAGGGCGCCATCCACCGGTACGAGCAGTACCTCCACGCCCTGGGCCGTGAGGACATCGGCACGGTCTGCGAAGTGGCCGGGCCCGCCGCGAAGAAGGCACAGGACCAGGGGTTCGGCCCGTGCACGTCGACGTACTCCGTCGTGTTCCAGATGATCTCGCCCGCGCAGAAGAAGGCCCTGCAAACCGCGACGGTCGACCCGCAGCGCATCGCCGTGCGCACGCCCGGCAAGATTGAGATGCCGGTCGAAGCGGTCAGGGCATCCGCCACCTTCTCCGAGAGCGACCTCGGCAGCTACACCCTGGAGTACCTCAAGAACGATTGGTACATCACCGACTGAACCAGGGCGCGCCATACACGGAGTCGCCCGACGGACGGCTCCGCGCGCACGCCACCCGGCGGCCGGTCGACCGGCGCCCGCCGACGACCTTCAGCCAGCCCCCAACCGTTCGCCGGGCCGTGACGGTGACTCCCGTTCTCGGTTCTGGCACAGATCTTGGGGAGCGGTAGCGGAGCGTTACTGAAGCAGGATCATCTTGCGGAGTAGTTCGAATCCGGCTCGTCCGTAGAGCTGCCTCTTGATCTTCTTGATGCGGTTCACGGCGCCCTCGGTGCTGCCGGAACTCCACTCCAGGGTGAGCCCAGCTGTCACGGCGTCGAGGTCTCGGAGCAAGTGGAGCGCGAAGCCGGTGAGACCGGGCAATTGGCTGGCGTCGACCGCGTCGATCCAGGCGGGGAGTCTGCCGCCGAGGCGGCCGGTGAGTATCTCGCCGAAGTCGCGAACATGCCCGGCGGCCGTGTCCAGTTCGCGGCAGCGGGCCAGGACGTCCTTCAAATCGGCGCGGTCCTCCTCACTCAGGGCCGTGGGATGGCGGGTGAGCCAGCCGGTCACCTGCCGCACCGACGGCGGCGGGGGCGGCGTGCCCGACGGTGCGGTGCGCAGGGTGGCGATGTGGGCGCGGACCATGGCGTAGGTGACCGGGGCGTGCTCGGCAAGCAGTTCGCTGTGCAGCTGGGTGACGCTCGTGCATCCCGCGGCGAACCGTCGCTCCAGGTAGGGCTTGTAGGGATCCAGCCTGCTGGGCCGGGGCCGGTTCTCGCGGAACGTGTCCTGCCAGCGTGCGGCGCGCGCATACCGGAGCACGGTGTTGAGGCCCCAGCCCAGGTGCCGGGCGATCGCCCGGCGGGAGTGGCCCTGGGCGAGTAACTCGTGGACCAGGGCGTGTGCGGCCTTCTTGCGCTCGGCCCGTCGGCCGACAGGATCCCGGCCGGGAAGCCCCGCGTCGCCTTGCAGTGTGTCAACGTTCGACGGCTCGGGCGACGTCGGAGCGCGCAGACACTCACGGTGGGAGGCGACACAGGTCTCCACCGCACGGCCGAGGCCCTGCCACAAGGTACTGGTGGGCCGTCGGCGAGGTGCCTGCTGAGCAGGTCCTTTTCCCACGGCCCCCAGCCCGAACGACGCATGCGACTTTCGCCGCACGTCGCTCTCCGGTGACTACTCCGTGAGTGCTGCGGCAGAGTTCTTGCCGTGGATGTCCGCGTGGCAACTTCCGCAGACCACGAGGGTTTTGCGGTGTCGTGCGGCCATGAGATCTGCCCACGGCGGCCGGTTCCCGGATCGTCCGAGGTCGGCGAGCTTGGCGATGTGGTGGACTTCCACCTCGTCAATGCGTCCGCATGCCTCGCACCGCCCGGCCAGGAGTCGGGTGACCAGCTCCTTGCGTTTGGTGTTGACCGGGGCCAGCCGACGGTCGGTGATGACCGTCTTCTTGTTCTGTCGCAGCGGGATCCCGCCGAACCGTCCGACCAGTGGTTTCCTGCCGGTGCGTTCGACGCGGGCCTCGAAGCACTTGCGCGGCCCGTGCGGTGTGTCGATGGTGGCCGCGTACTTGCGGGCCATCTTCGACACCGACGAGCGGTGCTTGTTGGCGAGCGTCATCAGCATCGAGGTCTCCATGACCCATTGCAGCCGGGCGAGTCGGAAGACGTCGCCGGCCAGCAGGTAGTACTGGACGATGCCGCGGTACTCGGACCCGTAGGTGCTGAGGATGACGTGGTCGTCCTGGTTCAGCAGTTCGGGCCGACGCGCGGGTTTGCCGCGCATCTTGTACTGGGCCTGCTTGGCGGATACCACCGAACGAGGGACACGCAGACCGATGGTCCCATTGACAGAGCGTCGTCTGCCGGAGACCTTGCGGTCGTTGTGGTGCACGGTGATGTCGTAACCGAGGAACCTTGCCGCCCCGGTGCGGGCGTGCGTGATGAGCGTTTTCTCCGGCGACAGTTCCAACTTGAGTTCGTCACGCAGGAATTGGGCCAGACGCTCCTTGATTTCCTCGGCTTCCGCCTTTGGTCCGGCGAACCCGAGCAGGGTGTCGTCGGCATAGCGCACATACCTCAGCCGCCGGTAGCCGGGATCCTGAGTATCCATGCTGGGCATGCTGTGGAGTTGCTTGCGCAGTTCCCGCACCTGGATGTGGTCACCGCGGTCGCGGGCGCGCTTGATGGCCGCCCATACCCGGTGAAAGGCGCGGCTCTGCTTCCTGACTCTTCCCCGGGTGTATTCCGGGATCAGAACCTTCTCGACGTACTCGTCCATCTTGTGCAGATAGATATTGGACAGGATCGGTGAAACAACCCCGCCTTGCGGGCTACCGCTGTGCGTGGCGTTCCAGACCCAGTCCTCCATGTATCCGGCCCTGAGCATGTTGCGCACCAGCCGAAGGAACCTGTTGTCGTGGATTTTCTCGCCCAGGATTCGGAGCATGACCGAATGGTCAAGCCGGTCGAAGCACTGGGCGATGTCACCCTCGATGAACCAGGCTGTGCCCGTCCAGGTGTTGGCCACATCGCGTAATGCGGTGTGGCAGCCCCGGCGGGGACGGAAACCGTGCGAGGAGTCGGAGAACGTCGGCTCGTAATACGCCTCAAGCAGCAGGCGGATCACCTCGCCGACGAGCTTGTCGCTCCAGGGAGGCAGGCCGAGCGGGCGCAGCTTCTTGCTGCCCTGTCCTTTCGGGATGTAGACCCTGCGAGCCGGGCTCCACCGGTACCGCTCGTGGCGCAGCGCGTCGATGACGTGCTCGATCTTGCCCAGCGACATGCCGTCCACGGTCTCCCCGGTGACCCCGGGCGTCATCGCTCCCTTGTTGGAGTACAGACGTCCGTAGGCCAGCAGATACAACTGCGGATCGAACAGTTGCCGATACAGTTCGGTGCACGGCAGGCCACGCCTGCCGCGTTCACGGAGGACACCCAGCACCGTTTCGGCGCTCTGCATTACGCATACCTCCCGGTTCTTGAGTGCCCGATCACCTGGCCCCCTTCGCCCGATGCGGACGGCTTTCCCGTCCTCCTTGGCCGGTCGTGACTCCGGCGACTACTACGGGGCCTCCGTCGCCATAGGAAGATCTCTTCCCGTAGGCGATCCCATGTTCGTCCTTGTCGTACGTCCTAGCGTGATGTAGGTGCCCCACTCATTCCCTTGAATGCCCTCGTTGGGCATCGCTCCGCACCCTGGAGGTTGCGTCGGCCATGGCACTAAGCCGTCGCAGGGTGCGGCGTCGGTGTCAGGTATCTTTCCGGCGGACTCGACCTTCAGTCTTCTGGGAATTGGGGTTCAGGCAATCCAGCTTTCACCATGTCACGCGGGTCCCGCGATACCCCGTCCCTGATACCTGAGCCCGGTTATCGCTTTCCTGGCATGCTGCGGTCCCCGTCACCGTTTCCGGTTTGGGTAAGCCATCAGACCCATGAACCTCCCTCCAAGTTCATCCCGACTGAGTCGGGGATACGACAAGGCGCCTCATGGCGCACTGAAACCGGTCAGCAACCTGGAGAGCTTCGGGGGCGCCGCGTCGGGCACCCTCGGCGTAGGCACCTGCCCGGTCCCGACAGATGATCTCCACGCCAGGGTGACTGGTCAGCCAGGCGGCCAGCGGCCCGGCTTCGCGTGTCGGGAGCACATCGACCACGCGATGGGCTTCTCCGCAGGTCAAAACGGTGGAGTAGGACTGGCCCCGGCGGATCGCGAAGTCGTCCACACCCAGCACCCGCGGCGTGCTGAACTGCGGATCCGGCAGCGCCATGACCCTGCGCAACAAGGTCATCCGCCCTGCACCGAAGCCCAGTTGGGCGGCCAGCCGGGCGCCGGCCCGTCCGGCCAGTGCGAGCCCGATGCGCTCCAGGACGTGGTTGAGCCGAGTGGTGAACCGTGCGTACGGGGCGGTCAACTGGGTGAACGGCTCGGCGAACGTGCGGCGCGGGCAGTCCGCCGCGCCGCAGATGAAACGCCGGACCGTCAACAGGATCACGACGCTCTGCTCACCGAGCGGGAGATCCTTCAACCTGCGCTGATAGCAGTCGTGCACCCGGTCCGAGAAGCGACCGCAGTCCGGACATGCCGTCTCGGCCGCCCGGCCTCTCGCCACCACATCGACCGTGCCGAAGGCAGCGGTCACCGCCTCGACGTCCACGTCGTCGATCCCGTCGAACACCAGAGAGTCCCAGAACGATGCATCGGCCAGCATGACCAGCACCGTCACCGCCCACAGCCGACCACGGCGGATACGAGCAGAGACCTGACGGAGCGTCACTCTCGCCTGCCAGACGACAAGGCGTACGCGGTCTCACGCGAGACCACTCGCACGCAATCGAACACCGGGGTGACGCTCCGCAACCGCTCCCCAAGATCTGTGCCAGAACCCAATTCCGACAGCAGACAGCGTCCGAGGGATTCGAACGGTCTGGGCCTGATGACGCCGGACTGACCCCGGACCTAAGGTGTGCGGGTGATCTTCAAGAGGAAGCGGGAGGCCACGGGCCTCACCGCCGCCGTGTCCGAACTGGAAGAGGCGGTCGCCACTCGCGATGGCGACCGTACCGGGCGTGCCTTCACCGCCATGATGAACGCCGTGCCGTCGGCACCGGATGCTGAACGCGTACTGGCAGGACCCCGGCTGGCAGCGTTGCTTCCCGCCTTCCCGCCTACCGGCCCGCGGCCGATGCTGGCGATGGCGGCCGGCTTCTGCGTCGAGCACGGGGCCAATCCGGTCGACTGCGCCGAGCCGATCCTCGGCGGTGTCCACCAGGACCTGCTCGACGCCCTGGAGTTCGCCCGCCGCTGGACCTCCACCTGCGCAGCGGATAACGAGCTGCCGGAGCCGGACGAGAAGATCATTGACGACGCGTTGCTGGCCCGCCTCGGCGGCGACCGGCACGAGGCCACGCGGCTGGCGCTGGCCTGGTGCTCGGTCGAACAGTGGCAGCCGCCCGCGCTGGCCGTACTGTGCCGCAGCACCGAGGTGCGCCGTCGGCATGCATCCGCGATCCTCCCTGCCTGCCGCGAGCTTGCGTCCCTGGAGCGGCACGACCTGAAATGCCTCGCCTACGCGCTGGCAGTCTTGGACGACGAGCCCCTCGTGGTGTTGCACAGGCCGACCGGGACCGGGTTCGAGGTACGCATCGGCGGCATCGGGGACAACTTCCAGCTGCACACGCTGCTCGCCTACGTCCTCGTCGGCGGCGGCTACGTACCCGGCACTGTGCCTTCGGCGGAGAGCGTCCGCCTGGCCACCGATCCCGAGCCTGCCCAGGGACGCACCCAGACCATTGCGACTGGTACCTTCGAGCTCCTCACCGCGGACGGCGAGCGGATCTGGAACGAAGGGCTGCCCGACGACATACCTGTGGTGGAAGGATGCCGCCTGCTCGTGCTTGACGAGCCGACATACCAGCGCAGCTGGAACGCCGACCGCTTCTTCCCACATCTCCCGGGCAGGGCCAAGCTGCTCCGCGTCCTGACCGCGGACGAGACGCGGAGCTGGTTCGCACGCACATCGTCCGGCAACGGGATCCACCGGCCTTCCTGACTCGGTGCGCCAGGCCGTCACCGCTCTGGGCGGGCGGCTGGGGGCCGGAAGCCAGCACTCGGGACTGGTCCCGCACTCGAACAAAGACTGTGTCAGGGTGCTGTCGGAAACTGCTGAACAGCTGCTGTCGGTTCTTGTGAGCAGAACCAGTCCTCTCCTCCGCACCCGGCAGGCCAGGGGCGTGTTGTCCCGCCCGCCTGGTTTCTCGGCACTGCCGTACGGCACATGTCTGGCGGACTCCGGCTGTCCTCCTGCTGCGGGCGCAGGCGGCAAGGGCACACTCGATGTACTGCTCGAAGTCCGCGCCGGAGTCGCGATGGGCGGCAAGCTCGTGCACGGCTTTGATCGCTTCCCAGGCCGCGGTGAGGGCGAGGGTCGGCTCGGCACCTCCCAGCTCGTTCGACAGGTAGGCGGGGAAGCCGAACTGGTATCCGCCGGCCCGCGCGATCTCCTGCTCACGGCGGTAGGCGTGGCGGGCCGCCTCGAAGAATTCGCCGGCCTGCTCCAGGCCGATGCTGCGGACGATGATCCCGAGATTCGGCGCCGTTGCCCGTCGCTGAGGCCAGGCAAGATAGCCCGTCATGGACCCCGCCGTCACCGCCGCGCTTATAGCGACGCCCACAGCCATCATCGCCGCAGTTACTGCCTACGCAGCCGGCCACGCGCAAGCCCGAGCCACACACCGTGGCGCAGTCGACTCGGTACGCCGCCAGCACCAGCGTGAGGCGTACGCCGTGTTCCACACCGCCGCAACCAGATACCACGGCCAAGCCGGTGCGGGGCGAGCGGCGCATCAACGTGATCCTCACGGCAGTACGGGGGCTGCTGTCGCACGCCGTGTCAGTGGGGGCGGCACCGGGATCGGTGCTCGGGCAGATCTACGAGCTGGCCGACACTCGGGACCTGCCGCTGGAAGCCCAGGGCGAGGACAGCGGCCTGCACTATCGGCTCAAGACCCGGCACCGGCTACAGGAACCGGAGGCAGAAGTCGACCGCGCCTCCGACGAAGAGATGGTCGCCATGTTCCTCCGGTGCCGCAACGCACGCGACCGCCTGATCGTGCTGCTGCACGGGCGGGTGGGGCTGCGCCGCGGCCAGGTCGCCGGCCTGCGCAGAAGGGACTGCCACCTCCTGCCCGACTCGCGACTGCGTGGAGAGACGGCGCCGTGACATACGACCGACCGGGCGCGGCCGGCGCTCACTGTGTCGGAG
>NZ_BAAGPS010000061.1:0-148713 GCF_054783935.1 Streptomyces pseudoechinosporeus
AACGACAACGAGTACGGCCTGGCGGGCAGCGTCTGGACCGGCGACATCGAGCGGGGCACGGCGCTGGCCCGGCGCATCCGCACCGGCACCGTCGGCATCAACGGCTACCGCATCGACAACGCCGCCCCCTTCGGCGGCTACAAGGCCAGCGGCCTCGGCCGCGAGAACGGTCTCGAAGGCCTGATGGCGTACTTCCAGGTGAAGTCCGTCCTCCTGCCCACGGCGGCGTGAGTCCCCACTCCGCAACGGCGCGGTGATCAATGGCAGATATGCTGGACGACCGTCCAGTCAGCCCTGCGGCGAGGGTGTTCCAAGGAGGAAGCGGTGCCAGAGGCAAGGGAACTGGAGCAGACCCGCGAGCGGATGCTGCGCTGCGCACTCGAGCTGTTCACGGAGCGCGGCTACGAGGGTGCGTCGATCCAGATGATCGCCTCTGGCATGGGGCTGTCGAAGGCGGCGGTCACGTATCACTTCCGCACGAAGGAGGACATCCTCAACGCGGTGGTGGAGCCCGCCTTCACCGACCTGGACGCGTTCTTCGAGAAGGTGGGAACCGGGCCGCTCAAGCCCGCACGGCGGCGTGAGGCGCTCGCCGAGTACGTGGGACTCATGGTCAAACACCGCGATCTCCTGACGTTCCTGGCCAAGGAAGGCGACCGTCAGGAGCCCGAGCCCGTCATGCGCCAGTGGCCGGTAGTGGCTGAGAAGGTCGAGCAACTCTTCGGCGGCGACCGGGAAGACCTGAGCGAACGCCTCTACTTCGCCGCCGCTGTCCGCGGCCTCGCCACGGCACCAGTCAGGTACCCCGAGGTCAGCGACGACGACCTTCGCGAACACCTGCTCCAAGCCGCCGAGCGCATGCTCGCGCGTCCCCGCCGCAGGCCGGCCTGACGCAACGGCGGATCCTCCCTCTCACCAGACCACGGCGGTGCCCGCGTCGCTGGAACCGCCTTGTCGGGTACGGAAGTTCCGCACCGAACGGGGGTGCCGGCCGTGCTCTGCGCATGCGCATGCGCATGCTCACGTATCGGCCCCCGGACGTCGCATCCTGCGCGGATCCGCCCGCCGCTCCCCCGCTCCCCACTCCGGCCTGGAGGCCTCGTGCCATGACACATCCGACAACCGACGGCCCCACCCGGAGGGCGAACGGTGCCGTGATCCCGGTGCTCGCGTTCGCGGGCATCGTGGTCGCGGTGATGCAGACCCTGCTCGTCCCGGTCCTCAAGGACCTGCCGCAGCTGCTGAACAGCTCACCCAGTGACGCCAGTTGGGTCGTGACCTCGACCCTGCTCTCCGGTGCCGTGGCCACCCCGATCATGGGCCGCCTCGGCGACTTGTACGGCAAGCGCCGCATGCTGATCGCCAGCCTCGCCGTGATGGTGGTCGGGTCCCTGATCAGCGCGGTCACCAGTGATTTCACGGTGATGCTCGCTGGGCGCACCCTTCAGGGCTTCTCCATGGGCGCGGTCCCGCTGGGCATCGGCCTGATGCGCGACCTGCTGCCGCCCGAGAAGCTCAGCTCGGCGATGGCCCTGATGAGCTCCTCGATCGGCGTCGGCGGCAGCATCGCGATGCCCACCGCGGCCCTGCTCGCCGATAACGCCGACTGGCACTCCCTGTTCTACGGCGCGGCCGTCATCGGCGCCCTCTCCATCGTCCTCACCCTCCTCCTAGTACCCGAGTCCCCGGTGCGCGCCGAGGGCACCTTGGACCTGCTCGGCGCCCTCGGTCTCTCCCTCGGCCTCGTGCTGTTCCTGCTGCCGGTCACCAAGGGCGGCGACTGGGGCTGGTCGTCGGGCACCACGCTCGGCCTGTTCGCCGGGTCGGTCGTGATCCTCGTCCTGTGGGGCGTGCTGGAGCTGCGTGCGAAGGCCCCACTGGTGGACCTGCGCACCACGGCCCGCCGCCAGGTGCTGCTCACCAACCTCGTCTCGATCACGGTCGGCGTCGCCTTCTACGTCCAGACCCTCGTCCTTCCCCAGCTGCTCCTGCTGCCCACGTCCACCGGCCACGGCCTCGGCCAGTCCATGGTCGTCACCGGCCTGTACATGGCCCCGATGGGCGTGACGATGCTGTTCATGACCCCCGTCTACGCCCGTCTGTCGGCCAAGTACGGCCCGACGAGCACCCTCTTGGCAGGGCTGCTGGTCATCGCGATCGGCTACGGAGCGGGGATCGGCCTGATGAGTGCGGCCTGGCAGACCGCAGTGATCTCGGTGTTCCTCGGCGTGGGCATCGGCCTGGCCTACTCCTCGCTGCCCGCCCTGATCAACGGCGCCGTCGATCCCTCGGAGACGGGCGCGGCCAACGGCCTCAACACGTTGATGCGCTCCATCGGTACGTCACTGTCGAGCGCTGTTGTCGGCATGGTCCTCGCCGACACGGCGGTCACCGTGGGCGGCGTCGAGATTCCGACCATGCAGGGCTTCCGCGTCTCCTTCCTGATCGCGACCGCCGCCGTGGCCCTCGGCCTTGTCCTCGCGCTCTTCCTGCCACGGCAGCGCCGCGTCCGGGAGCCGGCTGTCGGCGAGCAGCTGCCGGAGCGGGTGGTCCGATGACGCGCGGGAACGTCGTGTCTCCCACCCAAGACAGTTGATGCATCAAGTGACTATGCGCACACTTACTTGACGAGCCACGAAGAACCACAGCATTCTAAGCGTCATTGACGCATCAACAATCTCCGTCTTCCCTTCGCAGTGGCGCTACCCGGCGGCCAGGCTCTCGAAGGAGCGATTCGAGCCATGACCAGCTACATAGATCAAATGCTGTATACCGAGCTCGTGCTCGCGTCGGACGAGCGGATCGCTGTGCCGACCCGCCTGCTGTACAAGGCGCGCGACCCGTTTGCCGTGCACCTGGTCTTCCATCCCGACGCCGACCGCGCAGTCCCGTGGGTGCTGGCCCGCGATCTGCTGGCCCAAGGCCTGCTGCGGCCGAGCGGGCAAGGCGATGTACACCTCTGGCCGGTCGGGTGCGGGCCCGATGCCGAGCTGAACATCGCTCTGTCGTCCCCCCAGGGGACCGCTCGGCTCACCGCTCCCCTCGCCACGGTGGCACAGTGGCTGGAGCGCACGTATCAGTCGGTCCCTGTCGGCCGGGAGGCCGACGGTCTGGACGTGGACGGTGAAGTGGCGCGACTGCTGCACGGCGCCGCCTGAGAACCCACGCCTTCACCCGAGCGGCCGGAAACCCGGGACTCGGGTGGAGCCCGTGCCCGGGCTCAGGACGGGTCCTCGTCCAGCTTCGCCACCACCCGACTGGAGATCTCGCCCAGCATCCGCAGCTCAGCCAGCGTGACATGGTCCAGGAACAACTCCCGCACCGTCTCCACATGGCGCGGAGCCGCCGCCTCGATCGCCTCCCGCCCCGCCGGGGTGATCACCACGAACGCCCCCCGCGCGTCATCAGGGGCTTCCTCCCGCACCACCAGTCCCCGGCCGGCCATCCGCGCGATGTGATGGGACGTCCGGCTCTTCTCCCACTCCAGAGCACGGCACAGGTCCTGATAACGCTGTCGCCCCTCCGGCACATCCGTCAGATGGACCAGGACCGCGAAGTCCGCGCCCGACAGCTTCGACTCGGCCTGCAACGTACGCGACAACCGGCCCATGAGCCGCTCATGCAACCGCACAAAGCCCCGCCACGCGTGCTGCTCCTCCGGGGTCAACCACCGCACCGTCTCCTTCATGGAGACGAGTGTAAGTGACCGTTGACGGGTCACCTGCCAGGATGCTAAGAGACCCGTCAACGCCCAGTGCGTGGCAGCTGCGGCTGGCCGTGGGCGCCGCAAGTGTCAACCGGCGGCGCCGCCCGCCTGCTCAGTCAGTGGCGGGGAGTTCCCTGGTGAAGGCCTCGGCGATGCGCAGCCTCTGTCTTCTGATCTGTGAGATGGGCCAATCCTGATTGCCTGTGGAGATCCGCAGCGGCCAGGCCCTGTCCGGCGTAGGCGTCGTCGACCTCCGCGTGGAAGAACACGCGCTGCTCACCGTGGTCGCGGTACTCGGTCACGCCGACGCGCTTGCCGTCGACCACGATCTCGTACCGATGGTGTGCGTCCACCCCGCTCGACGACCGAGGCAGCAGAAAGCTGACTCATGAGGAATGCCCTTCTGAGAGAGGTCAGCGACGCGGAGGGTTGCGACGCGGCCTGATGGTGGCGTTGGGCAGGGCGGGCGCGGGAAGACGGTCCCCGGGAAATCCCTCGATGGTGCCGAAGCGCTCGGAGGAGGCCTCCCAGTCCTCCCAGTCCTCGCGGGCCTTGACGATGTCCTCGTGAGTGCGGCCGATGAAGTTCCACCACATGACGATCTCCTCCTCGAAGGGGGTGCCGCCCAGCAGAATCGTCCGCGCCGGACCGTCCGACTCGTTCGTCAGCGTCAACGCGTCGGCACCCGGCGGGACATAGCCCAGCTCCGCCCGGTGCAGCAGGGTGTCGGCCACACGGACGTCCCCGCTGTCCACGAGGAGGCCATGCTCGAAGGCGCAGTCCACGGCCATGGTGACCGTCGCACGCGGTTCGAGGATGATCTCGGCGCCGAGCAGCGGCGTAAACGTTCGTACCGGAGAGACATCTCCGGCGAGCGAGCCGAGGAAGACCCTGATCTCGGCACCCTCCATCCGCACAGGCTCGGGCACATAGTGCTGGAAGTCCCGTTCGGCGTTCCGGTGCTCCTCCGGCAGCGCCACCCACAGCTGGACGCCGTGGACGACGGTCGTGCGCGGGGTGGAGACCTCCGAGTGGGCGATGCCGTACCCGCCTGTCATGAGGTTGATTTCCCCGGGCCGCACGAAGGCGTGGGTGCCGAGCGTGTCGCGGTGCTCGACCTCCCCACTGAACAGCCAGGTCACCGTCTGCAGGCCGGTGTGCGGATGCGGGGGCAGCGCCATGCCGCCCCTGTCGGTGACCTCGTCGGGACCGTAGTGGTCGGCGAAGCACCAGGCGCCGATCAGCGTCCGGTCCCGCTGCGGCAGCGTCCGCCGCACCGTCATCGAGCGCGGTCCGCCCAGGGGTACGTCCCGTGCGGGGAGCACGTCGACCCGTGACGCCCCGGCCGGCCGCACGTCGTCGACCGGCGACCCGCATCTCATCACTGCCGGCTCGGCTTCGACATTGCTCACCGAGACCACCTCCCGTGGAATCTAGTTGTTGCATCAACTATCATGCCATGATCTTAGGACGAGGGCTACAGCAAGTACACGGCGAGCGGGAGACATGCGGATCTTCATCGACAAACAGAGCTCCAAGGCCTTCCACGCCCTGGTGCAGACATCGGAAGCGGTGCGCGCGGTTACCGCCGAGGCGGGGCTCGACCGCACCGTCGTGGAGCTGATCAACCTCCGCGTGTCGCAGATCAACGGCTGCGCCTACTGCCTCGACCTCCACACCAAGGCGGCCGTACGCGCGGGTGAGTCGGCGCAGCGGCTGGGAGTGCTGGCAGCCTGGCGGGACACCGCGGTGTTCTCCCCCACGGAACGCGCGGCCCTCGCACTGGCCGAGGCCACGACCGACCCCACCGATGCCGTCGCACAGGAATCCGCCTACGAGGCCGCTCGACAGGTTCTCACCGATGACCAGATCTCCGCTGCGATCTGGGTGGCGATCACCATGAACGCTTTCAACCGGGTCTCGATCATGAGCAAGCACCCGGTACGGGCGAATCGAGGTGCTCCGGGCGAGGAGAGCGGTGTCACAGTGTCCGGTGGGTGATGTGGCCCCCGCTCATCGTGAGCCGGATCGGGGCGTCGGCGAGTTCGTCGGGGCCGGTGGTGAGGGGATCGAGGGTGAAGGCGGTGAGGTCGGCCCGGAAGCCGGGCGCGATGCGTCCGGCGATGTCCTCCTCGCCCGCGGCCAGCGCGGCGTGGGTGGTGTAACCCTCCAGGGCGGCCAGCGGGGTGAGTGCCTGGTCGGGTCGCACGGGCGGGGTGCCGGGGTCGCCGGGGTGGCGGCGCAGTTGGGCGGCGGCGAGTACCCAGCGTGGGTCGTAGGGGGCGACGGGCCAGTCGGAGCCGAGGACCAGGGTGGCTCCGGCGGCACGCAGGTCGCGACAGCGCCAGGCCCGGGCGGCGCGTTCGGGGCCGAGTCGGCGGGACCACTCGTCGCTGTGGTCCGCCCTGGCGTAGGTGGCGTGGGCGGGCTGCATGGAGGCGGCGACGCCGAGCCGGGCGAAGCGCGGGATCTGGTCGTCGGGCACGGTCTCCAGATGCTCGGCACGGTGCCGGGCGTGCGGGGTGCCGAGGGCCTGGACGGTGTCGAGGACGCGGCGGACCGCGGCGTCACCGATGGCGTGGGTGGCGGTCGGCACGCCCGCGCGGTCGAGAGCGTGCACCGCGCGGGTGTACGCGGCGGGGTCGGGCCAGAACGACTCGGTGCCGGCACCGTGGCAGTCGGGGTGGTCCAGCCAGGCGGTGCCGCCCTCCACGGTGCCGTCGAGGAACAGCTTGACGCCCGCCACGCGCCAATGCCGTCCGGCGCGCCCCTGGAGGGCGATCAGCCGGTGCAGTTCGTCGGGGCCGGCGCCGGGCTGGCACCAGGGCGCGATGCGCAGCCGCAGCGGCAGGACGCCCTCGTCCTCGATGGCGGTGAGCAGATCGAGCGCGTCGGGCGTCTCCAGGTCCATGACGTGGCCTCCGGTGAGGCCGGTGGCGGCCATGTCGGCCAGCAGGGCGAGCAGGTGCTTGCGGCGCTCGGCGGGAGAGGGCTGCGGGATCAGGGCGGCGACGGTCTCCATGGCGGCCTGCTCGACGAGGTGACCGGTGGGGCGCCCGTCGGGGTCGCAGACGATGGCGGCACCCTGGTCGAAGCGACGTGGCCCGTCGACCCCGGCGGCACGCAGGGCCGCGGAGCCGGCGAGCGCGGAATGAGCGTCGTACAGCCGTAGGAAGGCGGGGATGTCGCCCACGACGTCGTCGATGAGGTGGTGGCTGATGGGGCCGCCCTCGAAGGTGTTGTGGTCGAGGTTCCAGCCGGTGATCCACGACCCGGGGGCGGCCCGCCGGGCGGCCTCGCGCAACGCGGCGCGCAGCTGCTCCAGGGTTTTACAGCCGGAGAGGTCGATGCCCTGGGCGAGTTCGAGACCCTTGACGGCGTGGGTGTGCCCGTCGGTGAGGCCGGGGGTGAGGGTGGCGCCGCCGAGGTCGACGACCTGAGTGCGGGGGCCGCGCCAGTGGCGTACGTCGGCCTCCTCGCCGACCGCCGCGATACGGCCGTCCCTGACGGCGACGGCGGTCGCCAGGGGGTGTCGCGGGTCCAGGGTGCGGACGGTGGCGCCGGCCAGCACGGTGTCGGCGTTGGTGAAGGGCACGTGGATCGCCTTTCGCAGCGGCTCGTGACGGGGTGGCGGGGCTCAGTGGCTACTGCTGGGTGTCGGGGTTTCCAGCGGTTCGGTTGTCGGTGTCGGGCTCGGCGGCGAACGCCTCGTACACCTGCGGTCGGGTGCGGCGCAGCCGGTACGCGAGGGCGACGCCGACGGCGAAGACCAGCGGGACGGGAGCGAGGAGCGCCGCGTTGGTGCCGGTCCCGGCGCCGGTCAGCAACTCGATCTTGTCGATGATCAGGTACAGCGCGGCGCCCATGAGCACGGCTCCGGCGATCGGGGCCACCACGGCCCGCCAGACACCCTCGGTGTGACTGATGCGGCGGAAGAAGACGGGGACGGCGGCCGCGGTCAGCACCTGAAGCAGCACGATGCCGACCACACCGGGGGTGTTCACCCACAGCAGCAGCCGCTCGTAGGGGTCGGCGCCTGCGGCGGCGAAGCCGAGGACCACCAGGGCCGCGAGCACGGTCTGCAGGATCCCGGCGATGTGCGGCGAGCCGTGCCGCCGGTGCACCCGGCCCAGAGCCACGGGCAGCACCCCCTCGTGGGCGAGGGCGTGGGTGTAGCGGTTGATGGCGTTGTGGAAGGCGAGCAGCGCGGCGAAGACGCTGGTGACGATGAGGACGTGCATCACATCCGCCGCCCAGCCGCCGACGTACCGGGTGGTGGCGGTGAAGAACAGCGCGGCGGGGTCCTCGGCGGCCGCGGCCATGACGTCCCGCGCGCCGAACGCCTGCACGACGATCCACACGACGAAGGCGTAGAACAGGCCGAGGAAGCCGACGGCGGCATAGGTGGCGCGGGGGATCGTCCGCTCCGGTCGGCGGGCCTCGGATCGGTAGATGGCGGTGGACTCGAAGCCGATGAAGGCCGCGAAGGCGAAGGCAAGCAGGGCACCGGTGCCGGGCGTGAAGGCGTTGCCGGGAGTGAAGGAGTCGAAGTGGATGCCCTGCGCGCCGCCGTCCGCCAGCACCCCGCCGGCCAGGACCACGAGGATGCCGGCTTCGGCGACCAGCAGCACGCCCAGCACCCGGGCCCCGAAGTCGATACTGCGGTACCCGGCGTACCAGACGGCCGCGATACCGACGAGGGCGGCCACCGGCCAGGGCGCGCTGACTCCCCACAGGGCCTGCAGCGCGTCGCGGACGGTGGTGGCCAGCAGTCCGTACATGCCGATCTGCATCGCGTTGTACGACAGCAGCGCGAGGGCGGCCGAGCCGACCCCCGCGGGCCGGCCGAGGCCGCGGGTGACGTACGCATAGAAGGCGCCGCCGTTGCCGATGTACCGGCTCATGGTGGTGAAGCCCACCGCGAACAGGGCGAGGACGGCACCGGCGATGAGGTATCCGCTCGGCGCTCCGATGCCGCCGAGCAGGATGGCGAGCGGGGCGACGCCGGCCATGACGGTGAGCGGGGCGGCGGCGGAGACGACGAGGAAGGTGATGTCACTGGCGCGGAGGGTGCCGGAGCGGAGCGAGGAGTCGGTTTCCGTGGCGGTCGCGGGTTGGGGTCTGGCGGTCGAGGCCATGGCGGCGGGGCACCTTTCGGACGGCGCCGTTCGGCGGCAGGGGACCGCCCGGCGAGCTAAACCTAAAGCCTTTCGGTTTCGGTAATGTAGCCCTGGGCCCCACCCCTGGGAAGACCCGAGTGGCAACGATCAAGGAGAACGACGCATGGGGCGGCCGAGCAAGGCCCTGCTCGACAGGGAGCGCATCGGCACCGCCGCGCTCGAACTCGTCGACCGCAACGGCGACTTCAGCGTCCCGCAGATCGCCAGGAAGCTCGGCGTCCAGACCGGCTCGATCTACCATCACGTCGACGGCCGGGCCGGCATCGTCGAACTGATCCGGCTGCGCGTCACGGGCGCCATCGACCCGGCCACCCTCGACCTGCGCCCCTGGGACACCGCCCTCGCCGCCTGGGCCCGCTCCTACCGGGCCGCCTTCGCCGCCCACCCGCGCACCATCCCGCTGCTCGCCACGGCGCCCGTCCGCGCACCCCACGCGCTGGCCCAGTACGAGCGGGCGGTCGCCCTGCTGCTGGACGCGGGCTTCGCCAAGGACCGCGTCATGGCCGTCCTCACCGCCTTGGACAATCTCGTCCTTGGTTCGGCGCTCGACCTGGCCGCGCCCGAAACCATGTGGGAACCCGACGCCGACGGGAAGACCCCGCTGCTCGCTCAGGCGCTGGCCGCCGTCGGCCCCGACCGCGCCGACGCCGCGTTCGACCTGGCGCTGGACGGCTTCCTGGCCCACTGCCGATGCCTGATCGCCTCCTGACGGCAGCGGAAGCAGTCACTCTCCGGCGGCGCCGGGAAGCGACCACCGGCGGAACTCCCGCGGGGAGACACCGAACGCGCCCTTGAAGACTCTGCCGAAGTAACTCGGGTCGGTGATGCCCCAGCGGGCCGCCACGGCATAGGCCGGAAGGTGGGCCAGGCCGGGGTCGGCCAGGTCCTGGCGGATGCGGTCCAGGCGCCGTCGCCGGATGTGGTCGCCGAGTGTCTCGCCCCGCTGCTGGAACAGGGCGTGCAGGGAGCGGACCGAGATGTGGTGGTCGGCGGCGATCCGGGCGGGCGGGAGTTCCTCGGCCAGGTGCAGGTCGATGTGCTCCAGGATGCGCTTCAGCCGGTGCGCGTGAACAGGGGGCGTGTGCCGGCCGGCGTACTCGCGGACGAGCGTCCGGACGATGCCGGTCACGTGCTCGCCCATCTCTCCCTTTGACAGCGGTCCGAGTCGATGACCACGGTCGGCGAGTTCGACGAGCATCGAGGAGAGGATGCGGCCGCCGGCGGAACGGGTGAGCTCCTGGGCGACCATGGCGTCGGGGATGTGCTGCAAGAAGGTGCTGGTGCTCGGGTCGAGTCTCATCAGCAACCAGCGGTAGTCGCTGCCGAGGTCCAGGCGGAACGGACGCCCGCCGCCGTAGAGGACGAAGTCGCCCGGGGACAGGGCGCATTGGCGGCCGCTCTGTTCGATGGTCACCTCTCCGGCCAGGAGCACGCCCAGCAAGGTGTCTATTCCCTCGGTGGAAACCGACGCGTGCGGCACGACCTGCGCCCGCTGCTCGCCGGCGATGTCGCACGTGGTGATCGCGCCGAACCGCTCCGATCGCATCTCGGCGGCGTAGGGCGTCGCCGTCCTGACCATCACGGCGTCGAACGCCCTGGCGCGGTCGGAGGAGACGGTGTCCAGGTAGCCGAAGACGAGCGTGCCGTCCATTCGGGCTTCGAGGGGCATCGGCTTCTCCTCTGCACTGCAGCACCAGAAGTCTGCGCTGTGGTGCCAACGCAATGGCCGGAACTGGCCGATAGTCCCACTCATCTGCAGTCCGCGGAAGTGGAGGGATATCACCACGTGGACGTACTCCTGGCAATTCTCACTCTCTTCGGCCTCTACGGGCTCACCACCCTCGGCATGGCCGTGACCTTCGCGGCGACCCGGGTGGTGAACCTCGCGCAGGGCGACCTCATCATGGTGGGGGCCTACACGGCGGTGGTCCTCACAGGTCCGGCGTTCGGGTGGCGCGTGACACTCGCCCTGCTGGCGAGTGCGCCGCTGTTGCTGCTGGTCGAACGGCTGCTGCTGCGGCGTCCCCTCGCGGACGGGCTGGCGACCATGCTCGTCACCTGGGGTGTCGGCATGGCACTGCGGCAGGCGGCGGAACTGCTGTTCACCTCTACCTCCCGGTCGGTGGATGCACCGATCGGCGGGACGGTGACCGTCCTGGGCACGCCCTATCCGACGTACCGGCTGGTCTGCGGCCTGATCGCGGCCACGGTCATCGGGCTGGTGCTGCTCGCCGCCTACCGCACGGACTGGGGCCTGACCCTCCGCGCGGTGGCCGACAACCCGACCATGGCGGCACTGCTGGGCACCGACCCGCGCCGGCTGCGCACGCTCGCGTTCCTGCTCGGCGGGCTGCTGGCCGTGCTGGCCGGGGCGCTGTACAGCCCGCTGCTCGCGGTGAACCCGACCATGGGCTTCGGCCTCCTGGTCCCCGTCTTCTTCGGCCTGCTGCTCAGCCGCCCCGGCGCGCTCGCGACAGCGGCGGGGGCCGCCCTGGCCATCGCAGCGCTGTCGGTGCTGCTGCGCACCTGGCTGACCGACGTGCTGGCCGAGGTCCTCTTCTATCTCATCGTCGTCGCGATCGCCGCGCTGCGATCGCGTCCCTGGCTTCGGAGGTTCACATCATGGCTCACACGCGTTCGCGTGCCGGCGCAGGCATCCTGACGGCCGCCGCCCTGCTGGCGGTGACCGGCTGCGGTGGTTCGGCGATCTCGGACACCGGCAGCGACGGGGACAGGCCCTTGAAGGTCGGCCTGATCGTGCCGCTCACCGGGCCCGTCTCCTCGACCGGCAAGGCCCTGCGCAACGCCTTCCAACTGGGCGTCAAGCAGGTCAACGACGCCGGCGGCGTGAACGGCACGAAGGTGAAGTACGTCGTCGCCGACGACGCGGGCGACCCGGCGACCTCGACGCAGCTGGCCCGCAGACTCGTCCAGCGGGACGAGGTGTCGATGCTGTTCGGCACGATCACCGGGGACACGGCCGAGGCCGTGGCCAAGGTCGCCGACGACGCGAAGGTCCCGTTCGGTACGGCGATCCTCGGCGATGGCGGGCGGTGTCGTCCCTACGCATGGGGTTTCGGTGAGAGCACGCGCCAGTTGCTCACACCGACGGTCCCAGCGCTGCTGGAGAAGTACGGAAAGAAGGTCGCGGTCGTCGGCTCGGACTACAACTTCCCGCACCACTACCTGGGAGTCGCCAAGGAGCAGGTGAAACGCGCCGGTGGCTCGGTCGTCGCCGAGGAGTTCAGCCCGATCGGGCAGACCGACTGGCAGCCGGTGATCAAGCGGCTCAAGGCCGCCCGGCCGGACGTGCTGCTGACCATGGTCGTCGGTTCCGACGCGGTGTCGTTCAGCCAGCAGGCCAAGCAGTTCGGCCTGCTCACCTCTGACCTCGGCTACGACGGCGCGCCCCTGGACAGCGACTACTACCCCGCGCTCAGCGCCCTGGTGAACGGCCGCACGCACACCGTGCGCTGGACCGACCGGCTGGACGACTCCGACAGCCGCGCCTTCGTGGCCGACTACCGGAAGGCGTACGAGTTCGACGGTCCGATGCCCGAGGTGGCGGGCAACGCGTACTTCGGCATCCAGTTCTTCCTGGCCGCTGCCGAGAAGGCCGGCACCGCTGACGGCGAGGCGATCAACAGCGAGATCGGACGGCTGACCTTCGACTCGCCGCTCGGCGAGAAGACCCGCTTCGCGGCGGCCAACCACCTCCTCCAGGCCGACATGCTCCAGGTGACGATCAAGCCGGGTGGGGCGTACGAGGTCAGCCGCGAGCTCGGCCGCATCGCCGACACCACGCCCATGCCGGGGTGCGCGTGATCAGCCCCGGCCGTGACATCGACGGGCGCGGCGACGAGCAGGTCCCGGTACTGCCGACGCCGTCCGCGCACGGCGTACGCCGTCGGCCGGACGGCGGCGCCTCGGCCGCGCCCGGAGCTGGGAGGCGTAGCACCCGAGTAGGGGTGGTGGTGCGCTTCGCGCTGCTGCTCGTGCTGCTGGCGGCGGCTCCGTTCGGTCTGAGCGCCTTCGCGGTGGCCACCCTGACCCTGGGCCTGTGCAACGGGCTGTTCGCCTACGGCCTGGACCTCTCCTGGGGGCGGGCGGGGCTGCTCAGCGTGGGCCACGCGTCCTTCTTCGGGCTCGGCGCCTACGCCGTCGCGCTCAGCCAGGAGCACGGCTGGCCGCTCGCCGCCCTGCTGGCGGCGGCCCTGGCAGCCGTCGTGGGCATCGCGGTGCCGATGGTCCGGATCGGACTGGCCTCCCGTGTGCCCGACGCTCCGCTCATCCTGCTGACGATCGGGGTGGGTCTGTTGCTCCAGCACGCGGCGACCAGCCTCCCGGATCTGACCGGAGGCACCAACGGACTGTCGGTGAGCAGCCAGGGAGTGGTCTCCGCCTACTACCTGACCCTCCTGGTGGTGGCCGCCGTGGTGGCCCTCACCAGCGTCACGGTGGTCCGCGGCCGGTTCGGCGCGCGGCTGATCGCCGCCTCCCGCAACCCCGAGCGCGCCGCCCAGACCGGCATCGACCCGTTGCGGGTGAGGACAGCGGCGTTCGCCGTCGGTGCGGCGGTGTCGGCGGTCGCGGGTGCCTTGTACGCACCCGCCGCCGGACTGGTGTCACCGCAGGTCTTCGGGCTCGCCCTGTCGACCAGCGTGCTGGTCTGGCTGGCAGTGGGCGGAAGGCAGTCGACCGTGGGACCGTTCCTCGGCGCGATCCTCATTACGGCGGGCGCGCAGACGCTCGGCAGCACGTGGCAGGGCTGGTACGTGCTCGCGCTCGCCGCCCTGTTCGTTCTGGTCGTCCAGGTGGCCCCCTCAGGTCTGGCGGGACTGGCCCGGGCGTGGACACGCGGCCCAGCGGTGAAGCTGCCGGCAGCTGCGGCGGCGCCACGGCACCGCGGGCACGACGCCCACGGTGACGGTCCGGCCCTGGCACTGACGGGGATCCGCAAGTCCTTCGGCCCGGTGGACGTGCTGCGCGGCGTGGACCTGACGGTCGAGGACGGCCGGTGCATCTGCCTGATCGGTCCCAACGGCGCGGGCAAAAGCACCCTGCTCGCCGTCGTCGCGGGCCAACTCGCCCCCGACGCGGGCGACGTGCGCATCTTCGGTGCGGACGCCACCGCGCTGCCGGTCCACGATCGCGTACGCCTGGGCGTGGGCCGGATGTTCCAGATCCCCAGCGTCCTGACGGCGCTGTCTCCCGCCGACAACATCAGGCTGGGCCGCCTGGACGCGCCGCTCCACGTCGAACTGCCCGCCGAATACGACGACTTGGTCGGCGACGAGGCCCGTGAGGCCGGGACCCTGCCGCTGGCCGACCGGCGCCGGCTGGAGCTGGCCATGGTGCTGGCCGGAGCGCCCCGGCTGATGCTGCTCGACGAACCCGCGGCCGGGCTGGGACCCGACGACGCCCGGGCGCTCGTCGACGAGCTGAAGCAGGTCTCACGGCGGACGGGGTGCGCACTGGTCGTCGTCGAACACGACATGGCGATCGTCCGGGAACTGGCCGACGACGTCGTGGTCCTGCACGAGGGCCAGGTGATCGCCCACGGGCCGATGGACGAGATCGCCGCTGATCCCACGGTGCGCCAGGCCTACCTGGGGGTGAACCGATGATGCTGGAACTGGACGCACTGGGCGGCGGATACGGGCAGGCCGCCGTCGTCCGCGACGTGACCGTGCGGGTCGCCGAGGGCGAGCGGATCGCCCTGCTGGGGCGCAACGGCACCGGCAAGACCACTCTGCTGCGCACCGTGTTCGGGCTGGCCGACCGGCAGGGGGGCGAGGTACGCCTGGCCGGACGCCCTGTGCCGCGCGGCCGCCCGGACCTGCTCGCCCGTTGGGGCGCGGCACTGATGCCCGAGGACCGGGGGGTGTTCCCCACCCTCACCGTCGCGGAGAACCTCCGCCTGGCCACGCGCGCGGGTTTCGCCCCCGCGGTCGATCCCCACGAGATCTTCCCGCTGCTGACCGAGCGGCGCCGGCAGCCCGCCGGAACGCTGTCCGGCGGCCAGAAGCAGCAACTCGGCATTGCCCGGTCGATGCTGTCCGGACAGTTGCTGATCGTCGTGGACGAACTCACTCAGGGTCTGCAGCCGTCGCTCGTCCAGCAGGTCCTGGAGGCGATGGCCCGTATCGCCGCCACCGGAGTGGCGGTGGTGATGGTCGACCAGCACGCCGGGCTCCTCCTCGAGCGCTGCGACCGGGCGATCGTCATGCAGGCGGGCCGGGTCGTCTTCGACGGCCCGAGCGGCACGCACCACCGCGAGGAGCTCGACCGGCTGCTCGCCGTCGGCTGACTCCCCTCCCCCTGCAACTCCCCTGACATGGCTACAGATTGGAGCCCCCCATGGACCCGTTCGACTCCGCCGTGCGTCTGGCAGAGGCGGTGCGCATGCGCGAGCTGAGCCCCGTCGAGATCGTCGACACCTATCTGGAGCGCATCGACCGGTTCGATCCCGAGATCGGGGCGTTCGTCTGGCGCAACGACGAGGAGGTCCGCGAGGCCGCCGTGAAGGCCGAGCGTGCCGTCATGGAGGGTGGGGACCTGCCCGCCTTTCACGGGGTGCCCATTCCGATCAAGGACCTGAACCTGGTCGCCGGGCAGCCCGCCACCTTCGGGAGCCTCGGGTGTGACGACACGCCCCGCACGATCACCGACCCTGTCGTGACCAGGTTCCTGGACGCCGGGTTCCTGCTGATGGGCAGGACCAGCACCCCGGACATGGGCATGCTGACCGCTGCGGAGAGCTCCCGCTACGGGATCACCCGTAACCCCTGGAACACGGAGTACTCGCCGGGCGGCTCGAGCGGCGGTGCCGCGGCCGCCGTCGCCGCGGGGCTCGCGCCCGTCGCCCACGCCAACGACGGCGGCGGCTCGATCCGGATGCCGTCCTCGTGCTGCGGGCTGGTCGGGCTCAAGCCCAGCCGCGGACGGGTGCCGCAGTACCTGGCGGCCTGGGAACACGCCACGGTCGAGGGAGCGATCACCCGGACGGTGCGGGACGCGGCCGCACTACTGGATGTCATGAGCGTGCCGGACAGCCTCGTCATGTACGGCGCACCCGCGCCGGAGCGGCCGTTCTCCGACGAAGTGGGACGGGAGTCCGAGCCACTGCGGGTGGGCCTGCTGCTTGAGGCGCCCACCGGACTGCCGGTGGACCCGGTGTGCGTCGCGGCGGCCGAGCGGACCGGCAGGCTGCTGGAGTCGCTCGGGCATGCGGTCTTCCCGGTGTCGCCGCGCTTCTTCACCGAGGAGGCGGGCCTCGGGTACGCGCAGACTTCCTTGGACGCGGCACTGTGGACCGCGCCCTACGACCATCCGGAACTGGCCGAGCCGCATCTGCGGTTCCGCATGGAACGCGCCAAGACGCGCCACTCTGGCGAGTACACACGGACGGCCGCACTCCTGCAACAAGAAGCGGTTGAGGTCCGGGCCCAGTGGGGCCGCGACTTCGACGTGCTGCTCACCCCTACCCTCGCCTGCCCGCCCCCTCCGGCCGGAGCCTGCCTGGCCGAGGCCAACGCCGATCCCGGCGGATTCCGGATGACCGAGAACCGGATGATCTCGTTCACCGCCGTCTGCAACATCACCGGCCTGCCCGCCATCTCGTTGCCGCTCCACACCTCGCCCGACGGGCTGCCCATCGGAAGCCAGCTGATAGGCGGGCCCTGGGACGAGGCGACCCTCCTGCGCCTGGCCTCCGCCCTCGAAGAGCTGAGCGACTGGACCGTGCGCCGTCCTGCACGCTTCGGGTGACCTCCGGCAGGGTCGGGGTAGTACGGTTGCCGCTTGTTGATGAATCAACATCACTTGGCCCGCCGACCCCACGGGGCGCGCCCCGCTCGCATCAGCAGCCGCCGAGACGATCGGCGACTGACGCGGTTGACGCTCACGCTCGCGGCCACCATGGCAAATAGTTGACGCATCAACAGACCTGGCGGAGTTGCTCGACACGGTGCCAGCAGTGGCTGACCGCCACCGTGCACGGCGGTACGGCCCCTCCCGGCTCGTTCATCGGGGCGCTGGCCTGCCACCGCCTGCCCGACGGCAGACCAGTGGACGTGGAGACAGCGGTCGGTGGGCCGCTGCCCCTAGGGCCACCGCCGCCTCGGTACGTGCCAAGGACGCCACGCCTGCCGGACGTACGGCTCGCGGCGGGTGCGGCGGAGCCCCCCGGTGCTTGGCCTGTTGTCGTTCAGAGCAACCACGCGAGTGGCGCTGGAAGCCGCACACCGCGAGGCAACGGTTGTGGACGCCGCGCGGAGATGACTCATGTCGTGAGGGGCTGTTCGGCCCAGATGGTCTTGCCGGTACGGCCGTAGCGGCAGCCCCAGCGCGTGGTGAGCTGGGCGACGAGGAACAGGCCGCGGCCTCCCTCATCGGTGGTGTGCGCCCGCCGCAGCCGGGGCTGGGTGTTGCTGGGGTCGGTGACCTCACAGACCAGGACTTCCTCCCGGATCAGGCGCAGCCCGACCGGGCCGCCGGCGTAGCGGACGGCGTTGGTGACCAGCTCGCTGACCACGAGTTCGGTGGTGAAGGCCAGATCGTCGAGTCCCCATGCGGCCAGTTGGCGGGTGGTCTCCTCCCGGGCCACGGCCACGACGCTCGGGTCGGCCGGGAACTCCCAGTCGGCGGTGTTCTCGGACCGCACGGCACGCGTACGGGCCAGCAGCAGCGCGATGTCCTGCTGGGCCGGCTCGTCGCCGACACCGGCGAGGACGGTGCGGCCCGCCTCCTCCAGCCGGGCGCCGGGGCGGCAGTGCGCGGCGAGCCCGTCCGTCAGACGGCGCAGCCCGGCATCGAGATCGCGGTCCTCGCGGAGGATCAGGCCCTTGGTGTACAGGGCGACGAGACTGCCGGGCTCCAGGGTGAGCGTGGTGACCTCGAACGGCATGCCACCGACGCCCAGCGGTGGACCGGGCGAGATCGGGACGTCCTGTTCGGTGCCGTCGGGCCGGAGCACGGTCGGTGGTGGATGCCCGGCACTGGCGACAGAGCACTGCCGGGTGACCGGATCGTAGACGGCGTACAGGCAGGTGGCGCCGATCGCGTCCTGATGCACGAGCGGCGCCTCGGAGGCCTGACGCTGGACCAGGCCGTCGAGGCGGGTGAGCAATTCGTCGGGGTCCAGTTCCAGATCGGCAAGGGTGTGGATGGCTGCGCGCAGACGGCCCATGGTGGCGCTGGCCTGCAGGCCGTGGCCGGCGACGTCCCCGGCGACGAGGGCGAGCCGCAGGGAGGGCAGGGGAACGGCATCGAACCAGTCGCCGCCGATCTCGGCTCCGCCGCCGGCGGGGCGGTAGATACCGGCGGTCTCCGCCGCCGGGGTGTCGGTCGTCGCCCGGGGCAGCAGACGCTGCTGCAGCGCGACAGCCGCCCGGTGTTCCCGGGTGTAGCGGCGGGCGTTGTCGATGGCGAGGGCGCCCCGGGAGGCTACCTCCGTCAGCAGGTCCGCGTCCTCCCTGGTGAAGGGATCCGGCTGCTTGACCCGCCAGACCTGCAGGTCACCAAGCATGAGGCCGCGGGCGTGCAGCGGGGCGATCATCATGGAGTGCCAGGCATCGGGGAGGAGGAGGTCGGCCAGCTCGGGGTCACCCAGCAGGGAAAGCCACTCATCGCGGGTGGCGATGAGCGTCTCGCCGCGCAGGATGCTGCGGACGGCCGGGTGGTCGGGCAGCGGAGGAAGGGGCTCTCCCAGCCTGATGCGCCCCGGCCACTCGCCGGTGGCCGAGGCCGCGGCGCGCAGGTGGAGGTCTCCGCCACCCGACCACTTCGGGGGCTCGTCTCCTTCCAGCACAGCCTCGGCGAGGTCGACGATTCCGAGGTCCCCGAGTGCCGGGACGACCACGTCGGCCAGCTGCTGTGCGGTACGCGAGACATCCAGCGAACCGCCGACCTGGACCGCGGCCTCCCGGAGGACGTCCAGATGCCGGCGGGCCCGCTGCTGCTCGGTCGTGTCGGTGAACATGGCGGCGACCCCCGTGGGCCTTCCGTCCCCGTCCTCCAGCCTGACGGCAGACAGCCTCAGGGCCCATTCCCGTCCGGGCACCTGCGGTGCCCGCATCCGCTGCTCCCGGCCGACCAACGGTGCGCCGGATTCCAGCACCTGCCCCAGGGCGGCCTCGATGTCGTCGGCGTCCTCGGCGAGGAGGATGTCCCGCAGCCGGCTGCCAAGCGGTGCGGGCGGACCGCCGAACACCGCCGGGGCGACGTTGGTACGCAGGATGGTCAGATCGGTGCCGTGGATGCCGACGCCGATCTGGTCCTGGCAGAACAGCGCGCGCAGCAGCGACACGCCCAGATCCAGCTCGCTCACCGTTTCCACGGGTGCGGCCAGCGCGAGCAGCTCGGCGGCCCCCTCCAGCCGGAACACGCGGAAGGTGACATCGACCAGGCCGCCCTGGCGGTGCCGCAACCGAGCCCGGCCCGCAGCCGGAATCCCGGTGCCCTCACGTGCTGCCGTGAGCGGCTCGCCGGGCACGTCGGCGATCAGGTCCCTCACCGGGTGACCGCGGACTTCCGCAGCCGTGTACCCGACCAGTTCCGTGGCCGCCCTGGACCACCGCAGCACTGTGCCCTTCTCGTCGAGCACGGCTGCGGCGAGGGCGTCGAGAGCGAACGAACCGCTTCCGGCCTGATCGCTGGACCCGCTCATGTCACTCCTCGCTCGGTGCGGCACTCCGTTGTACGCCACCGGGAGACTGCTTTCATTATTCGGTACTCGGTGTGTTCGGGCTTCTGCGCGGCGCCCGCGGAGCACCACCGCGACGTCCCGGCAGTCAACCTGCGCGCCGTGACCGTCCGCGTTGTCGGCAAGGCGCCCGGCCGGGTAACCCCGGCCGGGCGCCTGCGGGCCCGAGCGGCTCAGACGGTGTAGCCGCCGTCGATGTTGATCGTCGCGCCCGTCACGTAGCCCGACTCGGGGCCGGCGAGGTAGACGATCAGGCCGGTCAGCTCTTCAGGGGAGGCGAACCGTCCTGCCGGGGTCAGCGGGATCATCACCGAGGCGAGGTCGCCGTCAGCCGGATTGCTGTCGGTGTCGATCGGGCCGGGCTGGATGTTGTTCACCGTGATCGCCCTCGGTCCCAGTTCCCTCGCCAGCGCCCGGGTGAAACCACCGATGGCCGCCTTGGTGAGGGCGTACGGCGTGCCGTTCGGAATCGGCATCCTCTCGGCGAAGACGCTGCCGATCGAGATGATCCGGCCGCCGTCCCCCATGTGCCGCAGCGCCTCCTGGGTGGCCACGAACACCGAGCGCATGTTCACCGCGACGGACCGGTCGAAGTCGTCGACGGTAAGCTGCTCGAACGGTCCGAAGGCACCGCCGCCGGCGTTGTTCACCAGGATGTCCAGGCGGCCGAAGGCCTCCACGGTGCCGTCGACCGCCGCACGGACCGCTTCCGCGTCCCCCGCATCGGCCGCGATGGCCACGGCCTCGCCCCCTTCGGCCGTGATGCTCTCGACGACCTTGTCCGCGTGGCCGGGAGACGAGTTGTACGTGATCGCCACGGCCGCGCCCTCCCGGGCCAGGCGACGGGCGATGGCCGCGCCGATGCCGCGGCTCGCACCGGTGACTAAGGCGACTTTGCCGCCGAGCTGCCCGCTCACGGTGGTGGTCGCGGTCATTCACTTCACCTCGAACTTCGAGGCGTTCTCGGCCAGCCAGTCGTCGAAGCTCTTCAGCGCCGGGTTGATCTCGCGCAGCCGGTTCAGGTCACGGGCGCCGGTGAACTCCTGGTCGAAGTCGCCGTAGTACTGGAACATGTTGCCGAGCTCGTCGGCCGCCGGGATGTCGAGGGTGCGGAAGACGTCGTAGGGCACGGACTGGAAGCGCACCGGCTCGCCGAGCGTGGCCCCCAGCTTCTCCGCGTACTGCGCACCGGTCAGGTGATCGCCGGCCAGGCTCACGGTCTGGCCGATGAACGGCGCGCCGCCCTTGAGGATGGCGAAGGCCGTCCGGCCGATGTCCGTCACGTCCACCCCGGCCAGCAGCTTGCCGTCCTCCAGCGGCAGGGTCAGCGTCAGCACGCCGTCCTCGCCGCGCTTGGGGACGAAGTAGCTCAGGAAGCCCTGGAAGTAGAAGGTCGCGTTCAGGAAGGTGGTCGGCACCCCGGCCTCCGTGAACAGCTTGTTGCCCTCACCCTTGGCGTCGAAGTGCGGCACGTTGTACTTCTCCTGCAGGACCGGCATCCGGCCGTCCTCCAGCGGCAGCAGCTCGCGGGTGTCCTCCAGCGTCGACCAGACCACGTGCCGCAGCCCCGCGGCCTCGGCCGCCCGGGCCAGCGCCCCGATCTCCGCCATCTCCTTGGCCGCGGACATGTGCGCCCAGAAGTCGGTGACGAAGAAGGCACCGTAGGCACCCTGCAACGCCTTGTGCACAGTCGGCTCGTCGTCGAAGTCCGCCCGGACGACCTCGGCACCGAGCGCGGCGAGTTCCCTGGCGGCGGGCGAGTCGGGGTTCCGGGTGAGCGCGCGGACCGTGAAGCCCGACTCCGGATCGGCGAGGATCGCCCGCGCGGCGCCGCCGCCCTGCGCGCCCGTCGCTCCGGCGACCGCGATGACCTTCTTGTCGCTCATGACAGCTGTCCTTATCGGAAGAGGTTCCTTGTTGACGCATCAACAACGTTATCGCGAATCGGTTGATGTATCAACCCGAGAGATGTGATCGAGCCATGATCGTTTCGGGGTGTCACAGCAATGGTCGCCGGCGTGTGCTCGAGGGGACGCCGACTCTTCTGACCTACTCGGGCAACGGTGTAGGCCGAGCGACCGGAACGCCAAGAGCATCAGCTGGACGGGCCCGACCATGGAAGTACTCGGGGCTGCGGTTGGCGGCGCGCGGTTCCGGGCTCATGTGGGAATCGACAGCACGCCGATGCCCCCGGTCGGCAAGATCTTCAAACCCGCACGCCGAGGGTGTCGGTGGAGAAGAAGGCGGTGAGGTGGCTCCGGTTGCCGCCCACTGCTCGAGGACCTCGCCATCGTGAGGCCATGCCCGTCGAAGGCAACACCCGGCTCTACGGCTGCTGCACGGTGGTGCCTCCGCAGTCCTCGCCGAGGGCCTCGGTTCCTGCGGGGCCGCCCTCCACGCCGGCGGCGACGGAATCGCCGTGGGCATCAACCTCAACGCCACCCACCATCACTCCGCCCGCTCCAGCCTCTCCATGGGCGTCGCTACTCCCCTGCACCGCGGACGCGGCACCGCCACCTACGACATCGCCATCACCGACGAACAGGACCGCCGCATTGCTCGGCACGCCTCACCTGCATGATCCGCACGGCCGACGCCAACGGGACCGGGCAAGTCACCCGTTGACGTCCTCACGCGCTTCCCGGACAGGACGAAAAGGCAAAAGGTTGGCCTGCCAGGGGGCGTTCCCATGGCAAGCCAACCGGGGCCCGGGCGGAGAGCGGCCGGCTGCGGCCGCTCGTTCAACCGCCGGCGCCGTCTGCTAGGGCCTGTGTGATGTCGTGATCAAACTTGCGGATCCGGATCCGCTTGGAAGGCGGATCCGGTAGGAAGACGATCGTGACATCACACAGGCCCTAGCGGTCAAGCCAGCGTTGCAGCGCCTCGAGCACGTTCTTTGGATGTGTGCTGAAGCTCAACCGGATGTCCGGCTGGAGGTCGATGAGCACGTTGACGATCCGCTCGAACAGGACGGTGTACTCCGGGATATTCTTACTGACTTCGGCGTATTAGGGTCCGTCCGGTCTGTCGAGTGCGAGGCTCCTCCCGGCGAGGAATCCGCCGAGGATGCTGTGTCGGTACTGCATCGCCTTGAGTCGCTGGCGGAGCAGAGTCTCCAGCTCGCTGAGGGTGCGGGAGGCCAGATTGGCCAGGCTCCGCTTGATATGTGCCCACAGGCCCTCCACCGGATTGAGCTCGGGCGCATACCCGGGCAGCAGGACCACCGTCAGCCAGTCCCGCTCGGCCACGAGCGCCTGCATCGTCTTGGAGGTGTGGGTGCTCAGCCGGTCCCACACCACGATCAGCGGGGCCTTGAGCAGTTGGTGGGCGCCGTCGAGGAGGCGGATGTAGTCCCTCTCGCCGAGCGAGCGACGCTCGCCCTTGCGGCCGGTATGCCGGCGCAGCCGGTAGCACAGGCGGGAGGGAAGGCCGGGCCGGTAGCACAGCAGCCCGGCCACCGAGAGCCGTCCCCGGCTGCGGCCGGACACCTTGATTCTCGGGGTGATGCCGCGCCGACCCCAGGTGCGGCCCTTGGGCGGACGGCCGGTCACGCCCGCTTCGTCCTCGAAGCAGACGAACGCGCCGGTCGCCGCCCGGAGGGTTTTACCTCCTGCCAGGTCACCTCCCGCCACGCGGTGATCGCGTCCTCGTCGCGCTCGGCGGCGGGACGGGCGGGCATCTGCACGCTGTAGCCCATACGGTGCAGCAGCCGGGTCACCCCGGAGACGCTGTAGGAGAGATGGAACTTGCGTCCGATCAGCGTGCGGACCCGGGAGGCGGTCCACACCTGGTCCTCACTCCAGCCGTGCGCGGCCGGCCCCTCCTCCAGCCACATCGCGAGCTTGGCCTGCAGGTGAGGGCCCAGGCGGCAGTCGTAGCCGGAGGGGCCCTTGGAACGCAGCGCCCCGCGTCCGCCCGTCTTCCAGGCGCGGCGCCACTGGTAGACCGATTTCTCACTCACCCGTAACTCCCGGGCGATGCGCGGGACTTCCACGCCTCCTCGAAGAGGTCAACAGCCCGCATCCGTACCTCGTCCCGGCGCTTGCGCTGCTCGGCGGTCAGCCCGCCTCCGTCCGGATACCGCATGCATCCGGCGTACCAGCCCGGACGGACCACGTCACCGGTCCCGACACATATCCAGACCCCAAGACGCCGAAGTCAGTGGCGGCAGGCACGGTCCGATGAACTCCCACTCCTCGTCCGTGAGTTGCGCACGTGTCACACCGAAGTCCTACCGCACCGGCGCCCCAGCCAGGATCCAAAACCCGCGTTTGATCACAACCGCAGACAGCCCCTAGTTCCCGGGCAGTCGGTGGCCGGCCCGGTACACGGCCCGGATGTCGGTGAAGGCGGAGAGGTCGGCGACGGGTGAGCTGCCGAGGACCAGGACGTCCGCGTCCGCGCCGGGCCGCAGTACACCCTTGCGGCCGACCAGGCCCACCGCTTCGGCGGCCTCGGTCGTCGCCGACCGCAACACGTCGAGGGTGGGCATGCCCAGCTCGGCGAGCTGCACCAGCGCGTACGGAAAGACGTGGTGCGGCTTTGACGGCTCGATGCCCGCGTCAGTGCCGACGACGATCCGTGCGCCCGAGGCGATCACCTTGGTCGCGACGTCGATCAGGGCGTCGATGCGGGCGGCAATGGCCGGTGGTGGCGGCTGTGTCCCCGGCACCAATCCTGCCGTGAGACTGACGAAGATCCGCTGCTTCACGACCCGGTCGAGCAGGTCGTCCCGCAGTCCGGCACCGTCGGGGGTCATGAAGGTGAAGTGCTCGATGGTATCGAAGCCGGCGTCGATCACATCCCCGATCGCGTCGGCGGCATGGACGTGCGCGGCCGTGGTGAGCCCGAGTCGATGCGCCTCCTCGACGATCAGCCGCAGATCGGCCGGACCGTACTGCTGGTGCAGGGGGTTGGAGCCGGGCGTCATGTTGCCACCGCCGACCATCACCTTCACCACGTCACATCCACGCTCGGCCCGCTCGCGTACCGCGGCCAGCAGCGCGTCGGCTCCCTCGGCCTCGCCGCCGAGGAAGTGGCAGTGGCCGCCGCGGGTGGTGATCGGCGGACCGGCGGCGACGATCTCGGGGCGCTGGGTGGGTGGCACCTGGTCGCGGAGGGCGAGGGCGAGGTAGTCGCGGTCCCCGAGATCCCGGACCGTGGTGACGCCGGTCCGCAGTGCGGTCGCCGCCGCGGTACGGGCGGTGTCGAGGATGGTGCCGGGGTCGTCGTTCGTGACGTGGGCCACGGCGTCCGTGCTCGCGTCCCAGCACAGGTGGACGTGCGCGTCCACCAGTCCCGGAAGCAGCCATGCGTCCGGCCCGAGATCGGTGACGGTGGCGTACTCCGGTGGGGCCGCTCCTGTGAAGTCCACGGCCCGGATCAGGCCGTTCTCGATCATCACCATGCCAGGCCCTCTGGCCTGGTCGCCGTCGAAGACCTGCCCGGCTTTGAGTACCTGAAGTGCGCTCTGCATCACTGTTGCCCTTGGAGAGTTCGCTCGGGTCATGCCCGACAACGCCGCTGCGGCAGCAGAAGTGTCCGCGACGCGACCAGCAGGACGATCAAGAACACGATGATGCATTAACCGTTGACATGTCAATAGCCTGCTGGCCGCCCGTCGTGGACAGGCGACCAACAGGCGAGACGTCAGGGTGGATCCGTCTCCAACCGGCCAAGGATGCCTTCGCAGAGATGAGTGAGCATGTCGAGCTCTTCGGGACTGAGGGGGTCGATGACCAGCCGACGCACGGTGGCGACGTGCCCGGGGGCGGCCTCCTCGATGGCCGCGCGGCCGGTGGGTGTAACGATCACGTGAACCCCGCGCGCGTCCTTGGGGCAGTCTTCACGTGTCACCAGGCCGCGTTTGTTCATGCGACTGAGATGGTGGGACATGCGACTGCGCTCCCAGTCCACCGCTTGGGCCAGCTCCTGGAAGTACTGCCGGCCGTGGGGCGCGTCGGTGAGGGCCACGAGTACGACGTAGTCGGCGAGGGACAGGTTCCCCGTGGCCTGCAGCTTGCGCGCCAGCGCGCTGGGGAGTTTCTGATGTACGCCGATGAAGGCGCGCCAGGCGCGCTGTTCGGACGGGCTGAGCCAGCCTGTTTTCTGTTCCATGCAAACTCACTCTATCTGTTAGTTGATGCATCACCAGGTCCGCATAATAGTTGACACATCACAAGAATGCGGCCACAACAACTACTTACGCGTTCCATGCATTGAAGGAGATCCCCCGTGAGCGAGTTCCCGAAGACCGGCCTGGATGCCCTGCTGACGCCCGAGAACAGCGTCCTGGCGCTGATCGACCACCAGCCGTTCCAGTTCGCGAACCTGCACAGCCACGAGCCGACGATGATCGTCAACAACGTCGTCGGCCTGGCCAAGAGCGCCAAGGTGTACGGAGTCCCGACGATCCTGACCTCAGTGGTGGAAGAGCGCGGCGGCTACCTCACCCAGCCCTTGCGGGACGTCTTCCCGGATCAGAAGCCGATCAACAGGACGACCCTGAACAGCTGGGAGGACCAGCGCGTGGTGGACGCCGTCAAGGCGACCGGGCGCAAGAAGCTGGTCATCGCCGGCCTGTACACCGAGATCTGCGTGGCCTTCCCCGCCCTGCAGGCGGCCGACGAGGGCTACGACGTCTACGTCGTCACCGACGCCTGCGGAGGCATGTCGGCCGAGGCCCACGACATGGCCGTACGCCGCATGGTCCAGGCCGGGATCGTCCCGATCACGTGTCAGGTCGCCCTGGCCGAGTGGCAGCGCGACTGGGCCCGTACGGACATCATCTCCCCCCTCCTGTTGTCCCTCTGGTCCCTCCCAAGCTGATCGCGACGGACCTGGACGGCGGTGGAGTTCAGCGCACCCCGCGTCACCAAGGCCACCACCCTGCTCGAGTGGAGCGGCCGACTCGGCGTCCGCAGCCACGAGATCGCCGCCTTCGGCGACATGCCCAACGACCTGCCCATGCTCACCGCGGTCGGGAACTCCTACGCCATGGAAAACGCCCACCCGGACGTCCTGCGGGCCGCACGCCATCACGCCCCCGCCAACGACGACGACGGCGTCGCCCAGGTACTGGAACGATTCGTCGCCACACTCGTACACCGCCCGGACCGGCACATCCCCCCGATGTGGACCGTCTGGGGCGGCTCCGACAACCCCGCCGACGCGCCCGGCTGACGCCCCCGGGTGCCTCCCCCAAGTCCAACCGCGCAACACCACGCGATGCATGCCTGAAGGGAACACACGAGCGCAGCTGACAACACGGATGTCCAAGGGATCCGGCCCGCGTCCGTCGGGCGCCGGAGTCTTCTGGCCGGCACGGTGGCGGCGGCAGGTGCCGCGATGGCCACCGGGCTGCCTGCCACCGCACAGGCCGCCACGACGGCCGTGACCGAGCCCGCCCGCCTCCCAGCGGGGTGGCCGCTGCTGATCCGCGGCGCCCCCGTCGTGACGATGGACAGGGCGCGCGGGATCCTGCCGGACGCCGACGTCCTGCACTACGCCACGCTCGGCGGCGCTGAGGCCCTGGGCATGGCCGACCGGATCGGCTCCATCACCCCGGGCAAGCTCGCCGACCTCGTACTGCTCCGGCAGGACACGCCGTCCATGACGCCCGTGAACAACCCTGTCGGGCACCTGGTGTTCCAGGCCGGGCGCGGGGACATCGGCACCGTGATCGTGGGCGGCCGGGTGCTCAAGCACCGCGGCGAGCTGATCGGGCTCGACCTCGCACGCGCGCGACGACTCGCCGAAGCGTCGCGCGACCACATCCGTGCCGCCGTCGGGGAAACAGCCTGGCAGCAATTCATCAACCCGCCTCGCACCTGAACCCGTCGGTCGGCTGTCCCCAGCGACACGGGCAGCTGCCTTCGAACACGTTCGACAGTGCGGTCTGCCGTGATCATCAGCGGGCTCCGGCGAGGGCAAGGGGAAGAGTCAGACGGGGAGCAGACTGCGAGGGTGAGCCGCACCCCGGCCCTGGCCGGCATCACCGCGTGCCAGAACACCCGCAACTGGTCGAAGGGCCGGCCACCGTCTGCGCGTCCACGTCACGTCCAGCGACTTCCCTCGCTGGGACCGCAACCTCAACATTGGCGAGCCCCTCGACTCCGGAACGGACTCCCGCCCCGCCAGGAGGTGGCGCACGACGTCGCACAGTCCTCCCGCGTCGTCCTCCCGGTCGTGCCCATGTGCTCCGTCGGCATCTGAGCCGGACGCGGGTGCCAGGCGAAATCAACGTGGTGGGCTTCGACGACACCCCCATCCCGCCTATGTGTCTCCTCAGCCGACCACGCCACAGAACTTGACCGAACAGGCAGGGGCATGCCCGGGATCAGGCAGCGTGCGGCTTCATCTCGGCGGGCGCGGGTCGTTCCGGCCCTCGTCCTCGCGGCACCCGGGCAGCCCCGCAGCCATGTCTCCCAGGAGTGGCCCGCGCGTTTTCCGACGCATATCACACGCTCGACTCCGTGGGCGGAGCCGTTCTTCGCGGTCAAGGTCAGCAGGCCGAGATAGACGGCCACGGTCACCACAAGGGCCCCTGACCAGCATCTGCAGCACCGCCGTGCCCTCCCGGTCCGCGGGGGTGGGGGTTTGAGGCGGTGAGTTCTGGCCGCCTCCCACAGCGGCATGACGTGCGGGTGCCGCGGTTCCGGGGCGACGGGCTCGGCGGACGCGACGGTGTCCGTTGATGTGCCGGCGGCCGAGGCGCAGGGCTCCCTGCGCGGCAGAAAGGGCATGGCATTCCTCTGCGACATCGTCGGTGGGTCACCCGTTCGGCTACGCGCGCGGGGCGGAGTCAAGGCGCAGTTCGTCCCGCGAGGTGCCGCACTTCTTGGCCGGCAGGCGGAGGACGACTTCAGCGTCGTCGTCCAAGAAGGCACGGACCGGAGCGTGGACGACGCGGCCCTGTGCGGTGCGCAGTGCGGGCAGGAAGCTGTTGATGACCTGCAGCGCGCCCAGCACGTTGACCTCGACGCCGTGCCGGAGCACGTCGGGCGGCAGCACCTCCAGCGGGCCGGGCGTGAGGCCGCCGCCGATTCCGGTGATCACGGCCGCCTTACGACCGGTCACCGTGCTCGCCGCGTTCTGGCTCCGCCGATGCTGGTGCGCACCGTGATGACGGTCTTGACCTCGGTCGCCCCTCGTACGGTGCCGTTCACGACGGCCGGCGCCTCCTCCAGCGGGACCCGGGTGATCGGCGGCGCGGCGACATATCCGGTGACGACGGCTTCCGCCACACGGTCGAGTAGGCGGCCGGAGGCCGACAGCACGAAGTTGATCTCGGTGACGCCCACGGCCTCGAGTGCGCCCACATCGGCCACGAACCTCGTCGTGACCGCCGAGCCGCCCGGGCGGACCAGCTTGGCCAGCGAGGCGAAGCGGTCCGCGTCGCTCACGAGGTCGATCAGCGCGTCGATGCCGTCGGGATGCGCCCGCTGCACCGCCTCCGGCAGGGAGACCGTCGTGGGGTCGATGAACTCGGCGGCGCCGAAATCATCGACCACCCTCCCCTGGAGGGTGAGCCGACGGGTCAGGAGGATCCATCTCCAAGCGTCGCAGGATGCGTTCGCAGAGATGGGTGAGCGTGTCGAGTTCTTCGGGACTGAGGGGGTCGATGACCAGTCGGCGCACGGTGGCGACATGCTGGGGGGCAGCCGCCTCGATGGCCGTGCGACCGGCGGGCGTGACGACCACATGGACCCCGCGCCTGTCCTCGGGACAGTCCTCCCGGGTCACCAGACCGCGTTTGGCCATGCGGCGAAGATGGTGGGACATGCGACTTCGCTCCCACTCGACCGCGTTGGCCAGGTCCTGAAAGTGCCGCAGACCGTCGGGCGCGTCGGTGAGGGCCACGAGGACGACGTAGTCGGCGAGGGACAGGTTCCTCCCGCCCTGCAGTCCGCGTGCCAGCCTGCTGGGGAGTTTCTGATGTACGTCGACGAAGGCGCGCCAGGCGCGCTGTTCGGACGGGCTGAGCCAGCCTGTTTTCTGTTCCATGCAAACTCACTCTATCTGTTAGTTGACACATCACCAGAGCCACGTAATAGTTGACGCATCACAGGAACGCGGCCACAACAACTACTTACGCGTTCCATGCATTGAAGGAGATCCCCCGTGAGCGAGTTCCCGAAGACCGGCCTGGATGCCCTGCTGACGCCCGAGAACAGCGTCCTGGCGCTGATCGACCACCAGCCGTTCCAGTTCGCGAACCTGCACAGCCACGAGCCGACGATGATCGTCAACAACGTCGTCGGCCTGGCCAAGAGCGCCAAGGGCTACGGCGTCCCGACGATCCTGACCACGGTCGTGGAGGAGCGCGGCGGCCTCATCATCCAGCCCTTGCAGGACGTCTTCCCCGACCAGAAGCCGATCAACAGGACGACCCTGAACACCTGGGAGGACCAGCGCGTGGTGGACGCCGTCAAGGCGACCGGCCGCAAGAAGCTGGTCATCGCCGGCCTGTACACCGAGATCTGCGTGGCCTTCCCCGCCATCCACGCCGCCGGCGAGGGCTACGACGTCTACGTCGTCACCGACGCCTGCGGAGGCATGTCGGCCGAGGCCCACGACATGGCCGTACGCCGCATGATCCAGGCCGGCGTCACCCCGGTCACGTGGGGGGGCCTCCTCGGCGAGTGGCAGCGCGACTGGGCCCGCACCGACATCATCTCGCCCGAGGACCAGATGGCCGTCATGGCCCACGGCGGCGGCACCGGAGTGGCCTTCGCCTGGGAGCAGCAGCTCCTCAACACCCCCGTCCCCAACGAGACCACCCCCGGGATGTAAGGGGCGAACCGACGCCGCGGGGCGGCACCAGCGCCGGTGCCGCCCCGTGCCCGGGCGCGGAGACTTGCGCGCATCCCTCCCCCATGCGGCTCCGTCGATGGCGCGGTGCCAGGGGCCATCGGTCGGCGGGAGGCACCCGTGTCCGCAGGGCACCGAACCACACCTGTTCACTCCGTCGATCCAGAAGGCTGCCGCCATGACAACCGCGCCCGCCGTGCCTCTCGTTGTCCCTCTCATCCCTCCGAAGCTGATCGCGACGGACCTGGACGGCACGCTGCTCCGCAGCGACGGAACGCTGTCGGACCGCACCCGGGCCGCCCTGGCCGCGGCCGAGCAGGCCGGAATCCTCGTGGTACTCGTCACCGGCCGCCCACCGCGCTCCGTACCGAAGTTGCTGGCCACCATCGGACCGCATTTCGTCATCGCCGCCAACGGCGCGGCCGTCTACGCCCCTGACGGAACCCTGGCACACCTGTCCCCGATCCGGCCCCTCGCGGCCACCCGGCTCATCACCCGCGTGCGCAGGGCGATACCCGGCGCCACCTTCGCCGTCGAGTACGACAGGGACTTCGGCCACGAACCGGCCTACCCGACCTGGTCGTTCGGTGAGGAGGCCGCCGAACCGGTCGGCACCGCCGGGGAACTCCTCACCCGCATCCCGGGCAAGCCGGTACTGAAGATCCTCGCCCACCACCCGACTCTGTCCCTCGACGACTTCTACGAGCGAGCTCGGCGCACCGCGGGCAGCAGTGCCGAGACCACCCACTCCACCGGACTGTCACTGGTGGAGTTCAGCGCACCCCGCGTCACCAAGGCCACCACCCTGCTCGAGTGGAGCCGCCGACTCGGCATCGGCAGCCACGAGATCGCCGCCTTCGGCGACATGCCCAACGACCTGCCCATGCTCACCGCGGTCGGGAACTCCTACGCCATGGCCAACGCCCACCCAGACGTCCTGCGGGCCGCACGCCATCACGCCCCCGCCAACGACGACGACGGCGTCGCCCAGGTGCTGGAACGGTTCGTCGCCACACTCGTACACCGCCCGGACCGGCACATCCCCCCGATGTGGACCGTCTGGGGCGGCTCCGACAACCCCACCGACGTGCCCGGCTGACGCCCGCGGGGGGCCTCCCCAAGTCCAACCGCGCAACACCACGCGATGCATGTCTGAAGGGAACACACGAGCGCGGCTGACAACACGTCGGTGAAGATCGCTGAGGACTACGCGATGGTGCAGCACGTCGCCAAGGGACGCCTGGACCTGATGCTCGGACGCGGAAACACGGTCCCGGTCTGCCCCTGGTTCGGCAAGGACATCGTGAGGGCGTCGCGTTGTTGCTGGAGAACTACAATCTGCTGCACCGGTTGCGGCACGAGGACGTCGTGGACTGGGAGAGCCAATTCCGCACCCCGTTGCAGGGCTTCACCTCGACTCCGCGCCCGCTGGACGACGTGCCGCCGTTCGTGTGGCACGGCACGTGGAACTACACCATCCGCCCCACCAGCACCCCCGGCTTTCCCACGTCCGCGGTCGGCGGCGGCGCCCAAGCGCGGGCGGCGGCCCTGGAACTGCTGGCGGATCCGGCACTGACCGGCATGACCCGCGACGCACTCGTTGCGCCGGCTGCCCGTCTGGCCCCGACCAGGCAGCGCAACGCGAGCGCCGCGACTTCCGGATCAGCGGCGGCCGGCGCCGACATGCCCCGGGTGCCCATGGCCGTTCCCTCCTGACGAGCAGGGACCACCTCCTGCCGACCGTCCTCTACCTGCGTCAGATCTGCTCGCAGAAGCTGATGGCCGACATGCTCGGCATCACCCAAAGCGCGATCGGACCGGCCATCATCGAGACCCACGAAATCCTGGACTGCCACCGAAGATCGGGCCCTGTCTGTAGGGACAGGACCCGATCTGTTCGTTGCGGGCTCAACGTCTGCCCGGCAGCTCCGCGTTGTGTTCGCCCGACAGCGAGGTCGGCGTGACACCGGCCGGTCTGAAGACGGTGTACCGGGCCTGAGCACGCACACCGTACTCCGAGCGGTCCCGCGCTTCCGGTGAGGGACCGGGTGTGCGGGACCGCTCGGAGTACGGTGCTGGCGGAGACGTTGGGCAGCAGCCGACCTGACCGTCCGAAGGGGTGGGGTGGGGACTTCGGCGGCCGGTGACGCACCGGCGCCCTCAGGCGTCCCGCCGCTTGAGTTGCCACGCCGCCGTGCCCAGCAACACGGCCAGGAAACCGGCGAACACGGCCAGGCCCGCCCACGGGGAGAGCAGGTCCGAGCCGGGGGACACGGTCATGAAGGCGGAGCCGGCGTTGGAGGGGAGGTACGGGCCGATGGCGTCGTTCCAGCTGTCCGGGAGGGCGATCTGTAGCAGGCCGGGCACCACCCAGAGCGCGGCGAACAGGGTGGTCACCGCGCTCGCGGTGTGGCGTAGCAGGGCGCCCAGCGCCATGCCCATCAGTGCGATGCCGGTCAGGTAGACGACGGCGCCGGTGACCGCGCGCAGGACGCCCGGGTCGGTGAGGGAGGCGCCGTCGGAGCCGAGGATGGCCTGCCCGGCGAAGAAGGCGATGAAGACCGCGACCGTGCCGAGCGGGAGGAGGACCGCGGCGAGCACCGCCGTCTTGGCCCAGAGCACCGGCAGCCGGCGAGGCACCGCGGCGAGGGTGGAGCGGATCAGACCCGTGCTGTACTCGGTCGCGGTGAGCAGGACCCCGAGGGTGCCGACGACGAGCTGGGCCAGCTCGGTACCGGCCAGGCTGATGCCGGTGGAGTCGGCGACTCCTTCGCCGGGGCCTTGGAAGGTTTCGCCGCCGGATGTGACCGAGGCGGCGATCAGCCCGAAGCCGACCAGTGCCACGACGGCCCCGATCAGGGTGTAGGCCGTGGACCGCAGCGACCAGAATTTGATCCACTCGGAAGTGAAGACGCGTCGCGTGGTGACGCGCAGTTCGGGACGCGCGGGACGCGCCGTCAGGTCGGGTGCTGTGGCGGTGGTCATCAGGCGGTCCTCCCGGTCGTGGCGAGCTCGTCACCACGGGGGGGTGGGCGAGGGGCTGGTGCTGTTCGTGGCGTGGTATTCGACGTGCTCCTGGGTCATCTCCATGAAGGCCTCCTCCAGCGATGCCTGCTGAGGGGACAACTCGTGCAGGGTGAAGCCGGAGTGTGCGGCGTGATCGCCGATCTCGTCGGTCGTCAGTCCGGTGATCTCCAGCACCCCGGGCTCGAGGCTGGTGATCGTGACATCCGGCCCGGCCAGCTGGTCCCGGAGCTGCGCGGCCTGCGGCGAGCGCACGCGTACGGTGTTGTGGTCCGCCCGCGCGGTGAACTCGGCCACCGACACATCGGCGATCAGCCGTCCTCGGCCAACCACGATGAGGTGTTCGGCGGTGAGCGCCATCTCGCTCATCAGGTGCGAGGAGACGAAGACGGTCCGGCCCTCCGCGGCCAGCCCCTTCAGCAGGTTGCGGATCCAGAGGATGCCCTGCGGGTCGAGACCGTTGACCGGCTCGTCCAGCATGATCACCTGGGGATCGGCGAGCAGCGCCGAGGCGATGCCGAGGCGCTGGCCCATGCCGAGGGAGAAACCGCCTGCCCGCTTGTGGGCGACCTCGCTCAGGCCGACGAGGTCGATCACCTCCTCGACCCGCCGGCGCGGGACGCCGGTGGTGGCGGCCAGTGCCCGGAGGTGGCTGAACGCGGACCGGCTCTGATGGATGGCCCCGGCCTCCAGCAACGCGCCGATCTCGTGCAGTGGCGCCCTGTGTTCGGCGTAGGGGCGGCCGTTCACGGTCGCGGTCCCGGCGGTCGGCCGGTCGAGGCCGAGGATCATACGCATGGTGGTGGACTTGCCGGCCCCGTTGGGGCCGAGGAAACCGGTGACAATGCCCGGTCGGACCGAGAAGGTGAGCGAGTCGACGGCGGTCTTGTCGCCGTAGCGCTTCGTCAGGTTGTTGACTTCGATCATGCGGTCCAGACTGCCGACCGCGGATCTCCCGGTCGTCAGCCTGGCATGGACACTTCGTTCTCCCACGCCCGTGGTACGGAGCTACCGCGAGCGCGGTACGGAGACGGGCCGCGAACAGGACCACGGGAGGAGTGCACCCTGGCCACATGTGTGCCCAGGTCCCGGCCGGTCACTTCGGGGCGCGGACCAGTCCGGTCTGGTAGGCGATGACGACGAGTTGGGCCCGGTCCCGTGCAGCCAGCTTCGTCATCGCCCGGTTGATATGGGTCTTGGCGGTGGCCGTCGAGACGTACAGCCGCTCGGCGATCTCGTCGTTGGACAGGCCCATGGCGACCAGGCCCAGCACCTCGCGCTCCCGTCCGGTCAACGCGTCGAGCAGTTCCGCGGTCACGACTTGCTCGTCGGGTGAAGCAATGAAACGGGCTATCAGGCCCTGGGTCGCCTTCGGCGAAAGCAGCGCCTCACCACCCGTCACGGTCCGGATCGCGGCCAGCAGTTCGACCGGCTCGACACCCTTGCCCAGGAAGCCGCTGGCCCCGGCGCGCAGCGCCTTGAAGACGTACTCGTCGATCTCGAAGGTGGTGAGGATCAGCACCCGCACCCCGGCGAGGTCCTCGTCGGCGGTGATCTCCCGAGTGGCGGCGATGCCGTCGAGTTCCGGCATCCTGACGTCCATCAGCACGATGTCCGCGTGGGTGCTGCGGGCGAGTTCGACGGCTTCCCGGCCGGTCGCGGCCTCTCCGACCACCTCCAGGTCGGGCGCCGCGTTGATGAGCGCCCGGAAGCCGGCGCGGATCAGGCTCTGGTCATCGGCCAGCAGGACCCGGATGGTCATCCCTGTTCTCCTTCTCCGGATCCGTCCACGGTTCCTTCACCGACGGTGGGGGCAGCGGCAGTTCGGCTCGTACGGTGAAGCCGCCGTCGGGCCCGGGGCCCGCCTCGAACCGGCCGCCGACGGCGGCCGCGCGCTCGCGCATGCCCAGGATGCCGTACCCGCCGTGCCCGGCGTCGGCCGCGCCCGTCCGGGCCGCTGTGCCGCCGCCTCCCGCGTCGTGGATTCGGACGATCAGCCGGTCGGGAGTGTACTCGACCCCGACCCGCGCGGAGGCGCTCCCGCTGTGCTTGTGCACGTTGGTGAGCGATTCCTGCACGATCCGGTACGCAGCCAGGTCGACCGCCGAGGACAGCGGGCGTGGGCGCCCGGAGAGCGTCCAGGCGACCTGCAGGCCCGCTGCGGCGAACGAGGCGACGAGCTCGTCCAGCCCGTCGAGGCCCCGGGTGGGCTCGACCGGGGCCTGGGTATCACCTTCCTGGCGCAGTACGCCGAGCAGCGCGCTGAGTTCCTCCAGCACGCTCCGGCTGGCCTGGCGTACCAGGGCGAGCGACTCCTCGGCCACGTCCGGGTCCGTGCGCAGCGTGTGCCCGGCCACCCCGGCCTGGACACTGATCACGGCGATGTGGTGGGCGGCCACGTCGTGCAACTCGCGGGCGATCCGCAGCCGTTCCTCGACGACCCGGCGGGCCGTCTCCTCCTCACGGCTCTGCTCGGCGCGACGGGCCCGCTGCTCCAGCAGGAGGACATACGCCCGCCTGCCGCGGACCGCGTCTCCGGCGACCACCCCCACGAGGGTCCACCCCACCATGTCCTGGGCCCCCTCACCGATCCAGTACCACCCGGAGGTCGCCAGGTAAGTGACCCCCAAGAAGAACGCGGCGGCGGCCCCGGCCGTCCAGGCGGTCCGGCGGTCGGTGCGGACGGCGACGGTGTATGCGGCGATGACCGGGGCGCCGAGGAACACGCCCTGGACATCCGAGACGATCTCGGAAGCACAGGAGATCCCGGTGCCGACGGCCAGCACCGCCAACGGCCACCGCCGCCGGAAGACGAGCGCGGCGCAGGCCAGTGTCGCCAGCACCACGACGGTGGCGGTCAGCGGGACCTGCTGCCCGACGGTGGCGATCAGCGGTTCCCGCTGTGGCGGCTCGCCGGGGGCGAACGGCCACAACAGGCTTGCCAGGTACACCACTGCGGCGAGCACCCCGTCCACGACGAGCGGATGGGCTTGCGCGGCCTGGCGCCAGGCCGCAGGACCAGTCATGCGGCAACCGTGGTCGTGCGCATGGGACGGGCGGTGCGGACGGGGGCCGTGGCCTGCGAGCGGTTCCGCGCGAAGACGACCAGGCGCAGCACCGCGAACCGCGCGACACCGGCGAGTGCGGAGGCGGACAGGTAGACGACCTGTTCCAGCACCGCACCGGGCGTCGCCACCAGCTGCTGCAGGACGAGCATCGCCACAGAAGTCACCGCGTACGCGGCCGCCGCGGCCCCGGCCGACTGCGCATGCTGGCGCCGGCTCGCGCGCCCGCCCGCGCCGAAGGTGAAGCGGGCGTGCAGCTCGGTGGCCAGGAGCGTGGACACCACGGTGATCAGGGCGTTGGCCAGGGCCCAGGGAATCCCGGAGGCGAGGGCCGCCACGGCGAAGCTGGCGGCGAGCCCCACCCCGCCGCCGTAGAGCACGAAGCGGGCGAAGGCGGTGAAGGCACCGGGTGCCGCCTGCCGGCTCTGCCCTGTCTCCATGACCCCATCCTTTGGTTGATGCATCATCTTTATACGTGACGCATCAACCAGCTGTCAACGGGCACCCGCCCTCTGTGCAGATCCCAGTTGCATGCTCAGGAGAGCAGTTCAGTGACTGCTGCCGGCCCCGAGCCTGACGGGCAGGGTGTGCGAACTGCCACCCGCCGTCGCATCAGGCCAAAGTCCCGGCCAGGCCGAGGACCCGGCGGCAGAACTCGGGCGGACAGCTGCCGGCCATGCCGGCCCGGGAAGGCTGCCGGACCGGTCAATTCTCCAGCGACCCGACTCCATCAGACCCAGGGCAGACCACCCCACCGATCCCGGAGCGCTTCAAGGAGGAGCGCCTGGATGACCGAGATGATGTGAACAAAGGGAGCTGAACCGTCCAGGACAGCCGCAAGGGCGTCGATGGCCGCCTGCGGATCGCCGTCGGCGAGGTGCACGGAGGCGAGCGCCGCGTGTGCCTCCCCCCAGTCGCGATGTTCCTCGGACGTCCTGGCCAGCGCGGCTCGGGCCCCCTCCGTGTCGCCCAGCCGCACGGGGGTGTACACCAGGAACTGGTGTACCTGGACAGTCAGCCCATGGGGCGCGACGAGCAGCGTCTGGAATCGCTCGGCGGCACGGAACTCCACGAGTGCCTGCTCGAGCTGGTGTTGGCCGACGTGCACCATCCCCCGGTGAGCAGCACCGCCACCTACGACATCGCCATCACCGACGAACAGGACCGCCGCATTGCTCGGCACGCCTCACCTGCATGATCCGCACGGCCGACGCCAACGGGACCGGGCAAGTCACCCGTTGACGTCCTCACGCGCTTCCCGGACAGGACGAAAAGGCAAAAGGTTGGCCTGCCAGGGGGCGTTCCCATGGCAAGCCAACCGGGGCCGGGCGGAGAGCGGCCGGCTGCGGCCGCTCGTTCAACCGCCGGCGCCGTCTGCTAGTTGTTCCAGTGACCGAACTGCTCGACGAAGGCGTTGCCTGTGACGGGCCGACCCTGGGAGGTGCCGTGTACGGAAGCAACCGCCTCGTTGATGCCCGGTGTCCACGGCAGATTGACCGCGATCTCCTGCAGCACGGGCTCGGCGGTCACGGTGAGCGTGGTCCGCAGGCTGGGTATCTTCACGGTCCACTTGCCGGCGTAGCGCTGGCCGGTGTCGGGGCTGGTCTCGAAGTTGGTCGCGTGCGGGGCCAGCGGCTCGACCGAGACCACGCGGTGGGTTCCGTCGGGGTCGAGCACGGTCGCCCAGTGCTTTTCTCCGGAGTCGTCGAACATGTCCCACAGGTTGATGATCTGCCCGTTGCTGAGCCGCAGCGCCATCCAGGTCCACCTGTGCAGCTTGTCCCAGTCCCAGTTGCCCCACTGCCGGTCCAGCCAGGAGGTGCCGTTGACGCGATGGGCCTTGCCGTCCAGGGTGAGCGTCCCGGTGGTCCGCAGGTTGGGAAGCGAGTAGTAGTAGCTGGTGCCGCCCAGGAACGGGAAGAGACCGGTGCCGTTGTTGTACATCGTGGGGCCGACGGCGCTCAGGGCGAGGTCGATGGTGCCCCTCCCTTCCGGCAGCTCCGCCTTCAGGCGCATGTCGTCCATCGGACCGGACAGCGACGCATTGGACATCCGTACGTCCAGGGTGGTCGTCGACATGCTGAACTCACCGGCCGGCGTGCGAACCGCGTCCGACATGTAGGTGCCGTCGGTGACATCCGTGAGGGAGACCTGTGCAAGGCCGCTCGAGCCGAGCGTCACCTCGTAGCCGTACTCGTGGCCGCCGGCCCTGAACCAACCGATGGTGTACCACCATTCCAGGCCGACACCGGGGTGTGCCGCCTGGTCGGCAGGCATGTGCACGAAGGTCGGGAAGCCGGGATCGTCGGTCGGCCCCGGCCGCGACACGGTCGCGGCGGCAGAGGCCGGGTCCGCCTCCCGGGGAGCGGCGGAGGCCGCCAGCGGCATCGCGAACACGGTCGCGGCGGCGACGACGAGGGCCGCGTTCTTCCGGATCCTGTTGTTCCACTTCCATGTGGGCATGGGTCGATCCCTTTCCTGATGAATTCCTGATGCATGCGGATACAGCGACGTGCGGTCTTGGGTACTACCGCGATCAGAAATAATATGACGCATCAACTATTGATGCGTGAATCACCTATGGTCGATGGGGTTGACGGCCGCTGTCCGCAGCCTGATCAGCACCTGGCGGGGTCCTGGTGGCGGGGTGGGCACGTCGCCCAGCACGGGCGTCTGTCCGTAGTCGTTCACGATCACCGCGCGCATGGCTCTCCTCGCGGACGGGTGGGGGCCGTCGTCGCAGGAAAGTGTCGTCCCGCCGCGGGGCACTCGTATCAGCCAGTGCACAGTGCGGATGGCCAGTCATGATCGACAGACCGCCGCCGCAGCCACCGGGCGCCTCCAGCCGGCAGGCGTGTCAACGGCCTCGTAGTTCTCCCCGGAGTGTGAATTCCCATGGGTTGTTGGACGGTTCTGTCCCGACTGATCCTGGACGGTCCTACGGCACTTTTGACGGTCTCGGCACATCCTGGACGACCGGGGCTCGTTGGTCCTTGTGACGGAAGCGCGTGAGCCGGAGCCGGTGGACGACCGGCGGTGGACGGCCGAGCATCGCTACCGGGCGGTGCTCCAGGTGCTGGACGGAGCGCCGGTCGCGCAGGTGGCCCGCCAGGACGGAGAGCTCCGAGCAACGCTGGGCAGACAGCTGACCGCGCTTCAGCTCGTCGCCCGCAAAGGCGACTATCTCGGGCCGGATCGGCGGCGCGTACTCCTTCAACGCGGGCGGGAGCTTCCAGATCAGCAGCTTCCCGGTGAACACCGGTGAGACCGTCCGCTTCGAATGGCACAACAACAACTGCGGCCCGCGGTCCGAACTGCGGACGAACTCATACATCGCTCCGGACGCGACCACCTGGAACATCACCTGATTGGCCGCCTCGGGCTTCGCCCGTGGCGGCCCTACAACGGAGGGCCTCGCCGACGGCCGCCCGCGCTGGACGTCACCGACGGCCAGGCGCAGCGGGTTCCAGATGCCCCAGCCAGCGCAGGATCGCCTCCGGCTGGTTCCGCACGTCGAGCTTCTGGTAGATACGGGTCAGATAGTTCCTGACGGTCTTGTCGGTCAGGAGCAGCTCGCGGGCCACGCCCCTGACCCCACGGCCGGAGGCGAGGAGGTCCATGACCTGCCGCTCCCGCAGCGAGAGTTGCGGCAGCCGGCCCGGCACCGCGACACCCGCGGCGGTGGGTTCGCCCGGCTTCGCTCGCGCTCTGGCCCTGGAGGCGAGCCTGACCAGTTCCGCGGCGACCGCCGGATCGAGGAAGCTGACGCCCCGGCAGGTGCACACCAGCGCCTCTGCGAGCAGACAGGCGTACCGGTTCTCCAGCAGATAGCTCATGGCCCCGAGATCCAGGGCCAGGGAAACGTCGTTCCAGTCGAGCCAGGGCGCGAGCACCGCGGCGGGCGGCAGCGCCCCCTCGGTCTCGGCCGTGAAGCGCTTCAGCTCCTGCGCCATGCCGACTCCATGGAGCAGCAGGACGTCGTCGCTCGGCCAAATGTCACTCGGCTCTCGGACCAGCCGGACGCCGATCCCGGCCAGGGGGGCCGGTGTTATGCCATGGCGGCTGACAAGAGCGACGGATAACGATGCCACATCGACAGAGAGCACCTGATAATCGCACTGGTCACACACGATTCCTCCCAAGTGCCCGTGCAGCCACGGGACATGAACGAAGTCACGGCCGGGTCCCTGACGGATACGCCTCCGCTGCGCTTCTGCCGACCGTCGCTAACGACTCTCGTTCCGGAAGACGCCCCCCACCTCCCCCGAACGGCCATGTCTCCGCGCCCTGGACCGGCCGCCATCGTCCGATCGGCCATTTCCACAGCGCCGCAGAACGCGAGCCCGCCCGGCGCCGTCGCGACGAACAGCCCTGTCGGCGGCCGGGGTGGTCGCGGTGAACGGCGATCACTCCCGGCGGACAGCGGCGCGGCGGCCGTCGGGCGACTTCGATCTTCAGGGCTTCTGCTACCAGGTCACGGGAGTTCGTGGAGTCCGGAGACGGTGTGCTGCTCCTTGCAGGGGAGTTGCGCGGCAAGCCCCGATCCGGGCAAGACCGGAAAGGCTCCTCAGGCCGAAGCCGACCGCGCTTGCCGCGACGGCCACGACGGTGGTGAACAGCCCGCGCCGTGAGGCGCGCGGGCGCGCGTGCGGGGTCGAGGACGGAGGGTTGCGGTGGTGGCCTTGGCGTGGAAGGCGGAGGTCAGTGCGCCGGTGGCCCGCAGCAGGTTGCAGGTCATCGCCCACAGGATGAGCCAGGCGGCATTGGCGTTGAACTGTCCCGACGGCAAAGGCGGGCCAGGGCGGAGGCTTTGCTGTCGGCGATGACCTGTTCGACGACGCAGTGATGACAGTGTTCCCGCTCGGCCTGGGGTGGAGGCGGGTTGTCGGTGAAGCACGGGTGGCAGCGCCAGAGGGGGGAACAGCGAACTCGCCGGTAGGGATATTTGACTCTGTTGCGCCCTGGCCTCCGCGTGGAGACTCCCCCGAGAGCCCAAGTCACCCTGTCCGGAAGGGTGTTGCAGACGTCTTGGTTCTGTGGCTCAACTTCGCACGCCCTCGACGCAAGGAGCCCCCATGCGAAAACACTTCAGAAGCATCCGTACCAGGGTGGGGATCGGCTGATGCCGATAACCAGGGGGCGGCGCCGGTCGGTCGACGCCCCGCAGACAGACGCTCCACACCGGCGCAGCGGCTTCAAGAGGCGGGCATGGGTGATCGCTCCGGTCGCCGCCGCCGCCGCAGTCGCCAGCCTGGTCCTCCCCGCCGCATTCGGGTACGGCCCCCAAAGCCCGCCCAGCGCCGCCGAGGCACGCAATCAGTGGAATGACCAGCGGCTCACCGGTTTCCTGCAGCCCGAAGAAGCTCGCTCACCTTACAACCGGGCGAGGTTCCCGCACTGGCGGAGTGTCGGTCCGCCCCCCGGACAGACTGGCCCGAACTGCACCGCCGACAAATGGACCAAGATCCGTGACATGTCCGCCGGCGGCCTCGTCAACGGCTGCGAGGTAACCAACGGCCAATGGCTGTCGATCTACGACAACGTGACCGTCACCAACCCGGACATCGACCACATCGTGCCTCTGAGCGAGGCATGGGAATCCGGTGCCGACGACTGGACCGACGAGGACCGGGCGGTGTTCGCCAACGACGTGGTCGTCAACCTTGTCGCCGTCTCGGCGAGCAGCAACCGCTCCAAGGGCGACAAGGATCCCGCGGAATGGATGCCGGCGAACAAGCCCTGCGAGTACCTGACCTGGTGGGTCGAGGTGAAGGTCAAGTACGGGCTGACCTTTGACATCGACGAATACAACGCGGTGACCAACGGCCTCCGCAACTGCTGACCGCCGGTATCCGCCGCTGCCGGGGACGGCGAGGGCCATGGGCCGCGCACCGTCCCCGGCAGCGTTCCGGACGGCGGCCCGCTCTTCATGAAGATCACCGGCGGCTGGTCCGGCCCGGCTCGTCCGCCACAGCCCATCCAGGTGAGGGCGACAGGCCGCGTGGTTCCCCGTCTCCATCGGCGGCCGACCGAGCCTCGCGACGGTATCTCCACATCCCCCATCAGCACCGGCATGCCCGCACATGCGGCGATGCCCGCGCGCGTCGTTCGGCCTCACCCGCAGGACGCCGCAGCGCCGTCTCTCCTTCCCCCCTGTCCACCACAGGACACCCTGCCCACCGAAAAGGACGTACCCCCGTGTTCTCTCAGCCCAGCAGCGGCCGCCGAGCCCGTCGCAACACCCGCAGAAAGACCATGGCCTGGCTGGCAGGCCTGGCCGCCGTAGCCGCCGCGGCAATCGTGCCACTGACCGCCGACGCCGCCACGGACGGGCAGGACTACGTCGCCCTCGGCGACTCCTACTCGGCCGGCACCGGCGCCTCACCGTACCTGTCCAACCTCAGCACGATCCCTCCGGTCAACGGCCTGCGAATAATCGAGCCGACCCCCTTCGTCAACCACAGCAACACCTGCCAGCGCAGCGTGGACGCATACCCCGCCGTCTTCGCCAAGGAGTTCGGCGGGCCGGACGGTTTCCTCGGCAGCTTCACGTTCGCCGCGTGCGCCGGGGCGGTCACCGGCGACGTCGTGGAACGGCAGGTGGAGGCGCTCAACGCCGAGACGGACCTCGTGTCGCTCACCATCGGCGGCAACGACATCCAGTTCGCCGACGCGATGGAAACATGCGTCAAGAACTTTGACATTACCGGCGCCTGTCAGAGCGCCCTGAACAGGTCCCTGGGGTCCATGCGCAGCCAACTGCCGGCGACGCTGGACCGCACCTACCGGACGATCCACGAAAAAGCGCCCAACGCCCGCATCGTCGTCCTCGGATATCCGAAGTTGTTCGATGAGGCAGGCACGTGCACCGTCCTCGAGAAGGTCTTCAACCCCAGCGCGACCGTGCGCAAGGAGATGAACGAAGCCTCCGTGGAGCTGAACCAGACGATCCATGCGGCGGTGGCCGACGTCGGGGGGACCGCGGGGAGGAAGATCCAGTTCGCGGAGATCCAGGAGTTCTTCGACGGCCGCGGCATCTGCTCTGCGGATCCCTTCCTGACCGAGCCGGTCACCGTCGGGGTCAGCGCGCTCGCCGACTCCTACCACCCCAACAAAAAGGGCCACGAGGCGTACTTCTCGCGCCTCGGCTTCGCCGTCGGCGCCTGATCTCTCTTCGCTGCCTCACCGGGACCGGCCTGACGCTCGCATCCGGCTGATCCCGCACGACATCACGAATCCAAGCCCAGCAGGACTTCGCCCGCGCCGCGAGGCGCAGCGCGATCTCCGGTGCCGGTCCGCAGTTCGTTGCCGGGGACGCGGCCCTCGAACCGCAGCGAGGGCGACAGTGCCCCGGCTTCTGGCTGCCCATCAACCACGCTTCCCGCGGCCTGCGTCAGAATGTGAGATGGACCAGGGGAAAGGTTGCGCGGGCTCTGGACGTCCCCTGTTGAACCGCGGCCGGTACGGCCGGCCGACTGGGCTCTTGCCCCGGCCGGCCGGCCGTACCGGCCCCGCTGATGAAAGGATCACGGGCATGCCCATCGTGCGCAGGCTGGACTTCCTGCCTACTCCCGCTGCGGTCAGCGAACCGTGCACGAAGCTCGGCGGCCAGCCGGTCTGGCTCGACACACCCCAGTGGCCGCTCTCGGCCCGGTCGGGTGCCGCCATGCGGTTCCTTGCCCAATTCCGCATCGACCAGGCGACCGGGGCCGGTGCGACGACGATGGCCTACCTGTTCATGGCCGATGACCCCGACCGCACCTGGGAACCGGAGGGCGGGGAGAACGCGCTGCTCATCCAGCCGGGCGGACGGCTCCCTGGTTTCCTGCAGATTTGCCGGGCGGCGACGGGGCCTGCCTTGGACGGGGAGTTCATCGCCGGTCCCCCGGCCGGGACAACCGATGAGAACCTCCACCAGTTCCTCGGTGGGCCGGGCGTGGCACCCAGGTGGCTGCAGGGCGACGAGAGACCCGGGCCCGGCTGGTGGCTCCTCGCACAGCTCGACAGCGGGAGCGGGGCCCAGCCGGTGCGTCAGTTGTCCTTCGGCGGCGACGGGGTCGGGTACGCCTTTGTATCCCCCGACGGGCGCGAAGGCAGATTCCTGTGGCAGTGCACCTGACACCTGTCAATCCTCTCTGATGGCCACAGGCTGGGTCCGGACGATCACGAACAGATCCGGCGTACGCCCGAGGAATTGTGTCTTCCAGGCAGGTCTGTCTGGTGCGGCGGTGACTGGAAGGAGACGAGATGAGTCGCGGCTCGACGCATCAGGGCGGTCGGCAGCAGGCGTCCAGGGCCATCCGCCACTTCTCCGGTGCCCGACGTCATCGGACCACCCCGGTCCGGCGCCGGCGCCCGGCATCGCCGGCCCATTCCCTGGACAGGAACAGCCGCCAGTGCAACGGGATTGATGCGGCGTCGGCGACCGCGTGCACGCTGACAGCGACCTGGCAGTTGGCCTGCTTGCCCAAAGCACCGCAGTACTGCTGCGCGACCCCGACCGACATCCGGCCGTCCCTGGGGAACGACACGTCATCGACCGCCCAGGCATCCGGGCCGATCAGCGGCACCATCCGCTCCGCGATCCGCCGCCGCACCGGCACCGGATCCCACGTCGACTGGTTCACGGACTGCTGCAGGTTCTGCTCATTGCCATCCAGCAACCGCTCCGCCACCGCCTGGATGGACTTCCGGCGGCCGTCCAGCATCAGTCCTCGTAAATAGGGCCAACATCGCCCGCACACGGTTCACTTCATGTGCGTCCGTCCACCAACATGCTCTTGATCAGGGCCAACGAAAAGACCTGACGGAGTCAGTCCTCCTAGTTCCCGTCGTCCGGCAGGACCGCGTCGAGCTGACCGCGTGCGCTGATGCCGAGCTTCATGAAGACCTTGCGCAGGTGGTACTGCACCGTACGCGCGCTGATGAACAACCGCGCACCGATCTCCGTGTTCGACAGGCCCGCACGGGCGAGCCGGGCGATCTGGGCCTCCTGCGGCGTGAGTTCTTTCCTGGTGTCGTCGGTGCGCTTGCGAGCGGTCGCCCCGGTGGCGAGCAACTCGCGTCGTGCGCGGTCGGCATAGGCATCGGCGCCCATCGTCGCCAGCATGTCGTGGGCGGTGGACAGCTGCTCCCGCGCATCGGCCCGCCGCTTCTCGCGGCGCAGCCATTCGCCGTACAGCAGGTGCGCTCGGGCGAGTTCCACTCGGACGCGGGTACGGCCGAGGCGCTCGATCGACTCCTGGTAGAAGCCCTCGGCGTCGCTCCCGTGCGCGAGGAAGGCGCGCAGCCGGGCCTCGATCCCGAGCGACCAGTCCGTGGGCACCGTACGTGTGCGCTCGGACAGCCACTCGAGTACGTCTTCGACGGTCCCCCGGTCACCGGTGCGGGCCGCCGCCTCCGCCAGCTCGGGCACGGCGAAGGGGCCCAGGCCGCAGTCGTCGCGCTCGAGCACCTCCCGGGCGGCGACGAGCGCCTCATCGTGACGGCCGAGGCCGTTGTGGAGCACCGCGCTCATACAGCCCGCGTACGGTATGACCGCGCCGCTCTCCTGCCCGAGCGCCGCCCGCCGGCTCGCCTCGGCCAGCTCCCGCACCCGTGCCTCCTGCCCGCGCCACGCCACCAGCATCATCTCGGGAAACGGGAAGTACGGGTTGCCCGTCACCTCGGTGAGGATGCGGTACTCCGTGATCAGCTCCGCCGCGCCCGCGAACTCCCCGGCGAGAATCCGCCCAAGGCCCAGGACGTTGAGTGCGACCCGCAACTGCCCCATCGCACCCGTCCCGCGAGCGACCCGGGCCTGGCGCGTGGCGATCGTGAACGACGCCTCCGCGTCCCACAGTTCCATGGCGAGGACGACCGCCGCCCTGCCCCCCACGAGCCGGCTCGAGTCGCCGCCCGGTCCGCTGATCATGCGCAGTGCCTCGGCGAGCATCGGCCCCGCGACCGCGTACCCCTTCGTGGCCCGCGTCACCCACGCGTCGAGCAACACGTCGACCGCGCGCCGCGGTTCGGGAGCGGCAGGCGCGTTGCGCGCGGCTTCCGCGACCGCAGAGAAGCTGGTCGAGCCGTCCACAGCGGCGCCCAGCACAGCCGCCACGAGCGCCTCCAGGTAGATCTCGCGCGTCAGGGCGGGAGCGAGCGGTTCCATACGCCGGGCCGCGCCGAGGAGGATCCGGACCGCCTCGGGAATGCGCTGTTGCTCCAGCGCGATCCCGCCGCGCAGGTGCTCCGCCTCGGCCGTCCGCAGGGCGTCTGCCGGACCCGCCTCGGCCGCCTCCAGCAGCCTCAGCGCCTCGTCGAGGGCGTCGGCGTCGAGCTTGGCGCAGGCCGCCGTGAGCATGCGCTGCGCGCGGCGCGCGGGATCCGGTGTCAGGATCGCGGCGCGTTCGAGGAACGCCGCCGTCGCGGTGAGGCCACCGCGTGCCAGCGCGCGGTCGGCGGAGCGCTCGAGTTCCTCGGCGACGTCCTCGTCGGGCCCCGTCGCGGCCAGGGCACGATGCCAGGCGCGGCGGTCGGGATCCTGTTCCGGATCGGTGGCCTCGGCCAGTGCCCGGTGTGCCTCCCGGATGTCCTGCGGTGCCGAGGAGTTCATCAGCGCCGAGCGGACCAGCGGGTGCCGGAACCGTACATTGGGGCGGACCTCGATCAGGCCGGTCTCCATCGTGGCGGCTCTGGCCTCGCACGTGATGCCGAGCAGCGCAGCCGCCCGGGTCAGCAGCGTCAGATCGCCGACGGGGTCGACGGCCGCGAGGAGCAGCAGGCGCCGGGGCCCGGCCGGGAGCGCGTGGAGCCGGCGCCGGAAGCTCTCCTCGATCTTCTTCGACAGGGGCCGGGCACCGCGCCGTATTCCCAAGCCGCCGGCGATCTCCGCCGGCGACATCCCGCGCAGCAGCTCCAGCAGGGCCAGCGGATTGCCGCGGGTCTCGCTGATGACCTGGTCGCGGATCCGTTCGTCCAGCGGTCCGGTACCCACCGAGTCGAGCAGCGTACGGGCTTCCTCGTCCTCCAGGCCCTCGACGACGAGTTGCGGCAGATCCGCGAGGTCCCGGCTCGGCCGCCGGGTGGCGAAGACGAGTCCGACCGACTCCCTCTCCAGGCGGCGGGCGACGAACGCGAGCACCTGCGCCGAGGCGCGATCGAGCCACTGCTCGTCGTCGATGACGCAGATCAGCGGCTGCTCCTCGGCGACATCGGCAAGCAGGCCCAGGACGGCCAGGCCTCCGAAGAACCGATTCGGTGCCTTCCCCGGGCTGATACCGAAGAACGTGCGCAGGGCGTCGCGCTGCGGGGCCGGCAGGCGGTCCAGCCGGTCCAGCATGGGCGCCAGCAACTGGTGCAGCGCGGCGAACGGCAGATCCATCTCCGCCTGGACACCGGTGGCGCGCAAGATACGGACACCCGATGTTTCGTCGACCAGCCAGTCCAGCAGCGCCGTCTTGCCGACGCCCGCCTCACCACTGACGACGAGTGCCCGGCTCTCCCCCGCACGAACGGCGCCGACGAGCGCACCGAGTACCTCACGCTCACGGCATCGGCCGATCAGCCGCGTACCAATGCCGCCCACAGCCGGACGGAAGTCCCCCGAAGATGTTGACGCGTCTCCCATGCGACTCAACAATACCTTGGGCCAAGGCTGTTGCCGGATACCCTTCCATCCCTCATGACCAGGTATGACTTGTCCAGGACAGCCACGACAGGACGCTCGCGCGGGCACCAGCCGACGCCGGGTGTGTGGCACGACGCAGCAACTCCGCGCGTCGGGGAGAGACTTTGCCATACATCCGACCTGTATCGGCGTCAGGAACCCGCGAGAGACTCAACACACAGGCTCTGGTCGACATGGTGGGGGCTGCACGTACCCCTGGAGCTTCAAGGCGCTCTGGTAGGCGGAGTTGTGGGCCGACGTGTGCAGCCGGCGTTCGTGCCCTGGGCGGCGTCGACCGCGCCGCAGCACCAGGTAGTGACCAGCCGGAGTTGGAGGCCTTCACGCCCCGCAAGCCAGCCCGCTGGGCCGAGCTACAGACAACCCGGCCCTCCCGATCACGCGGTGAGCCGGTAGCGGTGGTGCCGTGGATATCCGCCGCCGGGAGACGGCCGGCACCACCGCATGCGAAGGAGGCGGGTCGATCACAGCCCGATGTCGGCCAGCCACTGGCTCGTGGTCCGGGGGGTGACGCCCAGCAGCTTCTGGGCGGAGGTCTCCGGCGCGATCGAGCGGCCCGGCATGGTGCTCATCGCCTGGTAGACCCCCGCGACATCAGCAGCCGCGGCCTCCCCGATCAGGGGCGCGATCGAGGTACGCATCTCCCCTGGGGTGATCGGCTCGAAGACCACGTCCCGCCCGAGCCGGGCGCCGAACGCCTCGGCCAGGTCCGGCCCCGTGATCGCCGGGTACTGTCCGACGGAGACCACGCCGGTGACGTCCGTGCGCTCGAACAGGGCGACGGCGACATCGGCGATGTCGAGGTGGGACGCCCAGGAGACGGGAAAGTCGGCCCGGATCGCGTAGGGCAGCACACCGCGCTCACGGACCGAATCGATGACGTACGGCATGAGCAGGTTCTCCAGGTACAGCTCGGGCGCGATCACCGCATGGGACACGCCGCTGTCGGCCAGGCCGGCAGCCAGCGTCGCGGCGGCTCCGCCGACGGCGGGATCGACCGGGAAACCGCTGGTGGAGAACACCACGCGGGCCGGCCGCGCCTCGCGGACGGCGGCGAGGATGTTGCCCGCGAAGATCTGGCGGTTCTCTTCCGAGGTCACCGGCAGGTGGACGAACACCCCTGCGGCACCACGGTAGGCGCCGGTCAGGTCGGCGGCGGAGGAGTAGGCGGCGGCCACCACGCGTGCGCCGTCCACGACGGCGTGCTCGTTGCGGGTCACAGCGGTTACGGACTTGCCGGTGGCGGCGAGAGCGGAGACGACGGGGGCACCTTGGGCGCCGGTGGCGCCATGGATCACGTAGGTCATGGCGCTATTAGTGCACACGATGCACCAGTTACATCAACTGCACTAATGGGCTACGCTCTAAAAATGTCCAACCCCTGCCTGCCCGAGTGCGGTGTCGCCCGGTTCCTCGCCCTGCTCAACGGGCCCTGGGCCACCCTGATCGTGCGCGAGCTCCTGCGCGGCCCCCACCGCTTCACCGAGCTGCGCGACGCTCTGCCCGGCATCAGCCCCCACACTCTGACGAGTCGGCTGCGCCAGTTCGAGGCCCACGGCATCGTCACCCGCACCACCTACGCGGAGATCCCCCCGCGCGTCGAATACCAGCTCACCCCTCTCGGCGAGGGGCTGCGCGACGTCCTGGACGCCATGGCCGCCTGGGCCACAGCGGTCCCCGACCCCGAGCCCGACATCACCGCCTGACCCTCCGGCGGTGCGACGCGCTCACGCAGAGCGCGCCAGCCGCCGCCGCAACGCGTCGTTGTCGTCATGGAGGACGACCTCGTCGAAGAGTTCGGGTTGAGGGGCGAAGCAGTACGCACAGCCCAGCACACAGCCGGTGCAGCATGCTTGTTGACACTTCATCGATCATCTGGCCAGGATGATGCGTCACCGAGTCACGCGCCTCCTTCTACCGCGAGGGTTCCCATGACTGCACCAGCCACCTCGCCCCGGGCAGGAACGGAACCGAACCCGTCCGAGCCCCCGTTGTTGAGCCCTCGCGAACGCACCGTCGTCTTCGTCACCATCGCCGCGGGCATGCTGCTGGCCTCCCTCGACCAGACGATCGTCGGCACCGCACTGCCGACGATCGTCGCGGATCTCGGCGGCGGTTCACACATGTCCTGGGTGGTGACCTCCTACCTCCTGGCGCAGACCGTCTCGACGGTGCTGGTCGGCAAGTTCGGCGACATGTACGGACGCAAGACCGTCTTCGCCACGTCGACGATCATCTTCATCACGGGCTCGTTCTTCTGCGGTCTCTCCAACGGGATGACGATGCTGATCGCGTCTCGGGCGGTCCAGGGAATCGGCGCGGGCGGCCTCATGGTCACCGCGACGGCGCTCATCGCGGACGTGATCCCGTTGCGCGAGCGCGGCAGGTACCAGGGCGCGATGGGCGCTGTGTTCGGCGCCTCTACCGTTCTGGGCCCACTGCTCGGCGGCTTCTTCACCGACTACGTCTCCTGGCGCTGGTGCTTCTACGTCAACGTGCCGATCGCCTTCGTCGTCGTCATCCTGACGATGAAGAACATTCCGCAGGTCAAGGCGGTCGTGAAACCGATCGTCGACTACTTGGGGATTGCGACGGTCTCGATCGGCGCGAGCTCACTGATCCTGGCGACCAGTTGGGGCGGCAGCGAGTATGCCTGGTCCTCCCCGATGATCATTGGCCTGTTCGCGGTCGGCGTGCTGGCCATGGTGCTGTTCTGCCTGGTGGAGATCAGGGCCCCGGAGCCCATGCTTCCGATGCGTCTGTTCAAGAACTCCGTCTTCGCGGTCTGCGCGGTCCTGTCCTTCGTCGTGGGCTTCGCGATGCTGGGTGCGATGACGTACCTGCCGCCGTTTCTGCAGTACGTGGACGGTGAGGACGCGACGTTCTCCGGGGTGCGCACACTGCCGATGGTGATCGGCCTGATCAGTACGTCGATGTACAGCGGCAATGTGGTCAGCAAGACCGGCAGGTACCGCGTGTTCCCGATCGTGGGCGCGCTCGTGACTGCGCTGGGGCTGTACCTGCTGTCGTTGATGGACCGGTCGACCTCCACCTGGCTGGAGTCGCTGTTCATGCTGGTACTCGGTGCCGGTCTCGGTCTGAGCATGCAGATCCTGACGATCGTCGTGCAGAACACCGTCGACTACAAGGACCTCGGCACCGCCACGTCGGGTGTGACCTTCCTGCGCACACTGGGCAGTTCCTTCGGCACCGCGGTCTTCGGCACCATCTACGCCAACTCCCTCGAGTCGGATCTCGCGCACGGCATCCGCGAGGGAGCCGCGACCGGCACGGTGCCTGCAGAGCAGCTCGCCCGAGCGGCGCAGTCCCCGCAGGCCCTCCACCAACTCCCGGATGCCGCAGCCATCCCGGTCATCGACGCCTACGCGCACTCGATGAGCGGGGTCTTCCTGTGGACCGTGCCCGTCGCCCTGATCGGGTTCGTCGTGGCGCTCTTCCTACGCCAGGTCACGCTGCGCGACAGTGCCCGGACGGCCTCCACCGACCTCGACAGCGGCTTCGGAGCCCCCGTCGACGGTGTCCGCATCACCCTGGAACGGCGGATCTCCGCCCTGCTGCCGAAGCCGGGCGCCATGGCGTACGCGGACGTCCTGGCTCTGACAGGTTCCCGGCTCGACCCGGGCCGTGCATGGACCATCATGCAGGTCGCCCTGTGGACGAGGCTGTTCGGCTACGCCAAGCTGAGCCAGATCGCCTCCCGGCATCTCGTGCCCGAACAGGTTTTGCGACCGGCCTTCGACGAAGCGATTCGCTTGGGCGACCTCAGCCGAGAAGCGGACTTCTACTCGCTCACGGCTCAGGGCCAGGAGCACGCCCACGCCATCGCCCAGGGCTGGGAGAACTGGCTCGCGGACCAGATCGAACGCGATCAGGGCCGCCCAAGCACCCCTGAGCTGCGCGCGGCTCTCGACTCGATCGCCAAGCGGTTGCTCGCCGAAGACCTCGCTGCTGGAATCGCACACGCGCAGGGCGGGGGTGGCCGCGACAAGCTGGCCACGACGGCGGCCTGAAGTCCCAGGTCATGGCGCCCTGGCGTCACGAGTACGACGTCCTGCGCCTCGTCGCGGCCGGATGCCCCCGGTCCCGCTCGGCGGCCTGCGGGAGTATCCGGTTGTCCGCGAGCTCCTGGGCGAGAGTGTCGTGCAGGTCCCGGATGATCCGGGGCCCTTCGGCGAGTCTGCCGGCCTTCCGCTGCTCCCGCGCCACTTGTCGGGGGTGCGACGGACGGGTCCTTGGCTCCGGGCCGCGCGCCGTGGGTGTGGAGAGCCGCCAGGTGTTCATCAGTCGGTGACGCCGCCGTAGGCGATGACCTTGGTGGGATGCAGGCGGACGACGAGTTCGCCGGGGACGGCGTTGCGCTTGCCGAACTCCTCGGCCTTGTCCGCGCCCATGTACCGGGCTCCGGCCCGGGTGGCGACGTCGAGGAGTTCGTCGAGGTCCTCGCTGAGCGTCACCTCGCCGCGCGCCTCGACGTAAGCGAAGGGCGGAGCGTCGTCGGCCACGCAGAGGGAGGCACGGGGGTTGCGGCGCAGGTTGCGGGCCTTGGCCGTGGCACCGCCCGTGGTGAAGAGGAAGGTCTCGCCGTCGAAGACGTACCAGACGGGGGTGATGTTCGGGGTGCCGTCGGCCCCGACGGTGGCGAACCGGCCGGTGGGCGCGCCGCGGGTGACGAAAGCGTGCCATTCCTCGGTCGACATGCTGTGCATGGGCGGTCCTTGTCCGTGGTCGGTTGGTTGATTGGTTGGTGGTCATCCGGGACGGCGGTTGCGCGGAACCGTCTCCAGGACGAGGTGGTAGGAGTGGTCGACGAGTTCGGCGACCAGCTCGGCGGTGACGCCCCGGCCGGCTCCTACGGAGATCCAGTGCCGCTTGTCGAGGTAGCGGCCCGAGGTGATCGACGGGTACTGGCCTTGCAGCAGCCGCCCGTGCTCCGGTTCCGCCTTGAGAGTGACGATGAGTTCGTCCGGGTCGTCCGTGACGATCAGGAAGACCTTGCCCGCCACCTTGTAGACGTCCAGCTGATCGGTGAACGGGCGCCCGTGGCTGACTCCCGGGAGCGCGAGTGCCGTGTCGCGCGCGGTGTCCTGGAGCTTCTCGCCGCTGAAGGGCATGAGGCGGGTCAGGCGAGGCGGCCGTAGGTGTGCGGATCGACGGGCTGCTGGGACTTGGGCAGCCGGCCGACGACGAGACGGTAGGAGTCGGTCACCAGCTCCCTCACGAGCTTCTCGTCGAGGGTGTTTCCGCCCTCCAGCGTGATCCAGTGCTTCTTGTTCATGTGGTAGCCGGGGGTGATGTCCGCGTACTGCTCGCGCAGGGCCGCGGCGTCGTCAGGATCCGCTTTCAGAATCACGACGGGGTGTCCCGGTACGTCGGTCATGAGCATGAACACCTTGTCGCGCACCTTGTAGACCTCCCACTCGGGGCCGAACGGGTGCTCCAGGCCGGCCCCGGGCAGTCCTTCGGCGCAGTCGGCCCCGGTCTTCTGCAGTGTTTCTCCGTCCAAGGTCGTCCACTCCTCGATTCCTGTCCGTGCCCCGACCGGCAGGCCAGAGCACGAGGTGCCGTTCCGGCATGATCAACACGTGCGGCGGCACCGGCAACACGACGACGGCGGCGAGCCCCGCGCTCACCATCCTTTCCCCGCGGACGACGATCCGGTCGGTAAACTGCGGACACATGATGGTCGACAGGCGACACCTGCCGCGGTCAGAGCGGGGTTACTCCGCCCTCTTCGTCTCGCGGCCCGACTCCGCCGCACGCGCAGAGCCCGAGTCCGTCCCGCTGTACGGCTTCCAGCCTCCGATCGGCACCCCGTACGGCCTGGAAGTGACCACCGTCGAGGACTTCCACGCCGACCACGACGACTGGCCGTGGAATCCGCCCCGTCCAGGCCGGGCCACCTTCCACTACCTGATCCTCGTCACGGAGGGTGAACTGCGGCACGATGTCGATCACGTCACGCGCACCGTCGCTCCCGGCCAGTGGCTGTGGGTGCGCCCCGGGCACGTGCAGTGCTGGCACGACCCCAGCACCGCCCGCGGCCCCTTCATCCTGTTCGAGCCGGAGGCGCTCCGGCCCGACATCGCCCGCCAGCTGGCTCCCCTCACCTCGCACGACGCCCCCGCCGTGCTGACCCCGCATCCCGACGACGCCTCCTGGCTGGAGCAGACCGCGTTCCAACTCCTCGACGAACACCGTGCGTTGGGACGTCGCCCGCTCGCGGCCCATCACGCCCTGCGGTGCAGCCTCCTCGAAGCCCTGCTGCTACGCCTCGCCAACTCACCGGACGTCACAGGAGCTCCGGCCACCGCCGGAACCGCTTCTTCGGCGGTCTACGAACGATTCCTGGACGCCTTGGAGCTGCACTACCGCGAGCTGCACCGCGTCGACGACTACGCCCGGCTGCTCGGCTGTTCCGTACGAACCCTCAGCCGCACCACCCAGGCCGCCGCCGGCACCGGAGCACGACAGGTCATCGACCAGCGCCGCCTGCTCGAAGCGCGCCGCCTCCTCGGCCACGCCCGATGGACCGCCCGCGCGGTCGCCGACCACCTCGGCTTCACCGACACAGCCAACTTCGGCCGCTTCTTCCGGCACCACACCGGCCTCACACCCGCCGCCTACGCGGCTCGTCAGGCCACCCCCGGTCCCTGAAACTCCCCCACCGGTGGATATCCCAAAACCTCGCGCCACGTCTCATGAGGATTCCACTTCAGGCCCTCGACAGAGGCTCCCTAGAGTCACAGGCATGGACAAACCGAGCGTCATCATCACTGGGGCAGGCTCCGGCATCGGGCGGGGTATCGCCCGCGCTTTCGTCGACGCGGGATACGAGGTCTTCGCGAGTGACATCTCCCAGGAACGCCTGGAGGAGACGAAGGCCGAGCTGTCCTCCCCCTCGTCGCTCCACCTGCGGGTCGTCGACGTAAGCAGTTACGAGAGCGTCGGCGCGCTCGTCGACGAAGTGGTCGAGGCCACCGGTTCCCTGGACGTCATGGTCAACAGCGCGGGCGTCTTCGACGGGTACGCCGACGTGCTCGAGACGACCCCGGAGCTGTGGCACAAGGTCATCACGGTCAACCTCACCGGCACGTTCAACGGCTGCCGTGCCGCCGCGAAGGCCATGATCGGCCAGAAGTCCGGCCGGATCATCTCCATCGGTTCCGTCGCGGGTCAGCGCGGCGCCGCCGACGGTCTCGCCTACGTCACTTCCAAGGCCGGTATCGAGGGCCTCCACCGCCGCCTCGCGATCGACGTGGGTCCACACAACGTCACGGCGAACGTCGTCGCTCCGGGTGTCATCCGCACCAACTTGCGCGCGACCTCGGAAGAGATCCTGGGTGACCTCGTGTCCACCCAGAACCGTGGGATCGGGGTGTCGCCCGAGATCATGGACTTCCTCATCCCCGCGGCCCGCTCCGCCGACCCCGGCGAAGTCGCCTCGGTCGTGCTGTTCCTGGCCTCCGAGGGGGCGTCCTACGTCAATGGCCAGGTGATCCGCGTCGACGGCGGGTGGAGCGCCACCTGAGGCCGCCCGCGCGCCCAGAGACGTACATGTCAAAGCAATCGGGCAGCCACTGCCCACCGATCGAGCTGAAAGGTCCTACCCGTGATACAGACGGCACTCACCGAGACTCTCGGCATCGCCCACCCCATCTGCTCGGCGGGGATGGCGCGCGTGGCCCAGGCGGAACTGGTGGTGGCGGTGAGCAACGCCGGAGGCATGGGGTGTCTCGGAGGTGCCGGCTTCATGCCTGACACACTGCGGGACCAGATCGAGACGATCAAGAAGGGGACCGACAAGCCGTTCGCGGTCAATCTGCTGCTGCCGGACGCCCTGACCACCGAGGACCAGCAGCAGTGGGCGCCCGTGCGCGAACTGTGGGACTCGCTCGACGACCAGGAGCGCACCAAGCTGGCGGGCATCGAAGCCCTGCTGACACCGGGCGCCGTGGCCGATCAGGTGCAGATCGTGCTGGACGCGGCTCCGGCGGCGGTGGTGCTGACCTTCGCCACGCCCGACTGGTTCATCCGGGAGTGCAAGGACCGGGGCATTGCGGTCTTCGCCCTGGTCGGCTCGGTGGGCAAGGCGCGTGAGGCGAGCGCCGCCGGTGTCGACTTCATCGTCGCCCAGGGCACGGAGGCGGGCGGCCATACCGGGTACGCGTCGACCATGACCCTCGTCCCGGCCGTGATCGACGAGGTGGACCAGCCCGTCCTGGCGGCGGGCGGCATCGCGGACGGCCGGGGCCTCGCCGCGGCACTGGCGCTGGGCGCGGCCGGCGCCTGGGTGGGCACCCGGTTCATCGCGAGTCCGGAAGCCTTCGGGCACAGCGCGTTCAAGCAGCGCGTCGTCGACGGCACGTTCAAGGACACGACGATCACCCACTCCTACAGCGGCAAGCGGATGCGCGCCTTCACCAACCAGTGGACGAGCGAGTGGGAAGCCTCCGGAACGCAGGCTTCCGGTTTCCCCGGCCAGTACGCCGTCGCGGGATCGCGTGTGGAGACGGGATACCAGGACGGCGACCTGGACTTCGGCATGATGCCGGCCGGCCAGACCATCCAGCTGGTGCACGAGATCGCTCCCGCGGGACAGATCGTCGAGCAGATGGCCGCACAGGCGGAAGCCATCCTCAAGCAGATCGCCCCGCAGGACTGACGTACTCACTCGGCTGGGGAGGGCTCGCGGCGTCACCGCCGCGTCGAGTCCAACGCGACGTTCCATTCGCGCACGTCCACCTTCGCGTCACCGGAGCGGACGATCGGACTGTCGCGATAGAGGTCCTGTGCTGCTTCGAGCGAGTCACCACGCAGAATGGCCAGCCCGCCACGGCCGTCGCTGAACGGGCCGGACATCACGAGGGTGCCTTGCTCGAAGAGCTCGGCCAGGAAGGCCTGTTGGGCCTCACTCACCTCGGGGCCCGGTGGGCCTGCGAGGATGCGCAGTGCCCGTTCGTCCACGGCAAGTGGACCGACGACAGCGAGACGCCGCCCTCCGTGGCCGAGAACGACGGGTACTTCAACCATCGCGTCATGATGCAGGTACTCGCCGAGATCTACGACCCGGGTGCGGCGCACATCGACGAGGCGACGTGCTGGCCCTCCCGGGCCACGACCGCCGACCTGGAGGGACTTCCGCCCCACATGATCTCGGTCAACGAGGTCGACCCGCTGCGCGACGAGGGACTCGACTACTACCGCAAGCTGCTGGCGGCGGGCGTCCAGACGAGCGCCTGGATGAATCCGGGCCTGTCCCACGAGGGCGAGATCCTCTTCCGCGCGACCATGCCCGACGTCTACGCCGCGAAGGTCCGCAGCGTCAGCGGCTTCGCTCATGCCCTGGAGCCCCATTCCCTGGGGCGGCGAGCAGGTCGTTGATGGCGGACGTGGTCTGCTCGTCGTACGGCACCCACAGCTGAAGCCAGTGATTGGCCTCTCCGACCAGGAGCACCTCGATCGTGAAGCGCAGGATCCCGGCCACCGGGTGCAGGAGACGCCGGCTGCCCGGTTGCCGGAACGCGACCGGGTGGGCGGCCCATCTCCGCGCGAACTCGGGCACCGCGTCCAGGTCCTCGACCAGGTCACGGAACTCGGCGTCAAAGCTAACCCGACCCGAGTTGACGCGTCAACCAGCGGGTGGCGGTGTCGTGGCGAGGGCACGGACCGCCGTCGAGTGGTCCACGAGTCCGAGCAGTCGGCCGGAGGCCGAGTGGACAATCACCGGGTTTCCCGTCGCGACGAGCTTCTCCATCACGGCGCCCAGCTTCTCGTCCTCGCTCACCGTCGCGAACTCGCCGGTAAGGAGGTCCTCCGTCCTCCGCCCCTCCTTCTGGGCCCTGAGCAACTGGAGCTCCGTGACGACGCTCGGCGTTGCGCCGTCCTCGCCCCGCACGATCGCGGCCCCTCCCCCGGCGTCGGCCAGCCTCGCGAGGCCGGTCTCCGGGGTATCGGCCCCGGAGAGAGTGACGGTTTCACGCACGATCGTTCCGGCGCGCACCACCTTGGCTCGCGGTGCCTCGACCGCGAAGCGGCGGACGTAGTCGTCGGCCGGGCGCAGCACGATGTCCTCCGGGGTCCCCACCTGGACGAACTTTCCGTCACGCATGATCGCGATCCGGTCGCCGACCTTGAGCGCTTCGGCGAGGTCATGCGTGATGAAGATCGAACTCTGGCGCACGACGTCGGCGAGCCTCAGCAACTCGTCCTGGAGGTCGCCGCGGATGAGAGGGTCGAGAGCGCTGAAAGGTTCGTCGAGGAGCAGGAGACGGGGACGTACGGCCAGGGCGCGTGCGAGTCCGACGCGCTGTCGCATGCCACCGCTGAGCTCATGCGGGTACTTGTGCTCGACGCCCTTGAGTCCCACCAGCTCGATCATCTCCTGAGCCCTCGCGTCGCGGTCGCTCCTGGGGACACCGCTGACTTCGAGCCCGTAGGCGACGTTGTGCAGGACGCGTCGGTGCGGCAGCAGTCCGAAGTGCTGGAAGACCATCGCCCAGTGCTTGCGCCGCATCTCGCTGAGCTGGGACTGGGACATCGACACGACGTCGACGCCGTCCACCTCCACTTCTCCGGCGGTGGGCTCCAGGAGCCTGTTGAGACATCGGACGAGCGTCGACTTGCCGCTGCCGGACAGGCCCATCACCACGAAGGTTTCGCCGGGCCGTACGTCGAAGGAGACGTCCCGGACCGCCACGGTGTGCCCCCCGTCCGACTGGGCCTTGCCCGACTCGGTCTCCTCGAAGTGGCGTCGAGGGTGGGGGCCGTAGATCTTCCAGAGATGTCGGACGCTGAGGGCGGCGCCGCCGACCGGAGCCTCCGTCGCGAGTGCGGATACGGCAGTCATGATCCCGCCTTTCCAGGGCTGACCGAGGTGTGGGTGAGGGTGGTGAGCATGCGGGCGGACCCGTCGAAGAGCCGGTCGATGATCACGCCCAGCAGGAACATCGCCAGGCCGGCCTCGACGCCCCGGGCCAGGTCGACCCTTTCGACCGAGGAGAGGATGTCCTGTCCGAGACCGGGCGCGCCGATCATCGCGCTGACGACCGCCATGGCCAGGGCCATCAGAACCGCCTGGTTCAGGCCCACCATGATGGTTTGCAGGCCCAGGGGGATACGAACCTGCCGCAGGACCTGACCGGGCGTGGCACCGAAGGTGACGGCGGCCTCCACGACCTCCGGGTCCGCTCCCCGCAGAGCGGCGTTGGTGAACCGGATCACCGGCGGGACCGCGGCCAGGACGGTCGCCAGAACGGCGGCGACCTCGCCGCTTCCGAAGATCATGACGGAGGGGATGACGAGCAGGTACACCGGCAGCGTCTGCATCACGTCCAGAACCGGGCGCATCACGGCTGCGACCGCGTTGCTCGCGCTCATCAGGACACCCACCGGGAATCCGATCAGAACGGCCAGCGCGATGGCGGTACTCACCACCGCCAACGTCTCGACCGTGGACCCCCACATTCCCAGGCACCCGATGGCGACGACACCGAGGCCGATGACGACGCCCTTGGCCTTTCCTGCGACGACCACGCCGAGGACGGCCGAGCAGAGCGCGACGACGGGCCACGGTATGGAGGCGAAGAAGTCGCCGAGCCGGTTGAGGCCGAACTGCTGGATCGCCGAGCCGATCGCGTCGAGGCCGGGGCCCCACGTCGTGGTCACCCAGATCACGGCATCGCCCACGGGCTCCCGCAGCCGCACCGGTGTGCCCCACGGAGGCTCCGCGAAGTTCTGCCACGAGCCGCGGAAGATCTGCGAGGCGACCACGACGGCCAGGAACACCGAGAAGGTGATCGTCCCCGCGAGCGACGGCTTCCGAAGGAAGCGACCCACTGGGCGTTGCTGCGGTCCGTCCGACGCCTCCACGCGCTTCGTCGTGCCGGGACCGCTGCGCGGCGAGGAGGCCCGGTCGATCAGGATCGCGACGAGCACCAGGGCGATCCCGCCCTGCAGGGCGTCGCCGAACTCCAGTCGCCTCAGGGCGCTCCACACCGGCGCGCCCAGGCCGGCGGCGCCGATCATCGCCGCCATCGTGGCCATCCCGATCGCGTACATGATGGTCTGGTTCAGACCCGCACGGATGCTCGGCGCCGCCATGGGGATCCGCACCCCGAAAAGGAGCTGCCGGCGACTCGCGCCGGAAGCCGCCGCGGCTTCGAGCACGTCGGGGGAGACATCCCGGAGCCCGACGCTGGTCATGCGCGCGATCGGCGGCATGGCCCAGATCACCGTGACGATCAACGCCGGGGTGTTCCCCATGCCGAACAGGAACACGACCGGCACGAGGTAGGCGAAGGCCGGAAACGCCTGGAGGGCGTCCAGCAGCATCCGCACGACGGCGTGGGCCCTCGGGTGCGTCGCGGCGGCAAGTCCCAGTCCGACGCCTACGACGGCGCTGACGACGACCGCCACGAGCATGAACGCGACCGTCTCGACCGTCGGCTCCCACAGCCCGGTGAGAACCACCCATGCGAACATCACCGCGGCGAGCAGCCCCAGCCGGACGCCCTTGAAATAGCCGACGAGGAGGACCACGGCCGCCGCGAGCACGGGCGGGGAAATCACCTCCAGCCAGGCGACGAGCCAGTCGAACGACGCGTCCAACGCGGTGGCGATCGGCTCGTACAGCCAGGTCCCGCTCTCCGCGAAGGCGTTGAACGCGTCCTCCACCTCCCGCCCGACCGGGACCCTGAGCCCCGCCGGGAAGGCCACCGGGGCCGAGACGGCCCCGGTGACGATCACGACGGCGACAAGAACCGGCACCATGTGCCAGGGACGCCAGGTGAAACCACGGCCGAGACGGCGACGAGGCTCACGCGGTGCCGGTCCCGGCCTGCCGGGCTCGTCCGGACGCCTGCTCTTCGCCGCTGTGACCGTGCTTGCGGCCGGGCCGGTACGAGGCACCGTCTCGGCCGGGGATCCGCTGGTCAGATCCATGCGGTCCACACCTCGCGGTTCTCCTTCACCCAGTTCTTGGCGGCGTCCTCGATCGACATTCCGTCGTTCACGACCAGCGACTGCATCGCACTCAGCTGCTTGTCGTCGAGCTCGTAGTTCTGCAGGATCTTCCAGACCGTCGGGTGCTTGGACTCCAGGCCGGCCGAGGCGGTCCGGTAGATCACGGTCTCCGGCCACTGGCACGCGTGCGTGGTCTTCCAGCACTTGTCGCTGTAGGGCGGGAACTCCACACGCGTCAGGTCGTACTTGTGCGTCAGGTAGTTGGGACGCCACATCAGCCCCAGCCACGGCTCGCCCCGCTCATAGGCCTTGGAAAGCTCGGCGAAGAGCGCCGCCTCGGAGCCGGCGAACGTCATCTTGTAGTCGAGCTTCAGGTTGTCGATGCGGTCCTGGTCGCCGTAGGCGGGTGCCCAGGACTCCGCCCCGGTCATGTACTGGCCCTTGGGCGTGGTCCGGGACGTCTTGAAGACGTCCACGCACTTGTTGAGGGCCTTCCAGTCCGGGAGTTCCGGGCAAGCGGGCTTGATGCCCCGCTTGGCGTCCCCCTTGATGACGTAGGTGGGCACGTACCAGCCCTCTTCGCCCTTGTAGTCCGTCGTGCCGACGTCGACGACGCACTTCTCCTTCACGACGTACTTCTGCCACCCGTCCTCGAACTGCCACCGCCACCAGTCCATGGACACGAGGTCGTCCGCCTTGCACATCGCCGCCGCGGCCTCGGCCGGTCCGCTCTGAACGGTTTCGGCCTCCCCACCGAGCTCGGTGACGATCTCTTTCATCAAGTAGGCCTGGAGGGAGTTCTCCATGTACTGACCGTCGTGGAACCTGACCAGGCCTTCCTTCTTGAGGGCCGCGGTGACCTCGGGATCGACGTCTGCCTCCGAGCCGGAGGAGGTCGCTTCCTGCGGTGCGCACGCGGTGGCGAGCAGCATGGCGCAGACACCGGCGGCCGCCCCGGCGAGCAGGCGCCTGCCGTGACGCACCTGAAGGCCCGTCCCGCCGTCGGTTTCGCTCGACTTCTTGAGTCCGACAACCCTTGCTCTGCGCTGCATGGTCTGCTCCTGCCATGGTGCGGCGATGTCCCGAGCGGCGACGGGCTTCGTCGTTCAGTCGGCCGGGGATTTCATCGCGGGCGTGGTGACGCAAATGAGATCGACATCACTCGGTGAGTTGCGCACAGTTAAGAGCCGACGGCGACCACGAACCATTGGAAGCATTACGAAAATCCGGCGTGATCCTTGGTCGTCAGACCCCGTGGCGAGACCACCGAGTTCCGCCTGCAAGGCAGAGGGGCAGTGACCGAAGCGTCCTGCGCATGCAGCCCGCACCGTCATCTGCGCTTTTCGACAAATCGATGAACAGCGAAGGGAGGTTCGCTGCATTTCACGGTATCTGCTCGGATTCCCGCCTTCCAGCATGGGGCGCACCGCTTCGACGGGCCGAGGAGCCGCAGACTGGAGGTCGACGATGACGCCATGCAGTGACGGCGAATCCGGGAGCGGCTCGTGAACTCGCCGGCCACGGTCGCACCCCGGCCCACCCTCCCCCGAGCGCATCGCGCGCGTCGAGACACGGTCGACTCCGGTCAGTGTTTCGCTGAGCTCGCGAATGCGTCTGGTGATGGCCCGATGGCAGCAAGGCCCTCCAGTACGGAGAAGGCAAGACCGCCAGGGGGCCCGTCAACCTCATCCGGGGTTCGGTGACTCTGGGGCGGCGGGACGGCGAGCCGTTCATCCACTGTCACGCGGCATGGGTCGATGCGAAGGGTGTGGTGCAGGCAGGCCACGTCCTCCTCCCTGACACCGTGATCGGGCCCGTCCCGGTGCACGCGATCGTGTACCCGCTGCCCGGCGTGCACTATCACAGCGCCGATGACCCCGAGACTCGTATGCCGGTGTTCACGCCGCAGCCCAGCGGCGTCCCGACTCCGGCCGAGGGCCGGCGCGTGGTCGTCGCCCGTGTGCTGCCCGGGATGAACCTGCGGGAGGCGGCGGAGCGCATCTGTGCGGACGCCGGGTTCCGCCGCGGCATCGTGCGCGTGGCCCTCGGCAGCATCGTCGGCCCGACGTTCGTACGAGACGGCGGCGCGGAGACCCTCCCCGGCGTCCGCGGCGAGATCGTCTCGGTCATGGGGTCGGTCGGGCCGGACTCCGAACCGGACTCGCCGCTGCACATACTCGTCGGCGACGTCTCCGGTGCCGTACACGGAGGGATCATCGACCCTTCCAACAGCCCCGTCGCCGTCACCACCGAGCTCGCCGTCTTCTGTCCGAGGTGCAGATGCACTACGTCGTCGCCGGGGAGGGTGAACCGCTGGTACTGCTGCATGGATATCCGCGAACCTGGTTGTGCTGGAGGAAGGTCCTGCCGTACCTCACGTGGCATCGAGGCGTTCCATCTGGCTGGAGTTCGTCAGCCTGAAAGCAAAAGCGAAGCTAGGACGTGGCCCCACGGGCCGACTGCCCACGGTCGGCCCACTTCACTCGCCTCAGGAGAGAAGCTGCTCGGCCCAAATCGTCTTGCCCGTACGGGTATAGCGCGTTCCCCAGCGCTGGGTGAGCTCGGCGACCAAGAACAGGCCACGGCCGCCCTCGTCGCTCGGCCGGGCCCGGCGCATGTGCGGACTGGTGCTGCTGCCGTCGGAGACCTCGCAGATCAGCGTCTCATCCTTGATCAGCCGCAGACGGATCAGGCCGCCGGCGTACCGGATGGCGTTGGTCACCAGCTCGCTGACCACCAGTTCCGTGATGAACGCGGCCTCCTCCAGCCCCCAAGCGGCAAGCCGGTCGCCGACGCGGCGACGCATGTCGGCCACGACCGCAGGATCGACGGGAACATCCCAGGAGGCGACCCGATCCTCGCCGAAGATTCGGGTGCGGGCCAGGAGCAGGACGATGTCGTCGGCGCGGGGTTCGAGGCACAGCGTATCCAGCACGGTGTCGCACAGGGCCTCGAGCGAGGGCGCGGGCTGGGCGAGCGCGCGGCGCAGTGCGCTGAGCCCCTCATCGACATCGCGACTGCCGGCCTTCAGGAGGCCGTCGGTGAACAGGGCCAGCAGGCTTCCTTCGGGCACGGTGACCTCGGCCACCTCGAAGGGCAGGCTGCCCAGGCCCAGCGGGGGGCCGGCGGGCACGTCGACGATGCTGCTGGTGCCGTCCGGATGGACCAGGTTCGGGGCCAGGTGGCCGGCCCGGGCAAGGGAGCAGGTGCCGGAGAGCGGGTCGTAGACGGCGTACAGGCAGCTGGCGCCGATGTCGCCGGGGATCTCACTCGTGGCCTCCGTGTACTGCCCGCCCTCACCGTGGGTGACGATGTCGTCGAGGTGGGTGAGGAGCTCGTCCGGCGGCAGGTCGGTGTCGGCGAGGGTGCGCACCGCCGTGCGCAGGCGGCCCATGGTGGCTGACGCGTTGATGCCGTGGCCGACGACATCGCCGACGACCAGGCCGACCCGCGCACCGGGCAGCGGGATCACGTCGAACCAGTCCCCGCCGACCTGGGCACCGTCACCGGCGGGCAGGTAGCGGGCGGCGGTCTCCACAGCGGGATGCACGATCGGGCCCTGGGGCAGTAGGTGGCGCTGCAGCGCCAGAGCGATGCCGCGTTCGCGCGTGAACCGGCGCGCGTTGTCCAGGCAGACTGCCGCACGCGCGACCAGGTCCTCGGTGAGGGACAGATCAGCGGGGGCGAAGGGCTCGCGAGACGTCGAGCACCTGAGGAACATGACCGCGCCAAGGATGATGCCGCGGGCGCGGATGGGCACCGCGATCAGCGAGTCCGCCTCGCAGGCGCGGGCCTGCGCCGCCTGGATGGTGTCGTCGGCGAACCAGCGGACGATCTCGGGGGCGGTGATGGGGTGCAGTTCCGCCCGGCCGGTGGCCACGCACCGGGCGATGGGTGAGGTGGCAGGATGACGGCTGATCTCGCCTGGGGCTGGGTGCTCCCAGAAGGGGGTGTTCGCGCGGAGTGCTACCCGGCGCAGCAGGACGGAGCCGGAGAGGACGGGTGCGGGCAGGTCGCCCTGGAAGACGGCGTCCAGCAGATCGACACTGACCACGTCGGCGAAGCGGGGCGCGACGACCTCGGCGAGTTCGCGGGCGGTGCCCGTCACGTCCAGGCTGGCACCGATGCGGGTCCGGGCCTCGCCCAGCAGCGCCAGCCGCTCCAGGGATTCGTACTTCTCGGAGTAGTCGTACGCCGAAGCAGCCACACCGTGCACCCGGCCGGCCGCGTCCTTGAGCGGAAAGAAGTCCATGCCCCAGACGTGCGCCCTCGCCTCGCCGGGCACATCGAGAACACGCTCCACGAACTCCGGCTCTCCGCTCTGAGCAGCCCGGCGGATCAGCTGCACAAGTTCCTCGTACACCTGGACGCCCGGACGCAACTCGGTGGACAGCCGGCCGCGGACCTCGTCTTCGGAGTAACGCATCGTCTGCTGCGCTGCTTCGTTCCCGAAGAGCACGCGTGCGTCGCGATCGTAGATCGAAGAGGGCACAGGATGCTGATTGAAGAACCACCGCTTGAGTGCGTCCTCCCCAGCATTGGCCGTCACCGATCCGGGCAGTACCGTCAACAGGAACCCGGCCTCCCGCTCGCCGTCCAACAGAGGAGCCAGGATCACCTGCCCGCCCAAATGGTGGCCGTCACGATGCCGGAGCTTCCCCCCTGCGTCGGTGAAAAGATCGGCCAGCGGCCTGCCGATGATCTCCTGCGGGGCGTAGCCCCACAGCATCTGTGCGCCCTTGCTCCAGTGGGTCACCTGGCCGTCGCTGTCCGCGACCGCGGCGGCGGCCGTGTCGAGCCAGGCGCCAGGCGGTACCGGAAGGCGTCGGCCGGGTGACTCGTGAGGCTTCATCGTCGGTCTCGTCTCATTGACCAGCTACGTTCACGATGCTCTGCGGCATGGGCACGGAGCAAGCCGAGCGGTTGCACGACGCGCTGCCGACCGGCGTCGCCCGCTGTCTGATGATGCTCTCCGTACGACTGCTCCTCTGCCGGCCCGGCGGGGGCCGCAGCATCGCAGCACAGTGACCTAGCGGGAATGGGAACCCAGGGAGCAAGACTCCGCCGGCTGACGTCAGGCCAGAGGCCGGCCCTCGGCTGCTCGGCAGCCTGGGAACGTTCGGGCTCTTCTTCAGCATGATGCCTACAACGCCCCGCTGGTGGTGGTCGTCGGCATCATTCCCGTGATGCTGGTCGCAGGGAACGGCATCGGCACCTCGATGATGTTCCTCATCGCCGGTCTTATCCGGTACGCCTGGCCCAGCGGGTCGGCGTCGGCTTCGCCCGCTACCTGGCCCTGACCGGCGAGCTCGTTGCCGCTTCGGAGTTCAGCGCCTGTGGCTGGCTCCACGCCACCGTCCCCGCCACGCGTCTGGAGGACATGGCCAGGACCTCGCCGAGCAACTGGCCGCGGCCGCCGGACCCGCGCAGACCCGTTTCAAGCACCTGCTGAACGAGACGCTGGCGCTGCCCCCGCAAATGGGGCTCGAGGCCGAGCGGACAGGTTGATCTTGGTCGACAACCCATCTACCAGGAGCTTCATCTCTTCCTCAACGCCGCAGCCATCCCAACTTGCCTGCCTCTCCACCAAGTTGGAAATGGCTCACTGAGCTTTTTCAGCGTTGCCGCTCCAGTGTGAGGACGGCAGCGGCGATTGACGACATTCGATTCGGGCTGCACCGGGACCTGCGGAAGATCCGCCACGACTTCAATCGTGCGACACCGCGCTCGACCGGCGCCCGCGCCGCGGACAACGCGCGGTTGACGGTTTGTCGGGTGGGGCTGAGGTCAGGGCCCGGCGGGCGTCTGAGGGGTGTCGTCACCCACGGGCCGGCTCCCATGTAGGCACGGCGGACGAGGACCGGAATGCCCTGGCGTTCACAGATCCGGATGATCCGGTGGGTGCGAGCCGCGGTGAGATCGTGCGCGCGGCCGGGCAGCACGGGCGAGATCCACAGCAGCCGCCCGGCCGGGTCGGTCACCACCTGCACGGCTCCTGTGCCTGTGGGTTGAGACTTCGAACACCTCCCCCAACTGCACGGGAGCCTGCACCCCGAGGAACTGGCCGGCCGCTTCCGCTCCTTCTTTCAGGCAGCCCTCACCCCGGCTGTTCAGCGGAATGGGGCAAGCTGACGCCGAGACGTGCGGTTGCTCCCTCCGCAGCCGGCCGCCGGCCGGTAGGGGGGCGCCCGGCCGACCACTTCGCCCCGGCGCCCATCCAGCGGTTGGTGGCCTCGGCGCAGCCGCCGGGGCCGGGACTCGGGCCGGGACTCCCCCTGCTCTACGCATGGTCCCCGCCGTTCGGGAGATCTCCAAGGACTGTCTGTGCCTGAACGTGTAGACCCGCACGGGGCGATGGACCGCACACGGTCATCGTGTGGATCTATGGCGGCGGCTTCTAGGCCGGCTCGGCCTCGGCGACGTACAGCCAGGGCGACGCGCTCGCGGCAGACCGGCGCGGTCGTCGTCGCGGCCGACTACCGGCTCGGCGCGCTCGGCTGTCTCCACTTGGCCGACTTCGGCAGCACATGGGCCGTTCGACCAACCTCGCTGGGTGCGGCTCTTGTTTGAGGGACATGATCAACAATTTTCCTTGGCAGGTCCGCTTCGCCCACACCCGGCGACCGGGCCAGAAGCCCCCGGACCCAGCGGACCGATCTCGACCACACCTGGACGTGGCGGCCGGGCTCCCCAAACCGCCGGGCCGGACGATCCTCGTCGAGTGTTGGCCGAAAGACACTCCCGGAGGGCGCGCCAACCAATGAGAGGGCTTGCGCAGCAGGCTAGTTGAAGTGTCATCTTTACTTGTTGACCTCTTCGGCCCCTTCCCCACAGGAGTAGACATGCGTATAGGTTTTTCACTCCCCCAATACGGCGCGATGGCTAAACAGCTCGACCGTGTGGCGCACTTCGCCCGGCAGACTGAGGAACTCGGTGCGGGCAGTCTGTGGGTCGGTGACCGTGTCCTGGCCGCGGTGAATCCCACCGTGGGTTACGCGGGCCCAGGCACGCCGATCCCGTGGCAGATGAACGCCCTGCTCGATCCGTTCGTGGCGATGTCCGTGGCCGCGACCGCCACCGACCGGGTGCTGCTGGGCACGAGCACGCTCACCGCGCCCTGGTACTCGCCTCTGCTCCTGGCCCGGTCGCTGAGCGGCATCGACGTGGTGAGCCAGGGGCGGCTGCTCCCCGGTTTCGGGACGGGCTGGTCGCCGGAGGAGTATCAGGGCGTGGGCGTGCCCTGGAGGGAACGAGGCGCCCGGCTGGACGAGTTCCTGGACGTGCTGGAGGCAGTGTCTGCCACCGATCCCATCGAGCAGCACCAGGGCACGCACTACTCCATCCCCGCCGCCTACATCGGGCCGAAGCCCGTCCAGCGTCCTCGGCCCCCCATCTACCTGGCCGCTTTCGGCCCGGCCTCGCAGCGCAGGGCAGCCCGCCGGGCGGACGGCATCCTGCCGGCGGTGACGCCGCACCCTGGGTTCAAGTTCGACCCGGTGGGCGCAGTCAGCGGGCCACTGGAACAGGTGCGCCGGATGGCCGAGGACCAGGGCCGAGACCCGGCGGGCATCGGCGCGGCGCTGCGCATCAGCCCGGCGGCCGAGTCGACGGTGGAGGATGTCGTGGACGTCATCCTGCGGACGCGGGACGAGACGGATATCGACCATGTCTTCGCGGATTTCGTGTACATGGCCGACCATGTGGACCAGGCCCTCGAAATGGTCCAGCGGACACTGGAACTGACGCGCTGATCCTTTCCGGCCATATTGCGCGATCGCCGAGGAGGAGCTGTCCCACCTGGTGATCACTCAGGCGACCCTCGCCCGGGTGCCGGCCGAACGCGGCGCGCGGACGAACCGGGGTTCGCGCCCGGGCCGACGGCTGGTGCAGATTCGGACGAATCCGCCGGTCCCGTTCCGCCGGTGGTAAACACCGTGAGCGGCGAGATGCCGCCGGAGGGCGACTGGCCCGTGCTCACCCTACTGGCCAGCGCTGACGGGCCGCTGCGGATGCGGCTGCAGCGCATGGTGCGCCGCGAGTGCTGGCCTAGCCTTCCAGCGGCCTGTTCACGCTGGCCGACGGCGTTCGCGCACCCGAACGGTTCGGGTCATAGCAAGCACTTCCCCGGGAACCGGCCGGGCCTAGGAGGTGGACGTGTCCTCCTCGGCCGGGGTGACGGCGTGGATCAACGAGCTCGACCAGGCGTACGGCCGTATCGACGTGCTGGTGAACAACGCCGGCATCATCCGCGACAACCGTGCCGAGAAAGATCAGCGACGAGGACTGGCAGGCCGTGCTGGACGTCCACATGAGCGGCTCCTGCCATGGCATTCGAACCGTGCTGCCGGTGATGCGGCGCCGCGCCTACGGACGCATCCTGTCCTTCTCCCCCATGTCGTGGCGCGGCAACTTCGGCCAGGACGACTACGTCGCCGCGAAGGCCGGCGTGGTGGGCCTGACCCCGGCCATCGCCCTGGAGACCGCGCGGCAGGGGATCACCGTCAACGCCATCGCGCCTGGTTTGACAAGACTCCCATGCCGGCCTCGATGAACGACCCTGCCCGGGAGAAACTCATCGGCAAGGTTCCCCTGCGGCACACAGATGACCCCACCGACATAGCCGAGGCGGCGGCGTTCCTGTGCTCGCCGGCGGCCCGCTGCATCACCGGTGTCGTCCTCTATGTCGACGGCGGCATCGGCATCGGCTCGTCCATCCGCCGAGCCATGGGGACTTGGTACGCGCGCGTGCTCGACGACACCTCGGAGGTGTCGTCAGGCACGCACCTTCAGAAGAGTCCGGCCGAGGGCTTGGCGCTCGTCCAGGTGCCTCAGGGCAGCCGCCGCCTGTTCCAGGGGGAAGACGGACGAGACGGGCGGGTCCAGCCGGCCGGACTTCAGCAACGGCCAGAGTTCGCGCCACTGGGCGCGGGCGGCCTCCGGATCCTGCCGCCAGTACTCCGCGACACCGACGCCGAGCACCGACGTGTTGGTCAGCAGCAGACGATTCACTCTGACCGTCGGGATGCCCCCGCCTGCGAATCCCAGGACGAGCAGGCGCCCCACACCGTGCCGCAGCGCACGCAGCGAGTCCAGGAAGCGATCCCCGCCGACCGGATCGACCACGACGTCGACCCCTCGGCCGTCGGTGAGGGTCCTGACCTCGTCGAGGAAGCCGTCGGCAGCCACCACCTCATCTGCTCCCAGAGACCTGGCCAGTTCGGCCTTCTCCTCGGTGGACACGACCGCGATGACGCGCGCCCCGTACGCCGCGGCCACCTGACAGGCCGCGCTCCCCACCCCGCCTGCGGCTCCGTGGACGAGGACGACCTCACCGGGCCGGAGAGCACCACGGCGGACGAGCGCGAAATGCGCCGTCAGGTAGTTCAGGGGCAGGGCCGCCCCACGGCGGGTGTCCACGTTGTCCGGGAGGGGAAAGACCATCGGCGCGTCGACCGCGACCGTCTGGGCGAAGCCACCGGTGACCGGCAGGGCTGCCACGCGGTCACCGGCCCGGAATCCGCCGGTGTCCGTGCGGACCGTTCCCGACACCTCCCAGCCAGGGATGAAAGGCAGTTCGGGACGCGTCTGGTACTCCCCGCGCGACTGCAGGAGGTCCGGGAAGGTCACGCCGGCCCATTCGACGTCGATGAGGACCTGGCCCTGCTGGGCCTCCGGTTCCGGAGCCTCTCGTACGGCCAAGGCATTCGGGCCCTCGAACGCGGTGAGGAGCACGGCCTGCATCATCGATACCTCCCTGTCACCGGAACCGTCACGAGCGGGTCCGGGCGGCTACCACGACGGGGCCGCGGCATGCGCGGCCTGGAGTCCAGGCCGGTCGACAGCCAGCGCGGAACGCAAAGGACTGGGCTCGTCGACGATCAACTGGGCGAGGATCTCGCCGCAGGCCGGGCCGCTCGCCACTCCGTAGGAGTGACCGGTGTTGACGTAGATGCCCTCGACGCGGTCCACGATGGGCAGGTGGTCGCGCGTGCGGCCGACCAGTCCGGCCCACAGTCCGGTGACGCCCAGCTCACCGCGCCTGGTGCCGCGGTCCAGCGTCGTGTTGATCAGGGCCTGGGTGGCGGACATGCTGATGTGCGGGTTGAGGGAGCCCGTGCCGTCGATGCTGTTGCCCACCACCAGGGCGCCTTCGGTGTTCTGGACGAGCGTGTCGTCGTAGACGAAGTCGCTGTCCGCGCCGGGCGGTTGTGGCGCGGCGAAGAGCCGGGGGTCGTAGCCGGCCAGGTCGGTCAGTGCCCCGCACCAAGCCACGCCACGCGGGCCGCGCAGGATGGGGCCGGGGGTGTAGGCGATCGGCTGGGTGACCAGCTGGCCCACCCGCGAGGTCTCGATCGGCAGGTCGATGCCCTCCGAGCGCAGGTTCACCGACCAGGCGCCGGACGCCCACACCACCCCGCCCGTGTGGATGTCGCCGCGCACCGTGCGGACGCCGATGACCGTGTCACCGCGCCGCAGCGTGCCCAGCACGGCGGTGTTCTCGTAGACCCGCACACCGCGGCGCAGGCAGGCGGCTCCCAGACCGCGGGCGAACGCCTGGGCGTCGATCTGCGCGTCGTCGGCGCAGTGGACGGCGCCGATGGCGGACTCCGGGAGCACCGGGGACTGCTTACGCGCCTCGCGGGCGCCGAGCAGCGAGATGTCGAGACCGGCGGAAGCACGGTCCTCGACGTACTCCTTCAGCACGGTCTTCTGCTCTTCCGTCTCGTAGAAGAACAGCCCGCCATGGCGGCGGAACTCGAAGGTGGGGCCGAGTTCCCGCTCGTACTCGGCGTAGCGTTCCAGGCCGCGACGGGCCAGCTGGAGTTCCGTGCCGGAGCGGCGCGTCTGGAGCCACATCGCCCCCGAGTTGCGGCCGGAGGCGCCGAACGCGAAGAACCGCTGCTCGGCGATGATGACGTCGTATCCGCGCTTGCTGAGCTCGAACGCGGTGCACAGCCCCACGATGCCGCCGCCGACGACGACGATGTCGGCGGTGTCGAGGGCTCGAAGCCGGTCCATGCTGCCTCCCTGACTGCCCCTGGTCCGGTGGATCTTACGAAGTGCCGTCGGCAGTGGTCACTGCGCGGCGGGCCACCCTGCTTCCTTCAGGTCGGTGGCGAAGTCCCTGTCCCGCGCGCCCTCGTAGGCCACGTCGTGGTCGGGGACGATCCGGAGGGGACTGGCCGCGGCCAGCTCCTCGGAGATGTGCGCCACCACACCGGGCAGGGTCGAGATCACCGCGAGGCCGGTCGTCTCCTCCGGGGTGAAGCCGAGGCCGACGAGTACCGCTGCCATGACGCCCACGTCGTTGATCGGGATGTCGCTCTTGCCGGGCCGGGCGGTGAACGCGCGATGGATCGCCTCGTACAGTTGCACCGGCTCGCTCCACAGCCCCTCCTCGACAGCGAGCGAACGCAGAATCGCCGCACGCGGGTCGACCCTCTTGAAGACCGGGTGCCCCAGGCCGGGAATGCGCTGCCTGCGCGCGGCCATCGATGCCACCTCGTCGGCCGCGAAGGCGTCCATATCCTTGCCCGACTCCTCGAAGCGGGCGTAGGTGGAGGTGATGTACCGGGCCGTGTCCTCGGTCGCCAGGGTGTGCTTGCCGACCGCCATGGTCGCCGCGGCCAGGCCGGCCACCATGCTCGGGTTCGCGGACACCACGTAGCGCGCCGCGACGGTGCCGGGCTTCTGCAGGGCGTAGTCCAGAACCGCCGTGAGCACGGCGTCCAGCACCCGGGTCTCCTGCGGGGTCGGCAACCGCCCCTTGATCAGCAGAAAGGAAGCCGCGGTGAAGGACAGCCCTCCGATGAGGTCCTCCAGGTCGTAGCCCCGGACGAAGACCTTCTCCGGCGTCACCTGGCTGACGGCCGACCGCCAATAGGGGGCGACTTCTCCGGGGTGCTGCGGCTCCATTTAAGTCTCCACCCACGTTTCGGCGTCTGCTTCGACGTCTGCGTATTTCTGCCCCGACGGTAGTCGCGACCACGCGTCCACCCCATTGGAATTGTCATCACCGCACGGCAGGTTCTTGGGATATTTTCCGATCACACCTCGCCGGTTATTGCCTAACCTGTCCGGAGCACAACGGTCCGCTGGTAGGTGGCTGAACGTTCCACATTGACGTAGGGAACCTTCCAAATGACGCATGACGGGACTGGTTGTACGCTCGGCGAACTCCTGGGCAACGAGCGGCTGCGGCTGACTCTGCTCGTCGACCGGGCGGGAGCGGAATCCCGGCCGGTGCACGGAGCACGGCTGGCCTCGGGAAGCGCCGATCTCGCCAAGATCGGTGAAGACGTCGTCCTCGTGGCCGCGGCCCGGCCCGGCACCGGTGGTGACCTGCTCGCCGGTGTCGCCGATGCCCTCGCGCTGCCCGGCTCCAGGGTCATCGCCGTATGGCTGCCGCCGGGCGCCCCGCCCAAAGGCCTGGAGCGTGCGGCGGGCCGCCACCTCCTGCTGGGCCTTCCTGACGACATCGATCCCGCGGAGCTCATCGCCGAGATAGCCCGGTCGACCACGCGGGCCGAAGAGGCACCGGCCAGACGTCTGACGTCATTGCAGCGCTCGCTGACCCAGGCGCTGGCCGAACCCGACCCGCTGCGGGCGCTGACCTCTCGCGTCGCCAAAGTCTGCAACGCGGTCGTCACGCTCGTCGACGGCCACGGCGGCGCCGAACACGCCTCGGGGCCCTTGCCGCTGTCCCTGCTCTTCCCGGAGATCGCGCGCACCCGGAGCGAGTCCCAGAGGTTCACCGTCGAGGGCTGGTACGGCATGGCGGTCAGGGTCGCCACCAGCGCCTCTGCCGGTGAGCGGACCGGCTGGCTCGTCGCGGCCAGCCGCCGCCCGGCCTTCCCGGACCAGTACTCCGAGGCCGCGCTGTACATCGCCGCCTCGCTCGCCGAGACCAGCCTCCAGATCGAACTCGCCGCCCAGCGCCAGGAACGGGCGGTGCGCAGCGCCGTACTCGAAGAGGCCCTGGCGCTGCGTCTGGAGCGCCACGACACCGAGTTGGCGGGGCGCATCGCCTCGCTGGGGCTGTCCTTCGAGCAGGAGACCCGGGTGATCGTCGCGGAGCCGGCCCTCGGCGTGACCACCGCCCGGGACGTGGCGGCCCTGGAGTCGCTGCACGCCGGCCTGCAACGCACGCTGGTCGGCGAAGGTCTCCCCCATCTGCTTGTCCTGCGGGAGTCCGCCCTGGTCGGCCTCGTGCAGGCTTCGTCGTCCGCCGTCAGACGTGCCTTCGTCAAGACGGGCACACCGACGGAGGGCTTGGTGCTGGGCATCGGACGGGACGCGGCCGGCGTCGGTCACGTGGTCGACTCCTACCACGACGCCCAACTCGCCCTCCGCGTCCTGCGCCGCGACGGCACGGGGCGGCGCCTGATGGCCTACGAGGACTTCGACTTCGCCACCCGTCTGTTCTCCGACGTCGGTCTCGACCGGATGGGCGAGTGGGCGAGGGAACTGCTGCGCCCCCTGGAGGACAAGCAGACCATGCTGGCGACGCTGTCGACCTACTTCGAGCACCGGCAGAACATCATGACGGCCGCCGACGCTTTGACCGTGCATCACAACTCGCTGCGCTACCGCCTGTCGAAGATCGAGTCCGCGCTCGACCTGAGCCTGCGGGACCCGTCGGCGGTCTCGTCCCTGTTCCTCGCGCTGACCGCGCTGTCCATGGTGGAAGCCGAGTCCTGGACCCAGCGCCGGATCAGGCCGGCCGGCCGGGAGGAACAGACCGGGGAGATCCGCGGCGCCGGGGCGACGGGCACCGTGCTCGCCGACCCGGAACAGGGGCTGTCCCTCTCAGCACGTTTCGGCGCGGCGCTCGGGCCGGAACGCTGACCGCGCTTCCTCATCCGCAACCGGCCAAAGGCGGCTTGGAAAGATTCCAGGGAACGCACCCGGTCCTTGTCATAAGTGACGAGTGAGCCGCCGCGACAGAGCCGATACCGTCGCTTTCACGGGCGGCGACGGGGCCTTTTACGGCAGAAACCATCGCCTCACCTCCGGAAAAGGAGTCCCAGAAATCATGGTGTCGCTGAACGTCGCTGTCACCCAATTCGAGCTTCGCCCCGAGCGGGACCTCGATCAATTCCTCACCCACACCGAGGACCTCGTGCGCCGCGCCGCCCACCAGAACGCGGAGGTCGTGCTCTTCCCCGAACTCTCCAGCACCGGGCTCCTCGGTTCCATCGACGACCACGAGGTGACCACCGCGACGATCAGGTCCGACTACTGGGACGTCCTGCCCACCTTCACCGACGGAATCGTCGACGGCCTCCGAAGCATGGCCAAGGACCACGACATCGTGGTGGCAGGCGGCAGCCACAACCGCGTGCACAGCGACGGCTCACTGCGCAACACCGCCTTCGTCGTCCATCCCGACGGCCGGGTCGAGTCCCAGGACAAGATCCACCTGACGCCCCAGGAGCACGCGCTCGGCACCCGCGGCGGCGACGAACTGCTGGTCACCAGGATCGGGCCGTTCACCGCGGGCGTGCTCATCTGCGCCGACATCCAGTTCCCGGAGCTGTCCCGGTACCTCGTGCGCAAGGGGGTCGACCTGATCCTGTGCCCCTCGCTCACCTGGAACCGACGAGGCGTTCACCGGGTCCGCACCGGATGCCAGGCGCGCGCCATCGAGAACCAGCTCTACGTCGCGATGTCGCCCCTGATCGGCCACGACGGCCTGCCGGCGGACGCGCCCATGCACGCGACCGGCAACGCCCTGGTCACCGGGCCCGTCGACAGGACCGTCGGGATCAACGACGGGTTCCTGGCCAAGGCCGAGTCGTCCGGGGAGGACCTGGTGGTGGTGTCCCTGGACCACGACCTCCTGCAGGCCTCGCGGGCGAACCCCGAAGCGCCCGGGCTCGCGCTCCAGCGGCCCGACCTGTACGCGAAGCTTCAGGCAGAGGCGGGCGCCTGACGTGTTCACCCACACGCACCGGGTCCGCAACCACGAGGTCGACACGCAGGGCTTCCTCTTCAACAGCCGTTATCTCGAGCTGGCCGACGTCGCCATGACCGAGTTCTTCCGCGAACTCGGTTGGCCCTACGCGAAGTTGGTCGAGGGCGGAACCGACCCGTCGGTGGTGAGCGCGCGGCAGACCTTCCTGTCGCCGGCCCGCTTCGACGACGTCCTCGACGTGGACGTCGCGTGCCGGCGTGTGGGGACGTCCAGCTTCCAGCTCGACATGGCCGTCACGCGTGACGGGACGAAGATCGCGGAGATCGAGCTGGTGTACGTCAACGTCGACGCCGAGGCCGCACGGTCGCGCCCGCTGCCCGAGGACGTCACACAGGCCCTCCGTGACTCCGTCGCCGGAGGGCCTTCACAGCGAGGAGACAGACAGAAATGACCCGCCCCAGCGCTTCCAAGCCGGCCTTCGCGTCGGCCGAGGTCAAGCGTTTCGGTCCCGCCGAGATCGAGCATCGCACCGCGGGCTCCGGCCTCGACCAACTCGGCACCTACTTCATGACGTTCGACGAGCCGGGGCACAGCGACCCGTGGACGCTCCAGTACGAGGAGACGGTCTATGTCCTCGATGGGCGGGCGGAGTTCCTCGTCGTGGAGGACTGCGTCGATGTCCCGCTGATCGGGGAGGCAGGAGAGCTGATCGTCCTGCCCCGAGGCACCACCGTCCGCTACGGAGCGGTCCCGGGTACGCGTCTCCTCCTGTCGATCACACCGGTCAACTGGCGAAACCAGGCATAACCGATTCACAAGGAGCGGCAACGATGAGCAAGCCGATGGTCGAACGCCGGAGCGCCGCGGCGGCGTTCGCAGCAGACATCACCGACACCGACGCCGCCGTGGTCGTCAACCCGGCCACCGAGAAGGCGATCGCCGCCTATCGGATAGCGACGGAGGCCGATGTCGACGAGGCCGTGCAGCGGGCGGCGGCAGCGGCGAAGGCGTGGGGGAACACCCCTCCTGCCGAACGCGCTGAAATCCTCCTCAAGATCGCCGACGTGGTCCAGGAGCGAGCAGAGGAATTCGCTCAGCTCGAAAGCGAGAACGTCGGCCAGCCGATCACGGTCGCCCAGGGGGCAATGCCCTGGGTGTGGGACGTCATCCGTTTCAACGCCGGCGCGGCGCGCACGTCTGCCGTTCCCGCCACCGGCGAGTACGCGAACAACAGCACCTCGTGGGTGCGCCGCGAGCCCATCGGTGTGGTCGGCCTGATCACCCCGTGGAACTATCCCCTCCTGATGGCGGCCTGGAAGATCTCTGCTGCCGTCGCCGCCGGCAACACAGCGGTCATCAAGCCGTCGGAGCTGACTCCGACCAGCACCATCCTCTTTGTCGACATCGCGAATCAGTTCCTCCCCGAGGGCGTGCTCAATCTCGTGCCGGGAGACTCGACCACCGGCAAGGCCCTGGTCGCGCATCCCGTCATCCGGATGATCTCGCTCACGGGAGACGTCGCGACCGGAAAGGCCGTCGCGGAGTCGGGCGCACGCACGCTGAAGCGCATCGGCCTCGAACTCGGGGGCAAGGCTCCGGTCCTGGTCTTCGCCGACAGCCCGATCCGTGCGACCGCGCGGGACCTCGTGGAGTTCGGATACTCCAACAGCGGCCAGGACTGCACGGCCGCCTGCCGCATCATCGTCGAGGACGCGGCGTACGACGAGTTCGTCGAGGCCTACTGCGAAGCGGCTGCGAAGCTGCGCGTCGGAGACCCCTCCGACCCGGAGACGGAGATCGGTCCGCTGATCTCCGAGCGTCAGATGAACCGGGTCGCCGGCTTCGTGGACCGCGCACGCGACAACGGCGCGACCGTGCGGATCGGCGGAAAGCGGCTCGACCGCCCGGGCTGGTTCTACGCCCCCACGGTCATCACCGACGCCGACCAGTCGGACGAGATCATCCAGCGCGAGGTCTTCGGGCCGGTGATCACGATCCAGCGCGGGCACAGTGACGACGAGATGCTCGACATGGCCAACGGAGTCGAATACGGCCTGTCGGCGAGTGTCTGGACCACCAACCTCGCCAGGACCATGCGCTTCACGCGGGAGCTCGATTTCGGAACCGTGTGGGTGAACCAGCAGATCTTCGTCGCCTCGGAAATGCCGTTCGGCGGCTTCCGGAACTCGGGATACGGCAAGGAGCTGTCCCCGCACGGGATCGACGAGTACTCCAAGTTCAAGCACGTGATGGTCAATCCCGAACTGGCGAACTAGCCGAGAAATGGACGTCAGTGATTCCATGAATTCCAGTACACAAGTGAACGCCCCTTCCGCACCGGCCGTCCCCGTTCCGGCCACCATGCGGGCCACTGTGCTGACCGGCCACGGCGGTATCGACAAGCTCGTCTTCCGCGACGACTACCCCACCCCGGCACCGGCGGAGGGAGAGGTACTGGTCCGGGTGGGCGCCTGCGGCATGAACAACACAGACATCAACACACGCACAGGCTGGTACGACGAGGTCGTCGAGTCCGGCGTCTCCGAGGAACTGGGCCTACAGGGGCGGTCGGACGGGGCGGCATCCTCGTGGAACCGCTCCACGGTGGCCTTCCCCCGGATCCAGGGTGCCGCGGTGGCGGGTCATATCGCCGGCGTGGGGCCGGGGGGAGACCCCGCGCGCATAGGTGAGCGGGTGATCGTGGACCCCTCGGTCCGAGACGCCGAACTGCCGCTCCACGCACAGCTGGTGCAGTACCTGGGCAGCGAGCGCGACGGCGGCTACGCGGACTACGTGGCGGTGCCCGAGGGCAACGCCCACCGCATCGACTCACCGTTGTCCGACGCCGAGTTGGCCACGTTTCCGTGCTCGTACGACACAGCCGAGGAGATGCTTCAGCGCGCCCGGCTGGCGGACCGCGAGACCATCGTCGTCACCGGTGCCGCCGGCGGCGTCGGAACGGCGCTCATCCAGCTGGCGAGCCTGCGCGGCGCACGCGTCGTCGCCATCGCCGGCGCCGCCAAGGAGAAGCGGCTTCGCGCACTGGGGGCCCACGAGTTCGTCGCCCGCGAGAGCGAGGACGTCCAGCGGGACATCGAGCGCGTCATCGGTGAACGAGGCGCCCACGTCGCCGCGGACGTCGTCGGCGGGCCGGTGTTCGACGTGCTGCTGAAAGTGCTCCGCCGCGGCGGCCGGTACACAACCGCCGGTGCGATCGCGGGTCCGGTCACGAGGATCGATCTGCGCGACCTGATCTACAAGGACCTCGAGATGCACGGCATCACCAATCCGACCTCGGCGACCTTCTCCCGGCTGGTGGACCTGATCCGGGCCGGCCGGCTCCAGCCGCTGCTGGAGGAGGCTTTCCCTCTGGAGGACCTGGCTCAGGGCCAGGCACGGCTGCTGAAGCGCACGCACATCGGCAAGCTCGTGGTGACGACGTGAGCTGACAGCTGCCTCAGTCGCCTCAACCGAAAGTTGGCGCTTGGCGGGGCACAACCGTGCCTGGTGAGCCTGGCCTGTGACCGAGACCAGGGACGGGAGGTAGGCGAAGGCCTCGTAGGCGGCGGTGAAGGCGTATCCGCTGGAAGGTCGCCCCGGCCCTGGCGGTCGCTCTCCGGGAACCACCCATGCGACCCCTTCCACGCGCCGACGCCAGGGCGTCCGTACCGGGAGGAGGTCGGCACCCATTTCGGCAGGCTGCGGATCGAGTTCGTGCCCGCGCCTTCGTGGCGGCCTACGGCGTGGAGCACATCCCGTTCCGGCCTGCCGCCCAGCTCGAGCAGGCCGCCCCTTGGGCCGGGAGGCGCCCACCGATCAGCGCCGGTACGGACGCGGCTGCCGTCTGAGCCCGCCGGCAGCCGGGCGCCCAAGGCTGTTCGCCGGCGACGCCGCATTCGTCCATCACGGGCCCGACTCGGTGGTCTGGTCGAGGCGGCGCGGTTGGAGCTCTTCGCCCAAGCTCTCTACCCTTGACACATGAGCGCGCGGCTGATGCTGCTGGCGGAGACAGATCAGGAGATCACCGAGAGTGAGATCTTGCAGCTGACTCTCTCGCACGCGGTGGCCGAGCTCGGCGCTCTGGGCGGCGCCGTCCATCTGCGTGGGGCGCTGTCCGTTCTGGGCCTTGCCTCATCGGTCGGCCTGCCCCCGTCGCTGACCCGCTCCTGGCAGATGGTCGACCAGGACGACTCCGTCGTCCCGGCAGGCGCCGTGCGCGACGGTCGCCGCACGTGGGTACCCTCTCAGCCCTCCGGTGCGCCCGGGCTTCCCCCAGGGCTCTGGCCCGGTACCGGATTCGCGTCCGTTCCGATATTCGCGGACGAACGCACGACGGGCGCGCTCACCGTGCTGATGGGCAGCGAGGGGCAGCCGACCGAGGAGCAGTGGAGGTTCCTGCGGGCTGTGGTCGACTGGGCGGAGGGGCGGATGCGCCAGGTGCCGCCGCCCTCCCCTCCGTCGCAGGAAGCATGGGCCGGGGGGCGCCTCCGACAGGCTCTGAAGGCCGTCCCGGTCAGCACGTGGGAGTGGGACATCCGTACCGGCAAGCTGATGTGGGAGGACGATGCGCAGTCGTCCCTCTACAACCCCGTCCTCACCGAGTACGGGTTCCGGATCGAGAGCTGGATGAAGTCCATCCACCCCGACGACCTTCCCTCGACGCTGGCGGCGGTCGAGAGGGCGATCCGCGACCACAGCGTGTACGAGTCGGAGTACCGAATGCGGCTGCAGGACGGCAGCTATGGCTGGCTGCGGGCCCGGGGGTCGGTGATCTTCGACGAGAGTGGGGAACCGGCACGGATGGTGGGCGTGATCTGGGACACCGACGAATCCCGTTCCGTCCGGGACGCTCTCAGCCGCGCACTGCGGCACATGAGCGACGGTTTCGTCCTGGTGGACGACGACTGGCGGATCGTCTTCGCCAACCTGGAGGCCGAACGCACCCTCGGCGGCACCGAGGAGGAGCTGTTCGGGCGCGTGCTGTGGGAGTTGCCCGCCCTACGGCGGGTTCCCGACCTGGAGACCCGCTGCAGGAAGGCCACCGGGACCGCGCCCGTGGGCTTCGACGTACGGATTGCGGCGGGGCGCTGCCATCACCTGCGGATCGTCCCAGGGCCCGACGGACTCACCCTCTACCTCACGGACATCACCGAAAAGCGGCGGGGCGAGGCCGCCCGAGCCGCCGCCGAGCGAGCCGCTTCCGAGCGCTCGGCCCGGATCGCCGAGCTCACCACGGAGCTCGCGAAAGCGAGGACTTCTCGCGATGTGGTGGACGCGGTCGCCCAGGGAGTGCTCCCACCGTTCGGCGCCACCGGCCTGGCTGTGATCGCCATCGAGGGCGACCGGGCACACGTGGTGGGAGCCGTTGGCTACCCGCAGGCCCTGCTCGACGAGATGAACGGCCATCGCGTCGTGGCGACCGATCCGGTCGGAGAATGCGTCCTGACCGGCACGCCGTTGTTCGTCGCCTCGGTGGAGGACTACACGCGGCGCTACCCGCACCGTGCCGACCGGCCAGGCCTGGCCGGAAAACAAGCCTGGGCGTTCCTGCCACTGACCGTCTCCGGGCGCACGTTCGGCGTCTGTACCGTGTCCTTCGACCAGCCGCGCCGTCTCTCCCCTGACGAGCGCACCCTCCTGACCGCGATCAGCGCACTGGTCGCACATGCCCTGGAGCGGGCCAGGCTCTACGACGCCGAGCACACACGCTCCCAGGAACTACAGCGCGGCCTGCTCCCCAAGCGGCTGCCCCGACTGCCCGCGTGCAGGGCCGCCGCACGCTTCCTCCCCGCCGGTCAGGGCATGGACGTGGGCGGCGACTGGTACGACGTACTCCCGCTCTCGGCCGACCGTGTCGCCATCGTCGTCGGCGACGTGATGGGCCACGGCCTGTCCGAAGCGGCCACCATGGGCCGACTGCGCACTGCCGTCAGCACACTCGCCGAACTGGAGCTGCCCCCCGAGGAGGTCATGAGCCACCTCAACGACATCGTCGGCGGCCTCGGAGAGGACTCGTACGCCACGTGCCTGTACGCGGTCTACGACCCCACCACCAGCGTCTGCACCATCGCCAGGGCCGGCCACCCGCCACCCGCGGTCGTCTCACCCGACGGCAGTGTGTACTTCCCGGACCTGCCTTCGAACCCACCGCTCGGCGCAAGCACACCACCGTTCGAAACGGGTGAACTGGAGCTGTCGGACGACAGCCTTCTCGTGCTCTACACCGACGGCCTGCTCGAGTCCGCGCACCGTGATATCGACGAAGGCATGTCCGATCTCGAGCAGCTCCTGCACACAGCCGCCCACACAGACCCTGAACGACTGTGCGACATCCTCACGGGTGGGCTGCTCCCCCGAGAACACCCCACCACCAACGATGACGCGGCCCTCCTCATCGCCCGTGTCCACTCGCTCGCCGCCGACCGGATGGCCTCCTGGCAGCTCCTTGAGGACCCGCGGGCCGCCGGCCTGGCTCGCGAGCACATCCGGGAGCAACTTCGTGCCTGGGATCTCGAGGACCTGACGATGACGACCGAACTCATCGCCAGCGAGCTGTTGGGAAACGTCGTACGGCACGCGAAAGGCCCTGTGCGCCTCCGCCTGCTGTACAGCACCACCCTGACCTGCGAGGTCTCCGACGGCAGCCTGACCACGCCCCGGATCCGCCACGCAGCAGAAACGGACGAGGGCGGACGCGGTCTGCAGCTGGTCGCAGCCCTCTCCCAGCGGTGGGGCACACGCTACACAGCGGCCGGGAAGTCCATCTGGACCGAACAGGCACTCTCTGGTGGCCCGGACGGCTTGCTGTGGGATTCCGCAGACCTGTTGGGCGACGCCGAGTTCTGAGTGGGGGGGTGGTCCTGCTCGGCCCCGCACCGGCGGCCGGCATGTGGAACGCCTACCCGACGATGGTCCGCCTGTGGGCCCGCTACCTGCCCCAGTGGCTGAGCGGCAAACCGATGTACCCCGTGTCGTGGAAGGCGTGGACGACGCTGATCTGCAACAAGACGGCACCCGACATTCAGAAGTCGTACTACGCCACGCTGTGCGCCGAGTCAGGGACCGCGTACCGGCAGATGTCGCTGTGGTACCTCGACCCGCGGCAGAACGCGCGAGTCGACTTCGACGCCGTTGACGCTCCCGTCCTCGTCATCACAGGCTCCGAGGACAAGTGCACGGTGCCGCGGATCGGCAAGGTCACCAGCAAGAAGTACGGGGCACGGGGCACCTACGTCGAGCTCGCCGGCTCCGACCACATGATGACCGTCGGCACCTTCATGCCCCACACCCTCGCCGCCATCGACACCTGGGCTGGTGACAACGCTCTTGCACCCGCGGCGCATCCCTGATCGAGACCGTAAGGAACGGCACGCCTGCGCCACGCCGACGGGCGGTTCGGCCCTGGCCTTGACCGGCAGCGTGTTGGCCACTGCGGCCTCGACGTCATCGTGAAGCTGCGTGGCGGCGTGCCTCTTGAGGTGGAGCCAGGTGCGTCCCACTGCTTGGACGACTTCCCTGGTGCCGAGGGCGGCATGGTGCGCAGAGCTTCGCGGCTTGGCCGCCCAGCGCGGTCAGGCGGCGCGGAGAAGCATCGCGAGGGCGGCCGGGGCCGCGGTACGGACCATGGTCGTGCGCATGGGACGGGCGGTGCGGACGGGGGCCGTGGCCTGCGAGCGGTTCCGCGCGAAGACGACCAGGCGCAGCACCGCGAACCGCGCGACACCGGCGAGTGCGGAGGCGGACAGGTAGACGACCTGCTCGAGCACCGCACCGGGCGTCGCCACCAGCTGCTGCAGGACGAGCATCGCCACAGAGGTCACCGCGTACGCGGCCGCCGCGGACCCGGCCGACTGCGCATGCTGGCGCCGGCTCGCGCGCCCGCCCGCGCCGAAGGTGAAGCGGGCGTGCAGCTCGGTGGCCAGGAGCGTGGACACCACGGTGGTCAGGGCGTTGGCCAGGGCCCAGGGAATCCCGGAGGCGAGGGCCGCCACGGCGAAGCTGGCGGCGAGCCCCACCCCGCCGCCGTAGAGCACGAAGCGGGCGAAGGCGGTGAAGGCACCGGGTGCCGCCTGCCGGCTCTGCCCTGTCTCCATGACCCCATCCTTTGGTTGATGCATCATCTTTATATGTGACGCATCAACCAGCTGTCAACGGGCACCCGCCCTCTGTGCAGATCCCAGTTGCATGCTCAGGAGAGCAGTTCAGTGACCGCTGCTGGCGCCACCTTGAGCGACCTACCAGGTGGTGTCCGCGCGGACCGGGCCGACAAGCAGCGAAAAGCGCTCGGTCCGCGGTCCGGACCGAGCGCTTTGTCGTCGGCGTCGGTTGTTCAGCCGTCTTCCCAGCAGTCGAAGAGCCCCGAGAGCGTCGGGAACCACACGTCGTCGAAAGATGTCACGTGGTCGAGGAACTTCTCGAGCATCAGCAGATTGTGGGCCCTGCCGATGGTCTGCGGATGCAGCGTCCAGGTCGCGACCCCGCCCGGGCAGCGCTCGTGGGCGAAGTCGAAGCTGTCCTTCCAGCGGGCGAGGACGACATCGTTGGCCTGCATCAGGGCGTTGCCCTTGAAGGACTCCAGCTCCGGGAAGTCGTCGAGGAACCAGGAGACGGGGAACTCCAGGACCCGGCTCTCGGGCCCGAAGGTGTTGCCGTTCTCCTGGTCGAGCTCCACGACCAGCCGCGGCCGGTAGGGCGTGAAGTCACGTCCCATCAGGGACGAGTCCCAGTCGAAGCCGAACTCGGCCAGCAGGTCGAGCGTGTCGTCCGTGACGTCCAGGGCCGGTGAACGGTAGCCCCGCGGCCGGGTGCCCAGCAGCTTCTCGTGCTGACGCAGCTGAAGTTCGAGCAGCCGCCGTTCCTCGTCCGGATCCAGCGCGGGGACGTATTCGTGATACACCCCGTGCGCTCCGATCTCGTGGCCGTCCTCGAGGATCGCGTCCACGGCCGAGCGGAACGTCTGGATCGTGTGCGTCGGCACGCACCACGTGGTGGTGATCCCGTAGCGACGGAACACGTCGAGCAGACGCGGAGCCCCTACCACGGCACCGAACTCGCCTCGTGACAGAGCCGTCTGGGACGTGGACCGGAACGTGCCCATCCAGACGCTCTGGGCGTCGAAATCCGGGCTGAGACATACGGCGAGCCGCTTTCCCTCGGGCAGTCGTAGCGTCACGGCACCTCACTCCGACCGGTCGGAGCGGCGCGACAGCAGCACGACCCACTTGCCCTCCTGGCACACGTCCCCGTTCTGGTTCAGGACCCGGACGTGCGTGGTCACGACGCCGCGATCGGGCTTGCTCGCGGAGGGCCGGATCTCGACGATCTCCTCGCTCACCCTGATGGTGTCCCCGATGCGCACCGGCGCGAGGAGATTCCAGTCCCGGATTCCGAGGAAGGCGATCGCCGACGGGTTCTTCCACCCCAGGCCCATCTCCAGGCCGAACGCCATGGCCAGGACTCCCGGGCCATGAAAGAGTCGACCACCGAACTGAGTCTGCTTCGCGAACTCCTCATTCATGTGGAGCGGATGCATGTCGCCCGACCAGGTGCCGAACATGACGACATCGGTCTCGGTGACGGTCCGGCCGGGCGTCACCCAGGTCTGCCCGAGCTCGATCTCGTCGAGGTATCGAACGGACTCCGAAGTGTGCGCCGCGCCGAGAGTGTTGGTGGTCAATTCATGCTCCTCGGAAGCTGATGGGGACAACGGGACGTTTTCCGCCCTCGTGGGAAGTTCTCTGCTCTCGGCAAGGTCACCAGCGGATCACGCCGTCGGAGTTCTCGCGAAGTGCCGGGCGGTCCAACGCCATTTCATCGATCGGCAGGCTGAGTTCCTCGCCGGAAATCAGCTCGGCCACGAGCTGTCCGGTGATCGGCCCGGCCAGGTTCCCGTACACGTGTCCGGTGGCGAGGACCAGGCCCGGTGCTTCGTCGACCTCGTCCACGATCGGCAGTGAATCGGCGGTGGCCGGGAGGAGACCCGTCCAGACACCCTCGACGCCGAGTCCCCGGTAGTGCGGGAAGGTCTCCAGAAGGGCGTCGATGGTCATCTTCAGTCCGCCGAGCGGCATACGGTCGTCCAGCTGCTCGGGGTAGTCCATCGGACACCCGACGAACAGGTTGCCGTCCTCCGTCTTGGCGACACACTCCAGGTGCTCGATCCCGTGGGTCGGGTCCTCGTAGGGCGCCGTGAAGTACTCGTCGCGATAGCTCGGGAGACTCCGTATGTGCCCGTACTGCTTGGCGGCCAGGGGACCGTTGAGGATCTTGTCGAGGTGCTCCTCGACCGGAGCGAACAGCACCGCGCCGAGCCGCTCGGGCTTGATCGGCACGCGGATGCCCTCCGCTTCGAGCATCCGCGACCAGACCCCCGTACCCCAGACCACTCGATCCGCGTACACGTCTCCACCGACAGCCCGGACGCCCGTGACCTTCGCTCCGTCGCGCGTCAGTCCGAGCACGGGTGTGTGCTCATAGATGCGCACGCCGAGGCGGCGGCATTCCTGGGCCAGGGCCCGGACGAACTTGGGGGTGCGGATCTGGCCGTCCTCCGGACAGAACGTGGCGCCGATGACGGTGGGCGGCAGGATCGGCGCCGCCTCACGGGCCGTCGGTCCGTCCAGCAGCTCCATGGTGAAGCCGTGCTGGTTGCGGTCCTCGACGAATTCCTTGTAGACCTGGCGCTGGTCGTCGGTGAAGAAATACGTCATCGCGCCGTTCGCGCGGTACTCGAACGACGGGCCGAGCAATTGTGAGAAGTCGTCGTAGAGAGCGCGGCCGGCCCGGGAGAGCGCCAGAGAGAAATCTCCGTTCCGGTTGTGCATGTGGAGAAATCCCATGTTCCGGCCCGAAGCGCCATACGCGATGCCCCGCTGCTCCAAGAGGACGACGTCATGTCCCTTGGTCGCGAGGAAGTACGCTGTCGACACGCCGACGATGCCGCCGCCGACCACGACCACATCCGCCTGGTCCAGTTTCACGTTGCGATCTCCCTGCCGTCGGTCCGTCGGTTCGGCATGTAACCGGTTGCCCGAACATCCTTCTGAACTATCTCTCCACCGACCTCGGGACCGCATTGGAACTTCCCAGAGGATCGGAGCAGTCCATCAGAAGCTCCACAGTGGGTGGCTGCCGCGGAACAGCAGACGTGATCCCACCGGAGTTTCTACGGGGCGGAGCGCCGGAGCCAGTGAGGATTTCCAATTACCTCCGGTGGCCCCACCGCCTACGTTGTGGCCCATCACCTGGCGCCCGACCACCCACTCGGGAGGCTCTTGCGCAGCCTCGCCGATCAAGGAACAGGAGCTATGGATGGCGTTCTCGTCGGCCACCGTGCGTGGCGACTGCGTGTCGGCCTTCGAGCGCATCGCTCGTGAGCACCCCGACCGCGCCGCTGTGATCGACAACGACACGACGATCACCTACCGCGATCTGCAAGCGGCGGTCGAGCTCCGGACGACGACACTGCTCGAAGCCGGCCTCGGCCCCGGTCACCGGGTGGCCCTGGTCGCCGAGAGCTCGGCGGAGTACCTGATGACCGCCCTCGCCGTGTGGCGCGCCGGCGGCGTCCTCGTCACCGTCTACCCCTCATCGGGCTCCGGCGACATGCGGTACGCCATCGAGACGAGCGACCCCTCGCTGATCGTCGTCTCCGAAGGAGTCGATCGCGAGGCCGTCGAGGCCGGGGCGCCCGGAACCCCCGTCGTGGACATCGTGTCCTTCGGCGTCGGCGGAGTCCGTCAGGACTGCTCTCCCAGCCCCGAGAATCTGCGGGAGCCGCTGTCCCTGATCTGCTTCTCCTCGGGCACGACCAGCCGCCCGAAGGCGATCATGGTGTCCGCCACCGCGGTCTTCAACTGCGCGGACACCTACGGCGAGGTCTGGCACCTCTCCCCCGACGACAGGGCGATCATCTGCCTGCCGATGGCGTGGCTGTACGGCCTTGCGAGCACCTCGCTCGCGGTGCTCCTGCGCGGCGGCACCGTGATCGTCGTACGGCGGGCACGTCCGGAGTTCATCGCTCCGGCGATCGAGCGGCACCGGGCGACGTTCGTGGCCGGCGTCACGGCCACGTTCGCCAAGCTCGTCCAGCACGTGGGAGATCCGGCCCCGGGTACGCGCGTGTTCGAGTCGCTCCGTCTGTGCATCTCGGGGGGTGAGCCGCGCAACGAGGCGGTGTTCGACCACTGGACGGCCCTGACCGGTGTCTCGGTGCTCGACGCGTACTGCGCCTCGGAGTGCCTTCCCCTCGTCACCTACGACCCCTTCACGGACCCTGTCCCCAGGCTGGGCTCGGCCGGGAAGCTCGTTCCCCGCTCACGGCTCAGGATCCTCGGCCCTGAGGGAGCCGACGTCCCGCCCGGCGAAGTCGGCGAGGCGTATTCGAGCGGCCCCGGCCTGATGCTGGGGTACTGGCGGGACGAGCAGCTGACGCGCGAGGCGCTCACCGACGACGGCTGGTACCGGACGAAGGACCTGGTCAGGGTCGACGAGGACGGTTACGTGTACGTCGTCGGGCGGCTGTCGGACCTCATCATCCGCGGGGGCACCAACATCTCCCCCTCGGAGATCGAGCGCGTCCTCAACGAGCACGAGGCGGTCGGCCAGGCCGCCGTCGTGGGCCTGCCCGACGAGATCTACGGCCAGCGGGTGGTCGCCGCCGTAGTCCCCAATACCGCCTCGGGCGTGGACGAGGCCGAACTCCGGGCGTACTGCAAGGCGCGGCTGTCCTCCTACAAGGTGCCGAGCGCCTTTGTCGTGGTCGACGCCCTCCCGGTCAACGCGACCACCGGAAAGCTCAACCGGAAAGACGTCGCGGCGCTGCTCGCTGACCTGAGTTGACCGGCATGACACAGGAACCTCGGAAGAAGGGCCTCTCATGAAGCACGACGGCTACGACTACATCATCGTCGGCGGCGGTTCGGCCGGTTGTGTGCTCGCCAACCGTCTGACGGCCGACGGCCGGAGTCGGGTCCTGGTCCTGGAGGCCGGTCGGCGACACTCCAGATTCGACTACCCGGTGCGGGTACCGGCCGCCTTCCTCTTCGTCATGGGCCACAAGCTCTACGACTGGCAGTACAAGTCCGAGCCCGAGCCCATGCTGGGCAACAGGAGGATCGCGCACTACCGGGGCAAGCTCATGGGCGGCTCCAGCTCCATGAACGGCATGTTCTTCCAGCGCGCCAATCCCCTCGTCTACGAGCGCTGGGCCGCGGCTCCGGGCATGAAGACCTGGAGCTACGCCCACACCCTGCCGTACTTCAAGCGACTCGAACGCCTCGTCGGCAGTGATCCGCGCGGTGTCTACCGCGGCCATTCGGGACCCATCCCGGTCCATCGGCACAAGGCCCAGAACCCGCTGTTCGGCGCACTCTTCGAAGCCGCGCGCCAAGCCGGCCACGAAGTGGTCGACGACGTCAACGGCTACCGCCAGGAGGGGTTCGCGCCCTTCGACTGCAACATCGAGAACGGCGAGCGTTACGACGCGGCCCGCACGTACTTCGCGCCGATCCGCGACCGGAAGAACCTGGCCGTGATGACCGGCGCGCTCGTCAGCCGTGTCGTCTTCAAGGGCAAGCGCGCGGTCGGCGTCGAACTCGCCTCGCGGCGGGACGGCAGGACGGTCGTCCACGGCAAGGAGATCATCCTCTGCGGCGGAGCGTTCAACTCGCCCCAGCTCCTGCAACTCTCCGGCGTGGGCAACGGCGAGGAACTGAGCAGGCTCGGCATCGACGTGGTCGAGGACCTGCCCGGGGTCGGCGAGAACATGCAGGACCACCTCGAAGCGTTCGTCATGTACGCCTGTACGCAGCCGGTCTCGATGGCCGGCATTCTCAAGCCGAAGTCATGGCCGGGCATCGGGGCCAAGTGGTTGCTGAAGCGTGAGGGCCCGGCCGCCACCAATCACTTCGAGGCCGGCGGGTTCGTCCGCTCGAACGACGACGTGCCGATGCCGAACCAGATGCTGACGATGCTCGCCCTGGGCGTGCGCAACGACGGTACGCCCGCGCCGACGGAGCACGCCTACCAGATCAACCTCGGACCGCAGACGCCCCAGTCGAAGGGGCATGTGAAGCTGCGCGCGAACGATCCCCTCCAGGCCCCGGTCCTCACCTTCAACTATCTGTCGACCGAGCAGGACCGCCGGGAGTGGATCGAGGGTGTCCGCGTCACGCGGGATCTGCTCAACCAGCCCGCGTTCGCGCCGTTCAACGGCGGTGAGCTCTCACCGGGACCCGGCGTCAGGACCGACGAGGAGATCCTCGCGTGGGTGGCCCGCGACGCCGAGACGACGTACCACCCCTGCGGCACGGCCAAGATGGGCACCGATGACAAGGCCGTGGTCGATCCGCAGACCATGCGGGTTCACGGTCTGGACGGGATTCGCGTCGTGGACGCCTCGGTGATGCCCGTCATTCCCAACGCGAATCTCTATGCCCCGGTCATGATGATCGCCGAGAAGGCCGCGGACCTGATCCTGGGCAAGGAGCCGCTGGCTCCCGAAAACGTCGACTTCTACCGCCACGAGAAGGTTTCCTGATGCAAACCGATGTGACCGAAAGCCTCGGCATCGAACTGCCCCTCTTCGCCTTCTCCCACTGCCGTGACGTCGTCGCGGCCGTCACGAAGGCTGGAGGCATGGGCGTGCTCGGCGCCGCCTGGATGACTCCCGAAGAGCTCGACATGTCGATCGAGTGGCTCGAGCGGGAGGTCGACGGCAAGCCCTTCGGCGTGGACCTGGTTTTCCCCGGCACGGCGATGGACGACGAGAAGACTCCAGAGGAGTACCTGGCCTCGATCCCGGACCGCTACCTGGCGTTCGTGAAGGACATGCTGGACGGCGGCGGGCTGAACGACCTCACTCCCGAGGACCGCGACGCCTACATGGTCGAGAACGCCAGGAAGATGGCGATGACCAACAAGAAGAGCCGCGACCAGCTCGACGTGACGCTGGCCCGGAGTTCGGTGAGCCTGGTCGTCGGCGCCCTCGGTGTCACACCGGACTGGGTGGTGAAGGCGGCGCACGCCAAGAGCGTCCAGGTCGGTGCGCTCGTCGGCACCGCCCGGCACGCGGTCAAGCAGCGCGAGGCGGGGGTCGATCTCATCGTCGCGCAGGGCACGGAGGCGGGCGGCAGCGTCGGCACCGTGGCGTCGATGGTGCTGTGGCCGCAGGTCGTGGAGGCCGCGGCCGGTGTGCCGGTGCTGGCCGCCGGCGGTGTGTCCCGCGGCTCGCACATCCTCGCCGCGCTGTCCCTGGGCTGTCAGGGTGTGTGGACCGGGTCGCTGTGGCTCGGGACCGCGGAGAGCGAACTCAGCCTGGAGATGCGGGAGAAGCTCTTCGCCGCCGAGTCGGAGGACGCCCTCCTGGCGCGGGTCATGACCGGCAAGCCGGGGCGGATGCTGCGGACGAAGTACATCGACGCCTGGCAGGCTCCCACCGCTCCCGCGCCGCTGTCCTGGCCGATGCAGTCGATCTTGAACGGCTACTCCTACAAGCGGGCGGAGCACGCACGCGATCTCGACTACTGGACCTACGCCGTGGGCCAGGTGGTCGGTGACATGAAGGGCCACACCACCGTCAAGTCCGAGATCACGCGGCTGCTCAACGAGTACGTCGACGCCCTCGACCATCTCCAGAAGGTCACGGACGTCGACTAGTCCGACGCCGTCGCGTCATCCTCGCCCAACTACCACGTCGTACGGCGTCCGGGAGACGATGACAGGCCACGATCCCGGTCCTTCCAGACGGTGGACGTCCGCCCGCAGAACGACACCGTCGCGCATCGGGACCGGCACGTCGTACTCGATCGTCACGCCTGCCATTGCTCTCCTCCTACTGCTGTGTCATATACAAGACGGACAACTACGAGCTGCAATTCCTGGACCCTGTGCTGGCCGCGCGGCGCGGGCTCATCGCCGTGGTCCAGGACGTGCACGGGCGGTTCACCTCCGAGGGCGGGTTCGTGCCGTTGGTGAACGAGGCCTCCGACGGCGCCGACACCATCGAGTGGGCCGCGCAACTGCCCGGCTCCAGCGGCGCGGTGGGCATGTGGGGCATCAGCTACCTGGGCAACGTGCAATGGCAGTGGGTCAGATGCGTCGGCATGATCACGCTCCGTTGTCACGGCCTCTGGCTCTTCAGCCTAGGCATGCGCGCGAGGCGGCAGACACTGGTGAAAAGCCGATGGCCAGGCTCATGGCTGGTGCGCCTTCCGAGAGCAAGTTGACAGGTCATCCAGTAGTGTGGGGCGAGTGACCTACGGTGTGTCCGGATGTGCGACGACCGGCTTCCACGGCTACCCCGCAGGCAGAAAGGACGGGCTCTGACGTGACTGCCCCCATGGACGTCCTGTCGACGATCGAGGCGGCCGGCGTGTCCGTGGAGACCTCCGGACTCCGGCTCGCCGCGTATTCCTACGACGCGTCCAACTACCGTGTTCCACCGCTGGCCGTCGTCTTCCCGCGAAGCGTCGAGGATGTCGTAGCGGTCGTGAAGGCATGTGCCGCCACCGGTACGCCCGTGGTCGGCCGGGGCGGGGGTACGTCCATGGCCGGAAACGCGATCGGTCCCGGCGTCGTGCTGGACTTCTCCCGCCACATGAATCGGATCCACAGGATCGACGAGACGTCCGGCACGGCCGATGTCGATGCGGGCGTCGTGCTCTCGGTGCTCAGCCGCTCTGCGGAGGGCGCCACCGAGGGTGCCCTCACCTTCGCGCCCGACCCCTCGTCGAAGACCCGCGCCACCGTCGGGGGCGCGGTCGGGAACGACGCGTGCGGAAACCACTCCGTGCGGTACGGGCGGACGTCGGACCACGTGGTCGAACTCGACGTCGTCACCTCGGACGGCGCACGGCTCACGGCGTTCGCCGGCGGACTGCGCGCGACCGACCCCGAGGACGCGCATGCGGTGGCCAGAGCCTTCGAGCTCGGCGAACAGCTCAAGGAGCTCGCGCGGGCCAACCTCGCCCCCTTCCGCACGGAGCTGGGACGCATCCAGCGACAGGTGTCCGGCTACCACCTCTCGCACCTGCTGCCCGAGAAGGGCTTCGACATCGCCCGGGCCCTCGTCGGCTCGGAGGGCACTTGCGCCCTCGTGGTACGGGCGCGGATGAGGCTCGTGCCGAAGGCTCCGAGCGCGCTCCTGGTGTGCCTGGGCTACGCGGACGTCGTCGACGCCGCACGGGACATCCCCACCATCCTGGAGTTCTCGCCCGCTGCTGTGGAAGGCATCGACGAGGTCATCGTGGACACGATGCGGCTGCGCCGCGGCGCGGACTCCGTCCTGGGCATGCCCAAGGGCGAGGCGTTCCTCTACGTCGACCTCGACGGAGAGCGTCCGGAGGACGTGGCCGCCGATGCCGCCTTGCTGCTCGAACGGCTGGAGGCGGGCGGGCGCCTGGTGGACGGCCGTGCGGTTCCCGATCCTCACGAGCGGGCGACGCTGTGGCGGGTACGCGAGGACGGTGCAGGTCTGTCGTCGCGGCCCGCGAGCGGCGGGGAGTCCTGGCCGGGGTGGGAGGACTCCGCCGTCGCGCCGGAACATCTCGCCGACTATCTGGCCGACTTCCGCCGGCTCCTGGACGAGCACGGACTGACGGGCATTATGTACGGGCACTTCGGGGCCGGGTGCATGCACATCCGCATCACCTACGACCTGCGCACCGACGCGGGCCGGAAGGTGTACCGGGACTTCACCGCCGCGGCCGCCGAACTGGTCGTACGACACGGCGGGTCACTCTCCGGCGAACACGGCGACGGGCGGGCCAGGTCCGAGTTCCTACCGATCATGTACAGCCCGTCCGTGCTCACCGCCTTCGAGGCCTACCGCGGCATCTGGGACGGCTCGGGGCTGCTCAACCCCGGGTCGATCACCCAGCCGGACCCGATCGACGCGAACCTCGCGCTCGCCGGAGTCCCCGACCGCGAGTGGCGCACCCACTTCACGCTCAGCCCCGTCGACGCCGAGGCGGCCGGGACGGACCCCTGGGTCCACGCGGTGCAGGGGTGCATCGGCGTGGGACGGTGCCGTGCGGACTCCGGCGGCGTCATGTGCCCGAGCTTCCGGGCCACGGGTGACGAGAAGGACTCCACCCGCGGCCGTGCCCGCGTGCTCCAGGACATGGTCCGGGGTGCGAGCAGCGTCGGTGAGGGGTGGCGGTCGGAGGACGTCCGCGGGGCTCTCGACCTCTGCCTGGCGTGCAAGGCGTGCTCGCACGACTGCCCCGCGGGCGTCGACATGGCGACGTACAAGTCCGAGTTCATCTCCCACTACTACGCGGGTCGTATACGGCCCATGTCGCACTTCTCGCTCGGCTGGCTGCCGCGCTGGCTCAGGCTCACGGGGCGCGTCAGCCCGCTGGTCAACGCGGTGCTCGCCTCACCGCTCGGCAAGGTCGTGGCCCGGGCCGGGGGCCTGACGACCGAACGGGCGCTGCCCCGGTTCTCCTCGCGGCGCAGGCTCCGCAAGGAGTTGGCGGACTTCGGCGGCGACGCGGGAGGTGCCGATGTCGTCCTGTTCGTCGACTCCTTCACGAAGGGATTCCGTCCGGAGGTGGCCGGTGCCGCCGCACGGGTCGCGGCCGGCTCCGGCCGCCAGGTCACCTGCGAGACCGACGCGTGCTGCGGGCTGACCTGGATCACGACGGGCCAGCTCGACACCGCCAAGAAGGTGCTGTCGAAGACCGTCTCGAAGCTCGACGACGGTACGGACACGCCCATCGTCGTCATCGAGCCGAGCTGCGCGGCCGCGCTGAAGCAGGAGGCCCCGGAACTCCTGGGCACACAGGCGGCCGAGCGGGTGTCCTCCCGGGTCCGCAGCTTCGCGGAAGCCGTGCTGGAGTGGGTCGACGGCGGTTGGCAGCCACCGACGATGCCGCCGACGGTCACCGTGCAGACCCACTGCCACGAGTACTCGGCCTTCGGTGCCGCCGTCCAGCGAAAGACGCTCGCAGCACTGGGCGTCGCCCAGGTCGACGAGGCCACGGGATGCTGCGGCGTCGCGGGCACCTTCGGTTTCGAGTCCGAGCACTACGACGTCTCCATGAAGGTCGCCCAACAGGCTCTCGCCCCTGCCCTCAAGCGGGCCGCACCGGAAACACCGGTCCTCGCCGACGGGTTCAGCTGTTCCATGCAGGTAAGGCAACTCGCCCCCGACCGGCAGAGCTTGCACCTGGCCGAACTCATCGACCCGGGGGCGGCTGGCGGCTGAGGCTACCGGCTCGTGGGGATCGGCTCGTCGATGGTCTGTACGCGGTGCTCGATCTCCCACTTGCCGTTCACCTTGCGGAACTTGTCGGTGAAGGTGCCGGTGCTGAAACTTCTGGAACGGGGCTTCTGTTACGCCGGTGGGCGGGCGAGAGAGCCTGTGCCCCACCCGGCGACCAGTAAGTGTGAGGGCTTCAGGCTCGGCCCGTCTGGGAGATCGTTTCAGTGCCTGACCTGCCTGCCCCGAGCTCGACGGGTGTCCGTATCGCTGGTGACAGCTACCAGTGGCTGGCTGCCTGGCAAGGGTGTGTCGCCGCTGTGCGGGCTGCGGCGCTGCGTGCGCCCAACCCCGGTGGTGGCGGTCGGCGTCGAGGTCGACGACGCGGGGAACTGGACGACGTCCTCTTGTACCGGAGGTGCCGCCGCACACCTACATGCAGGTCAACTACGCCGCGAACAGTTCCACTTCGGTCAACGAGGACTACTGGCAGCTCACCGAGGACGGCACTCAGGTCGATCGTGCGCTGATGAGCAACCGGTCCCCGGACTCCGTAGACCCGCTGATCTCACTTGGGGACTCCCGCACCCAGCTACTGGTCCCCAGGGGGCGCAGCAGGGCCCGGGATCGAAGAAGGACAGTCCCGTAGGCGTTGGGCCGAGGGCGCCGAGCTGACCGAGGAGAGGCTGCTGGACCTGGGTTGGCTCGATCGGGCGACCCGCGAGGTGATCGGTTACTCGATTGCCGATCACCACCACGCCAACCTGGTCGTCGACGCCCTCGGCATGGCCGCCGGGCCTGGGCCTCCTGGAGAACGGCTGCGTCATCCACCGGCAGAGCATCAGGCGGACCGGCGGGTCTCGGCGCCGAGTTGTGCCTGGTCGCGGGCGCGGCTGTGTATCGAAAGGCTCCGTTCGAGGCCGGCGTCGACCAGCTCGTCGGGGTTCCGCGCCGGCGAATACGACGGCAGGAAGTGCAGCTCAATCCGGTGCGGGTGATCGGCCGGCCGTACAGCAGGCTGGGTGCGCCTGAGGGGAAGACGAATGCCTTGGCCTGCCCGCTTTCCACTGTCCGCTGATGACCATCTCATGTCTGTTGGCTACGGGCCGAAATGCCCGACCCGAGGGAATAGTGGCTGGTGAGGCCCGCACAGCCGGGCTGTCGGCGCCGCACGGCGCCGGGAGTGCACACGTGCGCCGCGTTCATGCGGCCGGCCACATTGTCCATGAAGGGAAACGGAATGAGCGTCAACAAGGAAGAGATCGGCAAGACCGTTCTTGAGCTGGAGAAGTCCTTCAACGAGCGGTGGAGCGTCGGCGACAACCGCGGCTACCTCGACAACTACGCCGAAGAGATCAGCTACTTCGATCCGGTTCTGAAGGAACTGATCGTGGGAAGTGACGCGGTCATCGCTCACATCGAGTCGCTCTACTCGAACCCGCACATCGTGCGGAACGAGTACCTCAACCCCGCCGTGAACGTCAGCGACAGTGGTGATTTCGCGGTCCTGGCCTACAACCTCGACACGTACGTGCTCGACGACAACGGCAACGAGCAGCAGCTCCGTGCGTGGAACGCCACCGAGGCCTACCGGCTGATCGACGGTGAGTGGCGCATCGTTCACTCCCACTGGGCGTTCACTCAGACCGCGACGGAAGCGATCGCGTCCTGACCTGAGGATCCAAGGGACGCCAAGCCACATGCGTGACCCCCTGCGTCGCCAGCAGGGGGCTCCTCATGATCACCTTCAGAAGGAACCCGAGACGTGAACGCCAGCGACACCGCCCGGGAGCCCGCCGCGCCAAATGCGATCGAGGTGCGCGGCGCGCGCGTGCACAACCTCAGGGACGTCGACGTCACTGTGCCGCTGGGCCGGCTGGTGGCGATCGCCGGGGTGTCCGGTTCTGGGAAGTCCTCACTGGCGCTCGGCGTGCTCTACGCGGCAGCACGTCCACGTCGGCGGCGTTCCAGTGCTCGGCCAGCAGCGCGGCGACCATCCCGGACACCAGATCAGCAGCCCAACCCACCCTCCCCCCATCGCCAGCACCGAGGCCGACAGGAGTCCGCCCGTCTTCTCCTCCACACCCCGTACGCAGCAGACCACGGGGGCACGCGGTGCGGGCACTCTCGCCACCGGCGAGCGGCACTTTCCGGCTCACCCGTGCCCTCTTCCCGCCCGCGATGCTGTCATCCGCCCCGCGGAAGGTCACGCATTCGATCTTCGTACCCACATACGACACCGACACCGAGCACACGGCATGAGGCCGACGGATGACGAATCGCTACGGATACCCAAGGAAATGCGGGACCTGCCGGGTCACTGCCGTCCGATCTTCGCGTAGACCTCAGGGCGGCTCCGGCGGTAGACGATCGCCAGGACGACGCCCCCGACGAAGACCGCCGCGATGAACAGAAGCAGGGTGTTCGCGAGAACCGTCGAGCCGCCGATCAGGAGCTCGAAGTTGGTGACGGCCATGACCACGCCGGTGACCAGTCCCACGCCCGCGATCAGCGGGCAGACCACCGTTGCCCAGACGGAGAAGAGGTCACCGCCGTGCTTTCTCATGTAGACGGGTACGGCGATGTTGGTGAGCAGTATGGCGAGGACGAGCACAAGGCTCGTGATGCCGAGCGCGGCCGCGTAGAACTGGACGGGGTCGACGTCCAGGACGATGACGGGAATGTTCACGCCGAGCGCCGCGATGCTGACCGCCATCGAAGCGGTGTGCGGGGAACCGAACTTGGCGTGCACACCGCTGAGGCCCTTCGGCAGGATGCGGTCGGCGCTGAGATTGAAGACGTACCGGCTCACGATGTTGTGGCCCGCCAGAACGACCGCGAACGTGCTCGTGTTCACCAACACGGTGGCCGAGTCCAGCAACAGCTTGCCACCGAACTGCTGCATCGTGCCTTCGATGGAACCCGTCGGGTTCTCACCCGCAGCCGCCACCGCCTGGTCGACCCCGAGGGCATTGATGTACAGCCAGGCGGTGAGACTGTAGAACACCATGGCGAAGATGATCACCGCATAAGTGGCGCGCGGGACGGTGCGCGCCGGGTTACGGACCTCGTCGCGGAAGAGCGCCGTGATCTCGAATCCTCCGTACATTCCAAGGCCGAACAGCAGGGCGATTCCGAAGGACCCCTGGAACCAGTTGCCCGTTTCGAACGGAGCTGCCGAGAGGCCCGATGCACCGCCCTTCGCCAAGACCAGGACGTCGTAGACGACGACCACGGCGACTTCACCCGCGAGGAACACGGCGAGGACCTTCGCCGAGAGGTCGAGTCGCAGGTAGCCGAGGAGGCCGGCCGCGGCCCAGAAGAGCGTACCGAGCACCCACCACGGGAGATCGGGACCGTGGAAGGTGTTGTGGATCAGCGAGTTGAGGACAACGCCTCCGAAGGAGAACGTCCCTGTGTATGCGCAGAAGTACCCGACGAGGGCCATCAGGCCCGAGCCGAGCCCGACGGCACGACCGAGACCGGCGGTGATGTAGGAGTAGAACGCGCCTGGGTTCGGGAGTACCCGTGCCATCCGGGTGAAGCCGACCGCGAACGCGCCGATGATGAGGCCGGCCGTGATGAAGGCGATCGGGGTCCCGATGCCTGTCCCCACGACGAGCATGATCGGGATGACTCCGACGACGATGACCAGCGGCGCGTTCCAGGCCATGACGCTGAAGAAGAGGTGGAAGATACCCAGGTTGCCTCTGAGTCTGGTTTCGTTGTGGCTCAGCGACTCACTTGTGACGGTCATTCGCGTTCCCTTGCAGGTTTTTGACGCGGTGGCTGAACAGCCGGTGCTACGCCGAAATGTGCTCGGCCTCGTGCGACCGGGAGCACAACCTTCGACCTCCTCTCCCCCGCCAACAATTGTGCGAATGACGAATTAATCGCTCGGCTTTCACATCTGGCTTATGGACGGCACAAGATCACTGCCGCTCCCGCCAGTTGACGGGAGAGATCGACAGCAGGAGCCGGGTTCCGACCGCGGCGCCGTATCGGACTGTCGTGCCCTTCGGGAGGACGATGAGATCGCCTGGATCGCCGGTGACTTCCCGGTCGGTGCCGCTCTCGATCACGATCAGACGCGCCTGACCTTCGATCGCGTATGGCCTCCTCGCGGGTACCGGAGCCATGGCCGGCTCGCCCGTTGGCCGGTGAGCGGCGCCTTGTTCCGCAGGTAGCGGCTGGTGGTCGATCAGGTCGCCGTCCAGCCACCGTCCACCGCGATGACCTGACCGTTCACGTAACTCGCGTCGTCGGAGGCCAGGAAAAGCACGACGCTCGCCACCTCGGACGGCTCGGCGGACCGGCGCGCGGGGATCAGAAAATCCATGATCTCCGGCGACACGCCGATGCCCCGCTGCTGGGTCGAGACCAGGTCCCCCAGGAGCTCCTCCGAGGTCGCGCGGAGGTTGGTCCTGATGACCCCCGGGGCCACCACGTTCGCCGTGACGCCGTGCGGGCCGACGTCGATCGCCAGACGGCGGTGGAGACCCTCGATCCCTGCCTTGGAGGCGACGTAGGACAGGCCGTCGGCCGCGCCACGCTGCCCGGCGACCGAGCCGATGGTGATGATGCGGCCGGACTTCTGCGGGATCATGCGGTGCGCTGCGGCCCGGCAGCCGTTGAAGGTTCCGGTGAGGTTCACACCGATCACCTTCGCCCAGAGCTCGGGAGTGGTCTCCTCCACGTCGGCGTATCCGTCGAAGACGCCCGCGCAGTTGACCATCACATCGAGCACGCCGGTCACCGACGCGGCCTCGGCGACGAGCGACTCGACCGACTCGTGGTCAGTGACGTCCACCTGCCGGGTGTGCAGGTTGGCGGCATCGCCGACCTCCTTGGCGGTCTCGTCGAGGCGGTCCTGGGAGACGTCGCTCGCGAACACCTGGTAACCGGCCTCGACGAAGGCGCGGGCGATGCCTCGCCCGATGCCGGATCCGGCTCCGGTGATGGCGACGGTTCGAGTCCTTGTGGTGGTCAAGGTGGGTTCCTCTTCTCAGGCTGTCATCCGATGGATCGACGACGGGATCGGCGCTCGTCCCGGCAGTCGCGGTGAACGGGCCGACCGGTTCGGTCAGTGGCGTTGGAACATGACGAGCCACTGCCCGTCATGGCACGCCTCGTCGCGCTGGTTCTTGACGACGACGTCGAAGGTGACGACCCCCCGGTCGGGCTTGGTCCTGGACGGGCGGACCTCGGCGACGGTCTGCTCGACATGGATGGTGTCTCCGATCAGCACCGGGCCGCGCAGGTTCCAGGCCATGCCCAGGAACGCGATGGCCGTTCCTTCCTTGATGCCGAGCCGCGCCTCCAGCCCGATGGCGACGGAGAGGACACCGGGGCCGTGGAGGGTCCGGCCGCCGAAGGGGGTGGTGCGCGCGAACTCCTCGCCCGTGTGCAGCGGGTTGAAGTCGCCGGAGAGGCCGGCGAAGTTGACGAGGTCGGCGCCGGTGATCGTGCGCGCCGGCGTCACCCACGTCAGCCCTACGAAGAAGTCGTCGAGGCAGAGGCCACGCCGGCCGGGGACGAGCCGCTCGGGTGCGGTGGTCTGGTTCACGGTCGGTTTCCTTGATCGGTCGTTGTTCGCGGCGCCGGCCGGCCCCCAAGTCGTCGGCGATGACAGCGAGTCCGGGCCGGCCGACGGAAACCGCCGAGCAGTCAGCCGGTGTCGGAACGTCGGGTGAGACGAGCCCACCACCCACGAAGCAGCTCGGAGAAGCGGACGTACCACGGCACGTGCTCGGCCGGTTCCTGGCCGCCCACCACTTCGACGAACTGCCCGATCGCGTCGCTCAGGATCGAGCGGATGACGGGGCCGCCCATCGCGGCGAGGCTGCCGTCGATCCTCAGGTCCGCGGTGTAGTCGAGCAGTGCGTGTCCGGACTCGTCGGCACGGACCAGTACGTTGGCCGTCCCCTTGAGCTTCATGTTGAGACGGGTGTCCTCGCCTCCCAGGGTCACGGTGAGCGCGTGACGTGCCGGATCGGGCTCGATGACTGCTGTGAGGTCCCAGTTGGCGCTGATGCCCATGACGGTGTTGACCATGCGCGCGCGGAACACGTTCTCGCTCTCGGCCACGAGGCTCGCCGGGTCGAGCCCGGGCAGACACGAGGCGACGAGCGGCACGTCCTCCAGCCGCGTCCAGGCCGTGGCCGGCGTCACGGGCACGACGACCACGTCGTCGAGAACGACCGTCGTACCGGCGGTCTTCTTGGCGGTGCGCCTGCTCCAGTCCGCCTTGCGGGAGGTCATCCAGGTCTCTCCAGTCGTCGATTCGGTGAGATTCGGTGAGGAGTCAGCCGAGACTCACCGCGCGGGCCATGCCCTCGGTGATGGCAGGGCGGTCGTAGTGGAACGGAGCGATATCGATCTCCTGCCGGTGGCCGAGGACGAGGTCCGCCAGGACCCGGGCGCTGCCGGGGCCGACGGTCGCGCCGTAGGCGTGTCCGGATCCGAGGTACAGCCCCGGGAGGGCCGCGACGTCGGAGAGGACGGGCAGACCGTCACCGGTCTGTGGCGCGATGCCGGCCCACGTCCGTTCGACGGGGATGTGCTGGAGGGACGGGACGTGGTCGCCGAGGACACCGAAGGTCTGGGCCATACCGGCGACGGTCGGATTGGGCGAGGCGTCGGGACCGTCGACGAACTCGATCGGGCAGCCGAGCCACAGGCGCCCGTCGGCGCGCTGGCAGATCAGTTCGAGAAGTCCCACCTCGGGCATGATGTGCTGCAGCGGGTGCAGGACGATGTCGTCGTCGTAGCCGGGAAGCTCACGGACGAACGCGTACTCGTGGAACAGGCTCGGCCCGTACGCCGCGACGCCGAAGCGCTCCTCGACGGGTGCGGTCTCCGCCATCTGCATCCGCATGTGGAGCACGTGGAACGGCAGGCCGGCCTTGGCGAGGAGCTCGGCCGTCCACGACCCGGCCGTCACGGCGACGGCGTCGGCGCGGTGGACACCGGTCGCGGTCCGCACGCCGACACACCGCCCGTCCTGCACGACGAGATCCAGGACGTCGGCCTGGAGCAGCTCGGCACCCTCCTTCACGGCGGCGGCCGTCAGGGCGTCCACGAGCTTCCCCGGGTGGAGGAAGCAGTCACTCTTGCTGTGGATGCCACCGACGACTTCCTCGGGCAGAAGCGGGCAGAGCTCGCGAGCCCGGTCACCGTCCACGATCTCCATGGGCAACCCGTCGGCCTGACGCCGTTCGACGAAGCCCTGGATCAGCGGCAGCTGCTCCTCGTAGTAGTAGACGAGCGCCCCGTTGGCACGGAACTCGAAGTCGCCGAGCTCCTCGGCGAGGCGTGAGTAGAGCATCCGGGACAGTTGCGCCAGGTCCAGCTGCGGACCGCCGGAGCGGGTGATCATCGAGATGTAGCCCGCGTTCCGGCCGGAGGCGCCCCAGCCGGCGTGTTGGCGGTCGACGAGCGTGACCTTCACACCCTCCCGCGCGAGGTAGAGGGCCGTGGCGGCGCCGATGATCCCAGCGCCGACGATGATCGTGCTCGCCGGCTGGGTCGCACCGGTGGAGGATGACGTGGTGGTCGACATCGGTGTCCGTCCTTCTTCGTGTATCGAGGGGCCTGAGCAGCCGGCGTGTTCCGATCACGGTCTTCTGGCTTCATCGTGAGCCGCGCCCCGGATTGCGGCCATTGGTCCTCTTGCGAGGGTGTTCTGTGATCATTGGTGGATTTCCAACGGTCGTGTGGGCGCCCCGGTGGACCGCTGGGGAGAGGCGTAGCCGCCGACAGCCGTCCGCCGACGGCGAGGCGCCCGGCCGGGCACGTCACACAGGAGTCCGCCGACCGGGACGCGCTGAAGCGTCGACCTCCCCAGAGCCTCTCGCCGAGGATCGCCGACCCGTGGTCGCCGGGACGCCCACATGCGGGTGACCGAGTCCGACGGCTCGGGCGAGCTGGGCGTTTACCCGTGCGGAGGGCGTCGTCCTCGGGACCACGAACCGCGTGGCACCTTCGCACCCAGACCCCGAAGGAGGACGCGTCCTACACCTCGCTGCTGCCGGCACGGGGCACGACCGGAAGTGTCACCAACGATCCGAACCCGCCTCCCACGTGGACAGTCTGGATCGCCACGCGCATCTCGCCGGTCCGTAGCCCGTCGGCCGTGTTCGGATTGCGGTCCCACCGCGGGAAGCAGCTCGACGTCACCTGCACGCGGATGCGATGGCCCTGCTTGAAGAGCATGCTCGTCGACGACAGGTCGACCTCGACCGTGGCAGCCTCGCCCGGGACGGCTTCCACGTGGATGATCCCGTCCACAGCCTTGAAGGAGCGATCCGGCAACGTTCAGAAACTCCGCCCCTTTCACGCCACGGGAAGGTGAAGCCCGGGCGACTCCCCTCTCATGGCTTCCTTTGGAACATGACGATCCACTGGCCTTTCTGACAGATCTCATCGCGCTGGTTGGTCACCTGAACGTCGAACGTGACGACGCCGCGGTCCGGTTTCGACAAGGAGGCTCTCACCTCGGCGACTTCCTCGTAGACCTTGATCGTGTCGCCGATGCGCACCGGTGCCGTCAGGATCCAGTCCATGCCCAGGAAGGCGATGGCGGTGCCATCCTTTATGCCCAGCCGGGATTCCAGGCCGGTGGCCACGGCAAAAACGCCTGGACCATGGAAGATACGACCACCGAATTGCGTCTTCCTGGCGAATTCCTCATCGGTGTGCAGGGGGTTGTAGTCGCCGGAGAAACCGGCGAATGCAACGAGGTCCGCCTCCGTGATCGTGCGCGCCGGAGAGGTCCAGTGCTGACCCACGGAGAAGTCGTCGAAATACAGACCGGATGCGTGGGACGGCGTTTCCAACACGGACATAACCCTCATCTTTCGTCACTGATGCGCACCCTGGGCCAAGGCCGGCGGCAAGTCTTTCGTTGGGCGTCGGGCAGCACCAGTGGCCTTGTTCTGAAACAAGAGTGTCTTGGATGGAAGATTTCCAAGTGGGATCAGGACCCGGTGACGGGGTCAGCTCGATCAGCGCTCGGGGCCCACTGCCGCGCCGAAGCGCTCGGAAAGCCGCTCGCCGTCCGTGCTGAGCACGGCGCCCGCGGCCTCCGAACCCCGGGTCTCTCCCACCTGTCCGCCTCGCGCGCCCGGAGTGATCCGGCGCTGGAGATGCGACTGGGCTTCGACAATGGACAGGGCGGTCAGGGCGAGGAACAGGGACGACACAGCGGACGGATCCCGCAGGCTGAGGTCGAGGGCCGACTCGATCTTCGACAGGCGGTACCTGAGCGAGTTGTGGTGAACCGCCAGAACCTCGGCCGCCTCCATGATGTTCTGCCGGTGCTCGAAATACGTCGACAGCGTGACGAGCATGGTCTGCTTGTCCTCGAGTGGTTGCAAAAGCTCGTTCGCCCATTCGCTCATCTTGTCGAGGCCCACATCCGAAAACAGGCGCGTGGCGAAATCGAAGTCCTCGTACGACATGACCCTTTTGCTGGTGCTGTCACGTTTCAGGAAACGCACCGCGAGCTGGGCATCATGGTAGGAGTCGACCACGTGGCCCACGTCGACGGCATTGCGGCCTACACCGAGCAGAAAGTCCTCGGACGACGCCCCCGTCTTCACGAAGGTGCGCCTGACAGCGGCTGCGGAGGCCTGCAGAAGACCCACCACGGCGCTTTCTCTGAGGACGAGGAGATGCGGGATCCCGTCAGTGTCCAGCCTGCGCTGGAGGCGGAAATACAGGGATTCGAGGGCCGCGGCGTCTCGGGCGGGCGAGAGGCCGTGGTCCAGTTCCGCGACCATCATGCGGGTCTCGTGCTCGAAGGAGATTCCCAAGGAGGCGACTCGCCCGGCCAGCTCGGCGTCGTGGCGCTCCAGGCGCATGGCCAGAGCCTCTTCGAGTACGGCGCTGCGCACGGCTCTCTCTTGCCGTTGCGCGGCGAGGTTGATCTGGAAACTGGTCTCGGCGAGGGAAGCGGCGATATAGAGCGCCGCCTCCGAGTAGCGGTCGGGAAAGGGGTCACGTCGGCTGGCGGCGAGCAGCCAACCGGTCTTTTCACCCTCGGAAGCACCGGTGGCGACCCTGACTGCCATGCCATACCAGCCGTCGACGGCGAAGGTCTGCGAGTCGCTCTGGGTGCGGCTGATCTCCGGAACGAGCAAGGACAGAGGCAGCGGGCCCGTGGCGTACTCGGCTCTTCCGCCGGCCCCGACGATGGTGACGACCGCGTTGCAGACCTTGGCCACCCGTGCGGTCAGAGCCTTCAGCGGATTCGGTTCGGCGAGCGCTTGCGTGAGCGAGCGCTGCAGCGCAGTCAGGCGTCTGGTCAGCTTCCTTTCCACAAGCGTGGTCGCTTGGGCGATCTCGCCGATCAACTCGGCGGGATCGGCCTCGGCCGGAAGCCCCAGCAGGACATGGCGACCCGCTGCCTGTTCCAGCCCGTCGGGGAGACCGGTCGGTGGCAGCCAAACCGCGATCATGTGCGAGCCGGGGAGATCCCGCAGGCCGGAAAGCCTGGCGAGGAGTTCCGTGCCGTCTTCCGGTGGGTCCACGGTCACCAGCATGACGTCGTCCCGGGGACCTCCGGCACTCCTGCCGAGCAGCTGTGCCCCGCGCACCAGGCGGGAGTGGGCCCCCGGGCTGTCGACGAGCAGGGTCAGGCCCAGCCGGTCGCTCCTCAAGAGGGCGCCGAGCGTGCACCCAGTCGCCATGTCCGTCATGTGGAGGGTTCCCTACACCAGTCCGGAACTTTCGTCGCCCCATCGTGGATGGCGTCGCAATTCGGCCAGCCTAGACACATCCGGTCCAGCCACTGCTTGTGAGATTCACCAAACTTTCCGTATCCCTCAGAAATCCTCCAGTGGGCGTGCAAGGTCTTCTCGGACGACCCTTGACAGCAAGACACCCCGACACTATGAGGTGGTGTCCCACCCCACGGGCACGCAAGGAGGCAGCATGGACGGGCCCAGGGCCCTCGACACGGCTGACATCGTCGTTGTCGGAGGCGGCATCGTCGGCCTGTGCAGCGCCTTCGAGCTGAGCAAACGCGGGTACGACGTGGTCATCGTGGAACAGCGCTTCTTGGCTTACGGCGCGACCGGCCGCAACTCTGGCGCGCTGTGGCTGCAGGTCCGCCGTTCGGGCCCGGAACTCACGCTGGCACAGCGCGGCCTGGAGTACTACGCCAGGTATGAGGAGGAGATCGGCCCGACGTTCGAGTTTCGGCGCAAGGGCGGGCTGTTCTACTTCGAGAACGAGGTCCAAGAGGCTGTTCTGCATGACTACGTCGAGGATCGCCGAGCAGCTCTTCTCGACGTCTCGTTCGTCACTGCGCGCGAGGCACGCAAGCACTGTGCCGTGCTTCCCGACTCCGCGATCGGGGCTGTCTACTGCCCCGACGACGCCCAGCTCGATGCGCAGGCGTTCGCCCGTGGCCTCGGCTCCGCCTGCCTTCGGCGCGGGGTACGCGTCTACGAGAACACCGCTGTGCTCGGTACGGTCCGCCGCGGTGACGCGGTCATCGGTGTGCGTACGGTCCGCGGTGACATCCATGCGAGCGGCGTGGTGTGGGCGACCGGGGCCTGGTCGATGAACCTGAGGTCGGAAGGCATCGACCTGCCGATCGAGACCTACCGGGTGGGCCAGCTGCTCACTCAGCCGACCACCCATGCCCCGGGAGCCATCCTGCACGGGCCCCGGGGTGTGGCGTTCTGCGGCGCGCTGACGGACCTGCCGTCCTACGACCCGTACGTGTTCGCACCGTTGCAGCCGACGGGGGCGGAGGAGCACTTCGACTACGACGATGTCCTCGTCCAGAACACCGAGGGCGGTGTGCTGATCGGCAACAGCATCGACGGCCCTGGTTCCCTCAACCCGCACATCAGCATGTCGGCGACTCAGGCGATGATCGACACCACGCTGGATCGAGGGACCCGCATGGGGGAACTGGGTATCACCGGATTGTGGGCGGGTCTGGTGGGCCACACCCGTGACCAGTTGCCCATCGTCGACCGCGTCGATGGCATCTACGTCAACACCGGGCACCTGTACGGCATGGCGACGGGTCCCGTGTGCGGAGAAATCCTCGCCCAGATGATCGTCGGCGAACCCGGTCCGCTGCGTGAACAGCTCTCCGTGGAGCGATCGGGACTGCTTGCCACACGGTCGAGGAACCACAACGCGTGACACGTTCCCGGTTCAGCGAGTGCGTCCTGTCCCCTCTCCCCTGGCCTGCTGCGCCCTGTACTTGCGCCAGGGCCTCCCCCTCGACGTGCCAGGGCCAGTAGGTGACCGTTCCGGCCAGGGCCTGGAAGACGACTGCGGCATCGGATCTGCGTTGCGCCGCACACAGTGCGTAGGCCAGAACGTTCAGGTCGGCCAGGGCGGCCGCATGCCGGAAGAAACCCGGTTTCGGCCACTGGTTGCCAGCTTGGTCCAGGGCCGCGGACACACGCGCGCCGCTCCAGAGTCGACGAGCGGTCAGCTCCTGAACACCGCCTTGAGCCATCAGGCCATGGAACTGCCTGACAGCTGCCGTCAACTCGAGGCCGGCACAGGGCGCGTCGGCCGGGACCTTGTGGCGCACCGCGTCAACGAATTCGAGAACGCGTAGCACTTGAGCCGCCTTCCTCCGCGGAAAGATAGCCGAGCATCTGCAGGTACGCCTCGCGATGCCACGGGTCCCGGCCGGTCGCCTCCCGCCACATGGAGTTCACAGTCGCGGACTTGAACCGCTCGATACGTACCGCTCCCAGCAGGATCACCCAGGGAGTCGGGTCTTCCGGACGCAGATCAGCAGCCTGATGACAGTGCGACGCCAGCTCAGTCGAGTCGTCCAGGCGCCGTACCCATAGCCCTCGCAGCAGTTCGACGTACGCGTGGACACGAGGGCGTCCGCACTGCTGCGAGGGCTACGGTGGCTGCGGCGATCCCAGTCGCTGCCCGTCCTCTCCAGCAGCGTGGAGATCAGCACGGCCTTCAGGACCGAGCCTGTGAGCTGTGCTGTCGCACCACGTGTCATCGTCGTGGCCGATGTTGCTCGGCCACGACGTTCGTCATCCTCGGAGTCAGGAAGCCGGGATGACCGGGAGGACGATACGGGACGGCCGCGCGGTGTCGTGCGCCACTTCCTGGTGGGCCGGGCGCCAGCCTGTCGCGTGTTCGACGGGCTCTCCTGTGTTGAGGTTCCGGTCCCAGCGCGGGAAGTTGCTGGAGGTGACCTGCACTCGTATGCGATGGCCGGGGCGGAACACATGGCTGGTGGACCACAGATCCACCTCGTGTTCGGCGAACTCGCCCGGCGACGCGGCCACGCGGACGATCCCGTCGACGAGGTTGATCGACACGCCGTCGGCGTCGACGTCGCAGAGCCGGACCACCCAGTCCGTCGTCGGGGCGTCGGTCGCGGCGTGGAGGAAGGCCCGGATCCGTCCGGTGACCTCGACGTCCTCGGTCAGGGGCTCTGTGGTGTACACGAGCACGTCCGGCCGTGCCTCCACCCGGGCCTGGTCCAGGGGGCCCAGCCGGAACTCGTCCGGTAGCAGCGCCGCGCCGCCGGTCGTCGGCACCGGATCGGCCGGGTCGTAGACATAGGTGTCGCCGCCCTCGCCCTCCTGGGGCGGGTCATCGGTGAGCCGCCCGTCCGCACGCAGGAAGAACTCCGTGTCGACGGCGCGGGCGAGGGGCCATTCCTGTTCCTCCCGCCACTCGTTGATCCCCGTGACGAACAGCAGAACCGGCGGCAGGTGCGGCTGCACAGGGCCTCCGTCGCCGGCCTCGGCGTCCGGTGCCAGCCACTGCCGGAACCATCCGTGCTGTACCTCGCTGAGCGTGCCCCGGAAGCCGAGGACGTCCCCGCTCGCGGCCGTGCCGAAGTTGACGTCGCCCACCTGTGCGTCGAAGTGTCCGTGGGTCCACGGCCCCATGATCAGGTTCGCCGGACGGCCTGTGGCCCACATCGCCGTGAAGTTGTCGAGGGTTCCCTGGCAGAAGACGTCGTACCAGCCCCCGATGTTCAGGCTCGGCAGGTCGACCTCCCCGTGACGCCCCGCCACCCGGCACGACGCGGTCCAGTCCGGCTCGCGCCTCCAACGCTCGAATCCGAGATCGGGAACCTGGTGCCGCTGAAGCGCGGGATGGCGGCCGGACGGCAGCTCCCAGTAGCCGGTCGTCGCGAGGGCGTCGATGTCGCGGACCAGCGCGGCGAGCGCGGCGGTGCCGGCAACCGGGTCGTCGGCGTGCCGACGCATCAGGGTGTCGCCCCCGTGCGACAGAGACCACGACACATTGACGCCCTGTTCTTCCGCCCCGCCCCGGGAGAACAGGCCGTCGTCCGGGTCCGACCAGGTGATCGTCGGAGCGATGGCCTTCAGCTCCGGAGGCTTGGACAGGGCCGCCATCCACTGGGTGTTTCCGAAATAGCTGGCCCCGTACATCCCGACCGAGCCGTTGGAGTCCGGGAGCGCGGCGGCCCAGCGGACAGTGTCGTAGCCGTCGTCCGACTCGAACGTAAAGGGCTCCCAGTCGCCTTCGGAGGCGAACCGGCCCCGGGTGTCCTGGACGACCACGATGGTGCCCTTGCGTGCCATGCCCATCGGATCGAGCAGGGTGATCATCAGCGGGGTGTTCTTGCCGTAAGGCAGCCGTGAGAGCAGTACGGGCCACGGCCCACTGGTCGTAGGTCTGTAGACGTCGGCCCTCAGGACGGTGCCGTCCCGCATGGTGGCAGGGAGATCGTATTCGATGGTCAGATCGGACATGTATCGAGCCTGTCTTTCACATCGTTGGGGGATGGAGTCCGACAACCGCAGGTCATCGCGAAGGAGGCTGAGCCGACGGAGATCCCGGGTCGACCGTCTCCGGCGGCACGAAAGGCCGCGGCTCCGGTGCCGTCGTGGGGTCGACGCGTTCGGCCTCGACGAGTGTCGTGCCGGACGTCGAGCCTTGGGCGAGCCGTGAGGTTCCGCTGTCGGCTGTGAGGACGTTGGGGTTGCCATGCCGTTCCAGTGAGCCGGACACGCCCGGCTCCTCGGGGTCGAACCAGGCACCCGTCGCCAGGACGACCACGCCGGGGCGGACTTCGTCGGTCACGACCGCTCCGGCGAGGCAGGCGCCCCGGGCATTCCACAGCCGGACCACGTCGCCCGAGGCGATGCCCCGCTCCCCCGCGTCGACCGGGTTGATCAGCACCGGCTCACGCCCGGCGACCTTGCCCTCGCGACTGTAGGAGCCGTTGTCGTACTGGCTGTGGAGGCGGCGGCTCGGCTGGTTGGACACCAGATGCAGCGGGAGGCGATCGTCGGCGGGGGCACCGAGCCACTCGCGTGGCTCCAGCCATGTGGGGTGACCCGGGCAGTCGTCATAGCCGAAGCCCGCGATGGTGGCGGAGGTGACCTCGATCTTTCCTGACGGCGTGGCGAACGGGTACTTCTCCGGGTTCTGGCGCAGCAGCGCGAAGCTTCCGGCCAGGGGGTCCGGAGGCGGCGGCAGGGTCACCTGACCGCGTTCCCAGAACTCGTCGAACGGCGGGAGCTCGACGGTCTCGGCCAGACCGGCACGGGTCCGCTCGTAGAGTTCCCGTACCCACGCACGCGCGTCGCGTCCTTCGGTGAACCTGTCCTCGAAGCCCAGGCGGTCCGCCAGCCCGCCGAAGATCTCGTAGTCGGTGCGCACCCCCGGCGGGGGGTCGACGGCGCGGTGCATGGCGCTGATCGTGAGGTCGAACCCGCCCCCCGCGAAGTCCTCCCGTTCCAGCGTCGTGGCGACCGGGAAGACGATGTCGGCGAACCGGGCGTGCGCGTTCCACCATGGCTCGTGCACCACGATCGTGTCGGGACGCTGCCAGGCCTGTACAAGACGGTGCAGGTCCTGGTGATGGTGAAAGGGGTTGCCGCCGGCCCAGTACACGAGCTTGATGTCGGGGTAGCGCAGCGACTGCCCGTTGTACTCGAAGGATTCGCCGGGAGACAGGAGCATGTCGGCGATCCTGGCGACGGGAATGAAGCTCTTGACCGGGTTCTCACCCTGCGGGAGTGCGGCCTTCTTGTGCGAACCGCGGCGCACCCCGACCTGGGTGATGCCCAGTCCCGCGGCGAAGCCTCCGCCCGGGCGGCCGAGTGACCCGGAGATGGCTGAGAGCACCACGCCCATCCAGTGGGTCTGTTCGCCGTGGTCCATCCTCTGGATCGACCAGCTGACGTTGATCACCGTGCGCGAGGTGGCGATCTCCTCGGCCAGCGACCGGATGCGGTCGGCGGGGATCTCGGTGATCCCGGAGGCCCACGTCGCGTCCTTGGGGGTTCCGTCGCTGCGGCCGAGCAGGTACGCGGCGAACTCCTCGAAACCCACGCAGCAGCGGGCGAGGAAGTCCTGGTCGTGCCGATCGGAGGCGACGATCTCGTACGCCAGGCCGAGCATCAGCGCGACGTCGGTTCCGGGCCGGATCGGCAGCCATTCGGCCGCGAGGTCCTCCGCCGAGTCCGAGCGGACCGGCGAGACGTTGACGAACCGCACACCGGCCCCTCGGCAGCGTTCCTGAAGCCTGGGCGCGGCATGGTCAGCGATACCGCCCTGCTCGATCTCCGTGTTCTTGCGGGCCATTCCCCCGAAGGAGACCACGAGTTCACCGTAGGAGGCGATCTCCTCGTAGGTCGGGCAGCGCCGCCAGATACTCATGCCGGTACCGCCGATGACGTGGGGCAGGATCACCTCCATCGCGCCGACGCTGTAGCTGTTGACCGAGTCGGTGTAGCCGCCGGCCATGCGCATGAACCGGTGGATCTGGCTCTGGGCGTGATGGAACCGGCCCGCGCTGGACCAGCCGTAGGAGCTCGCGTAGATCGCCGCATTGCCGAATGTGCCCCGCACCCGCTCGATCTCCGCACTCACCAGGTCGAGTGCGTGGTCGTGCGACACCGGCACGAAGCGGTCACGACCGCGCCTGCCGTTCGCCGGTCCGGGCCCGTCGGCGAGCCACCCCTCCCGGACCATCGGCTGCGTGATGCGGACGGCGTCGCGCTGGGCGCCGGCCATGCCGGAGCCGATCGGGGAGGGTGCGCTGTCCCCCCGGGCGGGTTCCAGCGCGAGCACCCGCCCGTTGTCGCTGACGACCGTGTAATTGCCCCAGTGAGCGACTGTGGGGGTGCGCCGCGTCATGGCTGGCCCTTCGAGGAGGTGAGAGGCGGAGGGGACTCAGTTGCTCGGAGGAACCACCGGCAGCGTGATGCAGGAGGCACCGGCGCCTCCGAGGTGGACCGTCTGCTGGGCGACCCGCGACGAGCCGGACTCGAACCCGTCCGCCGTGTTCAGGTTCCTGTCCCACCGGGGGAAGCAACTCGACGTGACCTGCACGCGAATGCGGTGGCCCATCTTGAACACCATGCTCGTCGACCACAGATCCACCGTCACGGCGGTCGGCTCGTGCGGTGTGCTCTGCACGCGGGCGATGCCGTCGGTCACGTTGTGGGAACGGCCGTCGGGGTGGACGTCGCAGAGGCGCACCACCCAGTCGGTCGTGGGGCCGTCGGTCGCCGCGGTGAGGGTCGCGGTCACCCGTCCGGTCACCTCGAGGTCTTCGGACAGCGGCTCGCTGGTGAAGACCAGGACGTCCGGGCGCTCCTCGACGGAGGTCTGGTCGAAGGCGCCCGCGGGACTGTGCGACATCAGGGTCGCTCCACCCACCGTCGGCACCGGATCGGCAGGGTCGTACGTGTACGTCATCGTGGCGGGGGTGGGCTCGTCGGCCGGGTCCAGGGAGCCCTCCGGACCCAGGAACCACGGTGTGTCCACCGCCCGCGCCAGGGGCCACTCCGCTTCGGAACGCCACTCGTTGGCGCCCATCACGAAGATCTTCACGGGAAGGTCGTCCTCGGGCGGGGTGTCGTCGGACGTCAGCCGGGCCTGAAGGAAGTCGAAGGAGAGCCCGGAGATCGACGTCGCGAAGTCCATGGCGAAGCCGTTGCCGGAGAACCCGAAGTCGACTTGTCCTTGCTGAGCGAGCGTCGACACGTGGTTCCAGGGCCCGATCACGAGCTTCGAGGACGTTCCGCGGCGAGCAGCCCGGTAGTTGTCGATCGTTCCTTGCAGGAAGATGTCGAACCAGCCGCCGATATTGAGGCTCGGAACCGTGACCGCGTCCTGCCGGTCCGCCACATTCGCGGCCGCCATCGTCTCCGGCCGGGCCAGCGATGCGAGGCCGTGCCGCTCGAGTACGGGATCGGAACCGGTCGGAAGCTCCCAGAAGGTACGTTTCGGAAGGTCGTCGACGTCCCCGACGAGCCCCATCAGGTGCTTCGTCATTACTGCCACGTCGTCGGCGTGACGACGCATGACGAGATCGAATCCGGTGCCCAGGCCCCAGCCCGTGAGGGTCCCCAGTTCCTTGGCGCCACCGCGGTAGGCCAGTCCGTCCTCGGGACGGTGCCAGGTGAACTGCGGAACGATGGCCTTGAGGGCCGGCGGGCGCTCGGCGGCGGCAAGCCACTGCACATTGCCCAGGTAACTCGGTCCCCACATGCCCACGTTGCCGTTCGAACCGGGAAGCTGCGCCGCCCACGCGATGGTGTCCGCGCCGTCCGCGGCTTCGGTCTCCATGGGCCGCCAGTCGTCGCCTCCCTCCGACGTGTAGCGCCCCCGGACATCCTGGACGACGGTGAGGAATCCTCGCCGGACCGCGGCCCACGGGTTGATGTAGAGCAGTTCCGACGCCTCGGTCTTGTCATAGGGAGTCCGGGCCACGATCACGGGCCACGGCCCCTCGCCCGCGGGACGGTAGACGTCTGCACGGAGTACGACGCCGTCGCGCATGGGGACGGGAACCTCGTACTCGATCACTGCACCTGCCATGGTGGTTCTCCTGTGATGGTGCGGGGCTTGGCCCATGCCCGGTTCTGCGAGGATCGGGAAAAGGTTCGTCGGCGTCAGCGGATCCGGTCCGCCAGCCGATCGATGTCCCTGGCGACCTCCGAGGTGTCGCCGTTGGGCAGTTGGAAGAGGAACCTGTCGACACCAGCGGCCTCGTAACGCTCCGCCATGCCCGCTTCGGAGGGCGCGTCGAACATCGTGACCGGGATGCGGCCCCGTCCGGCCTCGGCCGCACGCTGCTGGAGCCTGGTCACGCGATCGGCGAACTCGTCGAGTTCCTCGAGCGGCACACTCTCCGCCAGCCAGCCGTCCCCGACGGACAGGATGCGGTCCTCCACGGTCGGGCCCATCCCGCCGACGAGCACCGGCAGCGGCGACTGAAGCGGCTTCGGGTACGACCAGATCGGGTCGAAGTCCACGAACCTGCCGTGGTACTCCGCCTCGTCGGTGGTCCAGATCTGTCGCATCGCCGCGAGCCGCTCAGTCATCAGTGCCATCCTGGTGCGCGGATCGGTGCCGTGGTTGGCCATCTCCTCGCGGTTCCAGCCGGCCCCCACGCCGAAGAGGAACCGGCCGCCGCTGAGGCGGTCGACGCTGGCCACTTCCTTGGCCGTCGTGATCGGGTCCCGCTGTACCACCAGGCAGATCCCGGTGCCGATCTTCAGGCGGCTCGTCGCCGCCGCGGCCGCGGTGCACGCGACGAAGGGGTCGTAGGTGTGCAGGTACTCCTTGGGGAGTTCGCCGCCGAGCGGGTACGGCGATCGCCTGCTGGCCGGGATGTGGGTGTGCTCGCAGAAGAACAGCGACTCAAAACCGCGCTCCTCGGCGGCCGCGGCTACTTCGGCAGGCCCCATGCCGTAGTCCGTCGGGAAGTAGCACAGACCGAACTTCATCGAACATCTCCTCGGAATCTCCAGTCGTCCCGTCAGTGCGAGGCCGGGCCGACAAGGACGGCGTCTGCGTCCTCGGTATCGCGCCCGACTGTGCCTCCTGCCCGGGAAGTGTCACATTGGCGGATACTCGAAATCGGCGCTCTGGTTTCGTAGGGCTCCCAAGCGTCGCGAGGCGAGTCGGGTCAGCGTGCGGAAGGCGCTTGACGTGGCTGATGGCCAGGACGCAAAGGACGGTACTCAGGAACGAGCGGCGCAGGGGAACGAGCAATGCTGGGCATTCGGCGTCATCCCTGGGGCAGCTCACGCCATCGCTCGTCCCAGCCGGCCGCCTCGCGGGCGGCGGCGAAGTCTCCCGTGGTCCCGGCCGTGTAGGCGACGGAATCCCTCGACACGATCCGGATCGGTTTGGCCGCGGCCAGTTCCTCGGAGACATGCGCGATGACGCCCGGAAGTGTCGACAGGACGGCGAGGCCGGTGCCCTCCTCCGGGGTGAAGCCCAAGCTGAGCAGCACCGCCGCCATGACACCCACGTCGTTGATCGGGATGTCCGCCTTGCCGGGGAGCCGTGTGAAGGCCCGATGGACCGCCTCATAGACCTCCGCGGCCTCGCTCCACAGGCCCTCCTTGACGGCGATTCCCTTGAGCAGGGCGCCTCGCGGATCGACCTTCTTGAACACGGGATGCCCCAGCCCCGGCACGCGCTGCTTCGCCGCGCGCATGCGGGCGACCTTGGCATCGGCGAACTCGTCGAGTGCGAGGCCTGAGTCGAGATACTCGCGGTGCGTCGCGACAATGAAGCGCCCCGTGTCCTCGGTCGCGAGAGTGTGCGAACCGACTGACATACAGGCTGCTGCCATACCGATGGCCATGCTGGGGTTGGCGGAGACCGCGTACCGCGCGGCCACGGTGCCCGGCTTCTCGAGCGCGTAGTCAAGGACACCACTGAGGACGGCGTCGAGGACGCGCGTCTCCCGGGGCGTCGGCACCCGTCCCCGCACCATGAGGAAGATCGCCGCGGTGAAGGGGATCTGGCCGATGAGATCCTCGAGGTCGTAGCTGCGGACGTAGACCTTGTCCTCGGTCACTCTGCTGACGGCCGACGTCCAGTACGCGTCCTGTGCGGCCGTGTTACCTGAGTCCACTTTTCCTCCGGGGTGTTCGCTTACTGTGCGACATGGGCGGCGACCGCCCCTTGCCCTGTCCGCTCCCGGGGTCCCGAGCTGCTGCCGGGCAGGGCGCCATCGGCTCGGCGTCGGCGGAGGGACACGCGCGTGAGGAGGGAGTGCCTGCGCGAGTGGTGTGCGGACGGGTTCGGGCTCCTGCCGGATGACAGGACGGTAGGTGCCGTGGCAGGAGGGCCGGTACTGGAGATCCACCTAACTTGCCGGGCGTGAGCCGTGATACTTCCGGGCCTCGATCGCAGATGCCAGGCGGTGCCCATGGCCAGGAAGAGCGTGATCCCCTCAGACCGGGCAGGGGGACGGCAAGCGGTGTGCGACGTCCGGCGGCACGGCCGGTTGGCGCGGGCCCGGTGAACGTCGGCACGGCCCCCGAGTCCGCTATCGGCTGACGGGCTGCGCCTGCCGAGCGGTGCGGCCTGGTCCCGGGGGGCCGACACCCGAACCGATGCCGCCACCAGCGGGGACGCGGTCGAGTTCGCGCTGGTCGTCACCCCGCGGAGAAACCACTGCGACACTTCGCTGGTGGCGCATGGTGACATCGCGCGGCAGTGGCTCGAGATCGCGCAGTGCTTCGCGGGCCCGCCGGGACCTGGCCGTCCCGCCTCGCAGCGGGACGACGTCCCTCAGGGCGAGCACGACCATGGGTCCCGACTCACCTGAACACTGGGCCGTACGGCGAAGGCGCGTAGGGGGTCCCGCGAGTAAGCCACGCTCGCACCTTCCGGGTCTTCCGGCTTCTCAGGATCGAGGTGGACGAGGTATGTCGGCTGGATCAGATCGGGCCTGCCTGTGCCGGGCGGCCGGAAGGTTCCCCTCCCGGGGTCATGTCGTCGGGCTGACGGGGAAGTTGTGGCGGAAGACGTTCTGCGGATCGTAGGCGCTCTTCACCTGCCGCAGCCGCGCCAGGGTGACCGGCGGGAACGCCTTGGTCAGGGCGGCAGCGTGGTCATGGGTCTCGAAGCTGGGATAGAGGCCGGTCGCCGGGACCTTCTCCCATTCCTGGGCCGCCTGTTGCTCGTGGCCCTGGCGGACCAGGACGGACAGGGAGAAGTTCTGCGTGCGGTGGGCGTAGGCGGTGGCGTCGGCCAGCACGTCGTTGATGGCTCCGCCCACTGCGCGGATCTGGAAGTAGCTGGTGTCCCTGCGGTCGAACAGGCCTGCCACGAGGGCGGCGGTGCCGGCGTCGATGTGGTCCACCAGTGCGTTGCGGCTGTGCATCAGGGACTGGCCGTCGTGCTGGTCGTGCGCCGGGGCCATGACCGCCGCGTACGGGACGAGTTGCGCGCTCTGCTGCAGGACCGGGGCGATGGGCAGGAAGCGCTCCAGCGCCCGGGCCGCCCGTTCGGTGTCGTCGCCGGCCCAGACGGCGTACGTCTGGGCGATGCGCCGCCCTCCCTGATGGACGACGAGGAGGAACGCGGTCAGCTCGCGGGGGCTGTCCTCCATCACCTTGCCCCACATGTGGAGGAAGCCCGCGGTGTCGGTGGCGTTGTGCAGGATCTGGGCGAAGGCGACGTCGCCGAGTTCGGTGGCCTCGATGTCGAACGAGGTGACGATGCCCATGTTGGCACCGGCGCCGCGCAGGGCCCAGAACAGGTCGGGGTGGTGCTCGGCGTCCGCGCGCACCAGAGAGCCGTCGGCCAGGACGACGTCCGCGCCCTTGAGGTGGTCGATGGTGAGGCCGTAGGAGCGGCCGAGGAAGCCCTGTCCGCCGGTGGTGGCCAGTCCGCCGACGCCCACGCCGGCGTAGTCGCCGGAGCTGATCGCGAGACCGTGCGGGGCAAGCGCGGCGGCCACCTCGCCCCAGCGGGCGCCGGGTCCGACGCGCACCAGGCGCTTGTCCCGGTCGATGAGCTGGATGCCGTTGAGGGCGCCGAGGTCGAGGACGATGCCGCCGTCGTTGGTGGAGCGGCCGCTCATCCCGTGTCCGCCGCTGCGGACCGCTATCGGCACGTCCTGGGCTCGGGCGTAGCCAAGTGCCTCGGAGACCTGCTGCGGTGTGGTGGGGCGCAATACCAGTCCGGGCCGGCCGGACCACACGTATGTGGAGCGGACCTTGTGGTATTCGCGGTCTCCCGGCTCCACGGCCCGGTCGGCCAAGTCCGCGGGCAGGCCGTCGTAGTCGATGCCGTCGCGGCGCTTGGCCAGGGCGGCGGCCGGGCGGACGCCGCCGGCCGGCGTGCCGGCGGACTGGCGTTCGGCGGCTGCCTGCTCGCGCAGGGCGGGGGCGACCTCCTCGGCGAAGGTCTGGAGCGTCAGGGGGTCGTCGGAGGCGAGGATGAAGGTGCCGATGCCGTCCTGCAGGACGAAGGGGAGGAGCTGTTCCACCCACTGCTCGGCCGGACCCTTGAGGAAGTCGCCCGAAGTGCCGAAGGCTCCCTGGATGTTGAGCAGACGGCGGATCTCGCGCGGGTCGCGGCCGTGCCGTGCGGCCGACTCGTCGATGATCTCGTTGCCCTCGCTCAGGGTCGGCGAGGACAGAAAGCCCAGACTGGGCAGCCAGCCGTCGGCCTTCTCGCCGATCAGCCGGAGCATGCGGGGCTTGTAGGCGCCCAGCCAGATCGGCACGTCATGGGCGGGTGCCGGGCCGCGCTTGGCGCCTTTGACCTTGTAGTACGTGCCGTCGATCCGCAGGGCGCCGCGCTCGTCGGCCGCCCAGATGCCGCGCATGACGTCGATGGCCTCGCTCAGCGCCTGGACGCTCTCGCCCGGTGTCAGCTTCCGCCCGCCCATCGCCTCGATGGCGTCCCAGAAGCCGCCCGCGCCCAGACCAAGGTCGATCCGGCCGCCCGACAGCAGGTCGAGACCGGCCACCGAGCGGGCCAGGACCGCGGGCTGGCGCAGGGGCAGGTTGGTGACGTTCCCGGACAGGTGGACACGCTCGGTGCGGGCGGCGACCCAGCTGATCAGCGTCCAGGTGTCGAGGAAGGCCGGTTGGTAGGGGTGGTCCTGGAAGGTCACCAGGTCCAGGCCCACCTGTTCGGAGTGCACTGCCAGGTCCACCACACGCTGGGGGTCCTGGTTCTGAGGTGTGAGGAATGATCCGAAGCGCAGGTCGTGACCGTAGTCGGTCATGAGAACCGCCCCCTGTCCTTGCGGGCTCGATCGTAGACATCAGCTGATCGTTGAACATTACCAACGATCGGATCATTCCCCGTCATCGATGACGGTTGATAGAATCGCCTCGTGATCACCGACCGCGTCAGCTTCGTTCTGGCCCGCTTGGGCCGGATCGCCGAGACGGAACTCCGGCAGGCGCTGGCCGACATGGGGCTCAAGTTCAGCCACGCCCATGTGCTGGGGCTGCTCGCCGAACGCGAGCGCTTGAGCCAGCAGGCGTTGCTGGAGGAACTGAAAGTCGACCCCAGTGTGCTGGTCACGGTACTCAACGGCCTCGAGAACAACGGGCTGGTGGCCCGCCGTCGCGATCCCGCCGACCGACGCCGCCATGTCGTCGAGATCTCCGACCGCGGGACCGCACTGGTCGTCCAGGCCGACCGCGCCGTACGCGCCGCCGAGGCGGAGCTGTTCGCCGGCATCGAGGAGCAGGAGCTGACGGAGCTGCGGCGACTGCTGCACCGGATCAAGACCGGGGACGCCAGCACCTGCGAGGAGTGACGCCCTCGGGGGACCGACGCGGACGTGAGACCGACGACGGCCTATGAGGGACCGCAGACCGTGGGGATGGACCTGCACCGCAGCCGATCGTGTGCTGGTGCGGATGTCCGGTGGGGTAGGTGTTGGTGTCCGGCTCGGCCTCGACCCGCACCCCGGTCCTGGCCCGCGTCGCAGCGATGGTCCTGACGACCACTTCTCGACCGGCGACATCAGCGCCGACAGCACCTGGGAGTGCGCGCACAACTGGTCATCCTCGCCTGCGAGGACCGACTCCTGCCCCCATGTGAGCACTGCGGCTGATCGGTTCCGGGACGCAGGAGTGGACTGTCGTCGTCAGCACTCTCCTGGGCGGGGCGACGCCACCGGTCTTCTCGACCTCACCGGCACCGCGCCGACAGGCCGCCATCGACTGGCAGGCAGACGCCGTTGACGTAGGCCGCCGCGTCGCTGGCCAGGAACACAGCCGCATGCGCGACATCCCACGGGCTACCCATGCGTCCGGTCGGACTGGCAGCGTGACGGGCCTCAAGAGCCTCTGGATCGTCGGTGATCTGCTGGGTGACCAGAGGGGTGTCTATGAGGCCGGGCAATACGGCATTCGCGCGGATGCCGCGGGCGGCGTAGGTCAGGGCCAACGATACGGTCAGTTGATTCACCGCGGCCTTGGCCCCGCTGTAGACCGGGTAGACGTAGCCGGTGTCCCGAATGCTCGCGACGGACGAGACGTTCGTGATGACACCCCTCCCGGCGGCGAGCATCGACGGCAGCACGTGGCGTGTCGTGAGATAGGCACTGGTCAGATTGACGCGCAATCCCGCCTCCCAGTCGTCCAGCCCGAGTTCGAGCACGGAGCCGGTGCGCGCAACGCCCACGTTGTTGTGGAGAACATGCGGCACGCCGAGTTCCCCCACCACGGTGCGCACCGCGGCCGCGACCTGGTCCTCGTCGGTGACGTCGGCGGTGACAGCGAGGGCGGTGCCGCCGGTAGCGGTGATCTTCTTGGCGACCCGATCGGCCTCACCGGCGACCAGATCCACCACGGCGACGAGCGCCCCGGCCGCAGCGTACGCCCGGGCGGCTGCCTCGCCGTTGCTGAGTCCGGCACCCGATGACCCCGCTCCGAATACCACGGCCACCCGGCCGCTGAGTTCATGCACCGTGCTCACTGAACCCCGCCCGCCTCGATGCGGTCCATCCCAGCGAACAGCACCTCGAAGTGAAACGATGTGTATGCCCAACCAACGCTGCTCATCAGACCTCTCTCCGAGCGTGATTCACCCGTACGTCTCGTCTACCAACAGTCGTGCGAACCACTGGGCGGTGGTGCCGGCTCACGGAGTGGTCTTCAGGAACTGGAGCAGCCGCTCGTTGAATAGGTCAGGCTCGTTCATGTGCGGCTCGTGACCGCTGTTCTCGAACATCGAGTAGCTGCCGCGCTGGACCTGCTGGGCGAACCACTCCATTCCCTCAGCGTGGTAATACGGGTTGCGCCGGCCAGTGACGACCCAGGTCGGGATGTCGATCCGCGGCAGCACGTCCCGCCAATCCGCGACGAAGTGGTCCAGCAGGAGCCGGCTGACCTGCTCGTGCGGAAAGTGGTCGTGATGGTGCGTCAACTTGGCGAGTGCACGGGCGACTGCCTGCGGTGTGTCGGGCTCACGGTCCAGCTCGCCCCAGGGGTGACGCATGTTGGCCTGCTCCCACGCATGAGGCCATTCGACGCCGAACACTCCCCACTTCCAGGTCTCGTCGTTGACGATTTTCGGCGACTGGTCGACAGCGACGAAGCGGCTCACGTCACGCGTGCCGTAAAGGCTGAACAGGGCCAGCGACGCCGATGCACCCATCGAGTGCCCGACAAGGCTGACGTCGGTCAGCTGCAGACCGTCCATTAGCTCTCGCAGGTCCAGGCCGTGCCGAGACATCCGCTGACCGAACGCGGCGTAGTCGGAGTCGCCGTGGTTGCGCTGATCGATGTTGATCACGCGGTAGCCGACCTCGAGCAGCGCGCGCCGCTGGAAGGGCCAGTATCCGCGGTTGGCCGAGTAGCCATGGACGAGCAGGACCGGTGCGCCGGATCCCTCATCGTCGTAGCAGATTCGCACGCCGTCGGAGGTGGTGAACATCAGTCCGGTTCCGCTCATGGTGGGGTGTCCTGCCTTTGCTGTGGGCGGTGGGCGCGCCGGTTGGGCGCGCCCACCGAACCAGTCGAATCAGCCGGTCGGTGACGCGGCGCCCATTCGGATGGTCTCGGGAGAAGGGGTGTTGGAACAATCGGACACCTCGTGGAGTGGCGAGGGCCCGTCGTTGATCACGAGTACTTCGGCGGTGACGGTCACGGGACTGGCTGCGATGTTGCGGAAGCCTCCGTGGACTGCGCCTCATCTGTCATTTGGGTGGGAAATCGCCTACGGAAGGCCAGCAGCAAACTTGCCGAGGCGAACATGACTACGCCGACAACCCAAAGGCCCGCCTTTGACGTGCCGGTGAGGTCCAACAGCCAGCCGGTGATGTAGGGAGCAGCGAAACCGGAAACGGCGCCCATGGTGTTTACCACAGCGATTCCGGTGGCTGCGGCCGCGCCGGTGAGGAACGTCGACGGTAGGTACCAGAACGCGGGGAATGCGGCAAAGAGCCCGATCGCGGTGAGGCTGATGACCGCCATCGCCGAAGCCGGGGAGTGCGTGTACAACGCCACCGGAATGGTGATCGCAGCAAGCAGTGTGGGGAGAACGACGTGCCAGATGCGTTCGCCGGTCTTGTCGGAGTGGCGTGACCAGATGACGAGGGCGATCGCGCCCAGGGCGAAGGGGATGGCGACGATCAGTGCCGCCTCGAATATCGAGAACGTGGTGTCGAAGCTCTCCGCGAACCCGGCGACGATGGTCGGCAGGAAGAAGGACAAGGCGAACAGGCCATAGCCCAGGCCGAAGTAGACGAGTCCCAGTATCCATACCCGGGCATCGCGCAGGGACTGGCGAACGGAGGTGTGCCCTCCCTTGGCTGTGGCGCTGTGCTCGGCCTCCATTGTCGTGTGCAGCCATTCGCGCTCGTCGGGGCTGAGCCACTTGGCCTGGCGTGGGCGGTCGGTGAGGTAGAACCAGGCAGCGATTCCGAGTACCACCGTGGGCGCGCCCTCGATGAGGAACATCACCCGCCATCCGTCCAGGCCGAAGAGTCCGTCCATGTACTGGATGATTGCGCCCGACAAAGGAGCACCCAGCGCCGCCGAGACCGGCACGGCGATCATGAATAGCCCCATCAGCCGGACGCGGACGGCTCGTGGGAACCACCACGTCAAATAGAGCAGGATTCCGGGGAAGAATCCGGCTTCGGCGATTCCCAGCAGGATCCGCCCGATGTAGAGCGTGGTCTCGCTGTTCACAAACGCGATGGCGGTCGCAATGAGTCCCCATGTGACCATGATCCGGGCGATCCAGCGTCGCGCGCCGAATCGGACCAGTGCCAGGTTGCTCGGCACCTCGAAGAGCACGTAGCCGACGAAGAAGAGGCCGCTCGCCAGACCGTACGCGGTTTCGCTGAGCCCGAGGTCCTCGCTCATGGTCAACTTGGCGAAGGCGATGTTGGTGCGGTCCAGGTAGTTGAACAAGAAGGCCACCGCAAGAAACGGAATCAGCCGAACGGCAACCTTTCGGATGATGCGCGCCTGGACGTCGGCGGGTGGTGTTCCAGGATGCACTGAACTCATCGGGCCAGCTCCTTTGCGGGCTCAATTGAAGAATGTCGAGCGGGGGCCGCTATCAGAGCGCTGCGCCGCCACACACGCGCAGCACTTGTCCGGTGACGTACGCGGCCGCGGGTGAGGCGAGGTAGGCCACGGCCGCGCCGATCTCCTCGGGCTTGCCCATACGCGGGAGGATCTGTTGGCTGAAGTCGTATGCCACGTTCTCGGTGAGCGTTGTGGCGATCGGACCAGGTGCCACCGAGTTGACCGTGATCCCCAGGGCGCCCACCTCTTTGGCGAGCCATTTGGTGAGGGCGATGACGCCGCCCTTGGAGGCCGCGTACGCGGGCCCGGAGCGTACCTGGTCCGCACTGCCCGAGGAGGGACCGCCCATGATGCCGCTGATCGAGCTGATGTTGATGATCGCGCCGGCGCGCTGCTCGCTCATCCAGGGGCTGATGGCGGCGCGGCAGAACAGGAAGGTGCCGCGGAGGTTGGTGTCGATGTCGCGGAACCATTCGTCGTCGGTGATCCCTGTCAGACTTGCCCGGGTGGCTGTCCCGGCGTTGTTGACGAGGATGTCCAGGCGCCCGAAGTGTTCGACGGTGTCGGAGACCACGTTCTCGACCTGATCGCGTTCGCGCACGTCGACCGCCTTGCCTTCGTGGGTCCCGGCAGGGAAGCCGTCACGTAGCAGGGCCACCGTCTCGCTCGGGTCTCGCATGTCGGCGACCACGACATGGGCGCCTCGCCGGGCCAGTTCCACAGCGATCGACTGGCCGATTCCACGGGCGGCTCCGGTGACCAGTGCGACTCTCCCTGTGAGGTCGAACGGGTCGGTTCCGGCTCGCGTCGCCTCGGCGGTAGGGCGAACGGTGCTCATGTCACATCCCTGCGTGGCTGGTGGTCAGTCCGGAGCAGGATGCGCCTCTACAGCCGTGTGCCACTACAGCGGGACGTTGGAATACGAACGCCGATTTTCCTCTTACTGTCGAACCCCGGCGTGCATGAGGTCCATCATCGTGAGGCCGATGTGGAGCACGAGCCGAGTGCGGCCGTCTGCCAGGTCGAGGCCGGTGAGCTCACTGATGCGACCGAGACGGTAGTAGAGGGTGGTGCGATGGATGTTCAGCACTTGCGAGGTCGCGGGACCTGAGCATGCGTTGTCCAGGTAAGCGCGCAGGGTCTCGGTGAGCTGGCGGCCATGGTCGATGTCGAGAAGGCGGCGGAGCTCGACCGGCAGCGCGCTCGCGGTGAGTTCGTCGGCGGGTACGCGGAGCAGAAGGCCGTAGGGTCCGACGTCGGCCCAGACAGCGACGTCCGTGCCCAGTACTGACGAGGCGGCGCGGCGGGCCAGTCGGGCCTGGTCCGCTGTCTCCACGGCGCGGTCGAGGCCCTCGGCTGCGGATCCGACACCGGCCACCGGTGTGAAGCGGCCTGCGGCCATGTCCTGCACACGCTCGACGATCCGTTGCGCGTGGCCGCGGCTGACGTTGTCGGCGAGGGGGGCGGAGCCACCGAGCAGCAGCAACGCACCGTCGGCGGTGACCGCGTGGAGTGCGGCCGTCGAGCCCGGCGGACGGCTGAAGGTCACGGCGTCGCGAAGTGCCATCTCGACATGGGACGCGCTCACTGTCTCCGCGACGGGTACCACCCCTACGTCGATGGCTGTGACGTGCGTGAACCGGTTGAGCTCGTCGCCCGAGCCGAGGTCGGCCAGTGCGCGGCGGCGCACTGTGGGTTCCTTGCTCACCAGGTCCCGGACGGCTCGTTCGCGGTCGGCCGCGCCTTCATCACCAAGACGTTGACCCGCCAGCATCGGTGCAACGACCTGTGCCGTGTCGCTGATCTTCGCGAACTCGGAGCTGGTGAGGGAGCCTTCGGCGTCCATCACCAGCAGCAGACCGAGCAGGTCGCCGCGCCATCGGATGGGTACCGCGACACGGGCCTTCATCCCGATCTCCTCGTAGGGAGGGATGACGCCGGCGGTGGTCCAGGTCGACACCCCCTGGGCGAGGACGTGACCAATGGCTTTGGGGCCGGCGTCGCGATGCAGGATCGCCTGGACACGGACCTGGTCCTCGTCGCCGAAGTGGGCGCTGCTGTAGAGCATGCGTACGGCCGGATCGTTGATCACGACGGACCGCTGCAGCTGCTGGGCGAGCCGGTCGACGATGGGCTGGATCTCGTTGTCGGACACACGTGGATTCTACAGAGAGAGGAAAGGCGGTCACGTTTCCTCGTCCCGAGACGGTGTCCGGCGGCGCGTCCGAGCGGCATGGTGAGCAGCCGACCGGGGCGTACTCGGGCAGTGATTCCCCGCCGACTTCAAAGATGAAGGTTCTCGATGACCAAGCCACCGCAGTTGATCGGATGGGCCCATACCCCGTTCGGTCGCCATCCGGACCATGACATCGAAAGGCTGATCGCCACGGTCAGTGGCGCGGCTGTCGAGGACGCCGGGTTGGAACCCGGCGACATCGACGCCATCTTTGTCGGAGTGTTCAACAACGGCTTCTCGAAACAGGGCTTCGAGGCCGCGCTGGTCGGTGCCGGCGTGCCCGCTCTGGCGTCCGTGCCTGCGGCCCGGGCGGAGAACGCGTGTGCCACCGGGTCGGCGGCGCTGTTCGCGGCCCTGGACCGGATCGAAGCCGGACGTGCTCGCGCCGTGCTCGTAGTGGGCGCCGAGAAGATGACGTCGGTACCGGGATCAGAGATCAATGACATTCTGCTGAGTGGTTCCCACCGGCGTACCGAGGCGGCGGCGGGCAGTTTCGCGGGGGTCTTCTCGGGACTGGCTGATCGTTATGCCGAGCGGTACGGCGACCCGCACGACGCCATGGCCGAGATCGCGGCGAAGAATCACCGCAATGGGGTGGCCAACCCGTTGGCGCACGTGCGGAAGGATCTGGGGTTCGACTTCTGCGCCACCGAGTCCGAGCGAAACCCGCGCGTCGTGGGACGGTTGCTGCGCACCGACTGCTCGATGGTGTCCGACGGCGCGGCCGCCCTGGTCGTCGCCGACGCCGACCTCGCGAGCACCGCGCACCGTGCGGTCGCGGTGCGTGGCCGTAGCCACGTCAACGACCACCTGGCGGTCGCCGCGCGGCCCGATCCACTTGCCCTGGTCGGTGCTGCCGCGGCGTTCCACGGTGCGCTGGACGAGGCCGGAACCCGGTTGGCGGAGCTCGATCTGCTCGAAACCCATGACTGCTTCACCATCGCCGAACTGCTGCAGTACGAGGCGTTCGGTATCGCCACGCCCGGCAAAGCCGCCGAGGTACTGGCGCGCGGCGCCACTCACCGTGACGGATCGTTGCCCGTCAACGTGTCCGGCGGGTTGAAGGCGAAAGGACATCCGCTGGGCGCCACCGGTGTGTCCCAGCACGTCATGGCCGCCATGCAGCTCGTCGGCGAAGCAGGCGACATGCAGCTGTCCGCCGTCGACCGTGTTGCCGTGTTCAATATGGGCGGTGCTGCCGTGGCCAACTACGCCACCGTCCTGGAGCGGGCACGATGACCATCGCCGATGCACGGAAGAACGACGCACGAAAGAACAGAGAACTCACCGGTGAGGCCGGAGCACCGCGGCACCGGGCGGTCAATCTCGCCCACCTGCTGACTCAGACCGCCCGCCGTTCTCCCGATGCCTGCGCGCTGGTGCACGATCGAACGCGGTGGACGTGGCGGGAGCTGGACCGGCGGGTTTCGGCGCTGGCCGCGCGCCTGCTCACTCTCGGAGTCCGGCCCGGCCAGTGCGTACTGCTGGACGGCCCGAACCAGCCGGAGTACGTGCAGGCCATGTTCGCCGTGTGGCGTATCGGGGCGGTGCTCGCACCGGTCAACGCGCGTTCGCATGACAGCGAACTCGTGCCCATCGCCTCGGTGTGCGAGCCCGTCGTGATGATCGCGCACAAGTCGGCCGCTTCACACGTGGGTGCGGTCGAATCGGTGGTCGGTCCTGGGCTGGTGACCCTGTGGCTGGAGGAGATCGGCTCGCTCTCCGACCCGGAGCGGGTCGTGCCGGATCACGGGGTCTGGGCCGGGGACGCCGCGTGGTACTTCTTCACCTCGGGCACCAGCGGCTCCCCGAAGGCGGCAGTACTCACCCACGACCAGCTCGGCTACGTGATCACCAACCACATCGCCGATCTGATGCCGGGCACGACCGAGGCCGACCGGTCCCTGGTCGTGGCTCCGCTGTCGCACGGCGCGGGCGTACACCTCCTGCCCCAGGTCGCGCGCGGGGCGGCCACCGTCATCCCGGTCTCGGCGAGCCTGGATCCCGCCGAGGTGTGGCAGCTCGTGGAGTCCGAGCGGATCACCAACCTCTTCACCGTCCCGACCATCCTCAAGCGCCTCGCCGAACACGACTCGGTGCACGAACGCGACCACTCGTCGCTGCGCTACGTCGTCTACGCCGGCGCCCCGATGCCCCGCCGGGATCAGCAGCACGCTCGGGCGACGCTGGGAGAGGTCCTCGTGCAGTACTACGGGCTGGCCGAGGTGACGGGCAACATCACCGTCCTGCCGCCGCATCAGCACGACCACGAGCCGCCGGCGAACGTCGCGTACGGCACTTGCGGATACCCGCGTACCGGAATGGAGATCAGCATCCGGGACGCGGAGGGCAACGAGGTCGCCGCGGGAGAGACCGGGGAGATCTGTGCCGCGGGACCGGCCGTGTTCCGGGGATACCTGCGCAACCCCGAGGCGACCGAGGCCGCCCTCCACGACGGCTGGTTCCACACGGGCGACGTCGGAATGCTCGACGAGCAGGGCTTTCTCTACATCACCGGCCGATTGTCCGACATGTACATCTCCGGTGGATCCAACATCCACCCCCGTGAGATCGAGGAGAAGATCCTCGGCCACCCGGCGCTCAGCGAGGCGATCGTGCTCGGCATGCCCGACGCGACCTGGGGCGAGGTCGGTGTCGCCGTCTGTGTCCTCGCGGACGGCGCAGCCACGACCGACGAGGAGATCCGGGAGTGGCTGACCGACCGCATGGCACGCTACAAGGTGCCGCGGCATGTCGTCTTCTGGGACCAGCTGCCACGGTCCGGGTACGGCAAGATCGTGCGCCGCACCGTCCGCGATCGGCTGATCGAGCAGGGCTGGCCGTCATGACGTCGGGTCGCTGGGCACAGCCCCTCCGTCATCCCGGAGCCGTGGCGGCGGAACGCCGCGTCTCCGTGCCGACCACCAGCACACCGCGCAGGGTGACCCTGCCCGCCGGGGCGCGCCTGGTCGACGCCATGGCCCACGAGATCGAGGCCCTGGGTGCGAGTTCCGGTCAGGTCGAGCTGCTCGACGGGTCACTGTCCCGGGTCAGCTACTGCGTCCCCGCGTTGTGCCACGACGGCACGACCGCGGTGACCTTCAGCTCCACCAGGGAAGCCGTGGCACCCGGGCGCCTGATCGCCGGGTCGGCCACGGTCGGCTTCAGGCACGGGCAGCGTTTCGCCCACTGTCACGCCGCCTGGTTCGATGCGTACGGCGAGGTCAGAGGCGGGCACGTGTGGCCGGAGACCGTCATCGGTCCTGGCCCCGTCCACGCCGTCGTGCATGCCCTGAATCAGGCCGAACTCATCAGCGACACCGACGCCGAGACCCGGTTGCCCGTCTTCACGCCGCGTCCGGCCCAGCCCGGCGGAGTGAGCGGGCTCGGGGCGGTGCGGGCGGCCATGTCCCGCGTGGCACCGGGGGTCCGGCTTGCCGAAGCCGTCCGCGACGTGATGCGGGAGAACGGGTTCGAGCGTGCGTCGATCGCGGGCAGCGTGGGCAGCCTGGTCGGTGCCGTCCTCCGGCGCGACGGTGGTGCGTTCGTCGTCGACGGGCCGGCCACCGAGGCGTCCCTGATCGGCCTCTTCGACCTGCGCGATCCCGCCGCACCGTTCTCCTGGATCAGCGGGGTGGCGATCGACCGGTTCGGAAACGTCCACCGCGGAGAGTTCGTCGACGAGGAGAACATCGTCGCCGTCACCTTCGAGCTGCTGGTCGAGGAGGTGACGCGATGAGGCCCCTCGACAGTCTCCGCGCGCACGGGTGGCGGGGAGACGGCGCCAGCGACAGTCTGTTGGACCGGGTCGCCCAGGCGAATGACGCCTCCCATTACCTGCTCACCCCACAGGCCGTCGTGGTCGCCGGGAGCACGCAGGACGTCACCGAGCTGATGACCGCCGCCGGCCGGGCCGATGTCGCCCTGACGTTCCGCGCCGGCGGGACCAGCCTGTCCGGACAGGCGGTGACCGACTCCGTTCTGGTCGACACCCGCCGAGGCTTCCGGGGTGTCGAGGTACTCGACGACGGCCGCGCCGTGCGGGTGGAGCCGGGAGCCACCGTCGGCGCCGTCAACGCCGCGCTGCGGCCCTACGGCACGAAGCTCGGCCCTGATCCAGCCAGCGAGTACGCCTGCACCATCGGCGGCATCGTCGCGAACAACTCCAGCGGAATGACCTGCGGCACGCATGCCAACCCGTACCGCACCCTTCGTTCGCTGCGGTTCGTCCTGCCCAGCGGCACCCTCGTCGATACCGGCGACACCGACGCCGACGCCCGCCTGCACGCCCTCGAACCGGATCTGAACCGGGGGCTGCTCCTGCTGCGTGACCAGGTCCGCGAGAACCCGGCTCTGGTGGCCCGGATCAGGGAACTGTTCGCCATCAAGAACACCATGGGATACGCGGTCAACGCGTTCCTCGACTTCGACACGGCCGCGGACATCCTCGCCCACCTCATCGTGGGCAGCGAAGGCACACTCGCCTTCATCGCCTCGGCGACTTTCACGACCGTGCCGGTACTTCCTCACGCCGGTACCGGATTGCTGGTCCTGCCGGATCTGGTGTCGGCCGCCTCGGCGCTGCCCGCGCTCATCGACAGCGGCGCCGCGACGATCGAGTTGCTCGATGCCCAGTCGCTGCGTGTCGCCGCCGCCGACAAGGACGCCACCGAACGCCTGCGCGCCCTGCCCATCTCCCGACAGGCCGCGCTCCTCGTCGAATACCAGGCGCCCACGGTCCCGCAGCTGCGGAGCCTCCTCCAGAAGGCGGAAGCGCGCTTCGCATGGACCTCGGGCGGGGGCGACGAGCTCACGACGGACCCCGCGACACGGGCCGCGTTGTGGAAGATCCGAAAGGGACTCTTCGCCGCCGTCGCCGGCGCCCGGGCAGAGGGGACGACCGCTCTCCTGGAGGACATCGCCGTTCCTCCCCCCGCCCTCGCGGGCACCTGCGCGGAACTGACACGGCTCTTCGGCAAGCACGGGTACGACGACAGCGTCATCTTCGGGCACGCCAAGGACGGCAACATCCATTTCCTCCTCAGCGCCGAGTTCCAGGACTCCGCCGGAGTGGACCGGTACGCGGCCTTCACCGAGGACATGGTCGATCTGGTACTGGGACGCGGCGGCACGCTCAAGGCCGAGCACGGCACCGGCCGGGTCATGGCGGCGTACGTCCAACGCCAGTACGGCGCCGAGCTCTACGACGTGATGCGGCGGATCAAGAGCCTGTGCGACCCGCGCCGGATCCTCAACCCCGGCGTCCTGCTCACCGACGACCCGGCCATCCACCTGCGACACCTGAAAACGACCCCGCCGATCGAAGCCGAAGCCGACCGCTGCGTCGAATGCGGCTTCTGTGAACCCGTCTGTCCCAGCAAGGACCTCACCCTGACCCCGCGGCAGCGCATCGTCACCCGCCGCGCCATCGCCGCCGCACGGCAGGCCGGCGACGATGCGACTGCCACGGAACTTTCCCGCGCCTACGAGTACTCCGGCGTGCAGACCTGCGCGGCGGACGGAATGTGCCAGACAACCTGTCCGGTCGACATCGACACCGGCGCGCTCGTCCGCCGGCTGCGCGCCGAAGGCCGCGGCAAGACCGCCCAGGCGATCGGCCGCACGGCCGCCCGCCACTGGGCCGGCGCGACGAAAGCCGCGGCGGCAGGGCTCACCGTCGCCCACCGACTGCCGACCGTGTCCACGGCGGCGACCGGTGCCGCGCGCAAGGTCCTGCCGGCGGAAGCCGTACCGCAGTGGTCACCCGAGCTGCCCCGCGGTGGCCGCGCGAGGTCCGGCAGTCCGACGCCGCTTCCCGACATCGTGTTCCTGCCCAGCTGCACCGGGTCGATGTTCGGCAGCGCCGGCGGCGTGTCCACAGCGGACGCGTTTCTGTCGCTGTGCGCGAAAGCGGGCATCCGGGTGGCCGTGCCCGACGAGGTGGCCGGCCTGTGCTGTGGAATGCCGTGGTCCTCCAAAGGACTCACCGACGGCGCCGAGGTGATGAGCCGCCGTCTCCACGCCGCGCTCCGGCAGGCCGGCGACGAGGGCGCCGTCCCGGTCGTTGTCGACGCGTCGTCATGTACCGAAGGAGTTCGCAAAACGCTGCCGTCCGGTATGCGTGTCGAGGACGCCACCGAGTTCACCGCACGCGACATCCTGCCGCGGGTGGACATCGAGCGAACCTTGGACGTGCTGGCTCTGCACCCGACCTGTTCGTCGGTCCGCATGCACACCGACGACAGCCTGAAGATCATCGCCGACGCTCTCAGCGCACATGTCTTCGTCCCCCCTTCATGGGGATGCTGCGCGTTCGCCGGCGACCGTGGACTCCTACGCCCGGAACTCACCGACAGCGCGACCCGCCGCCAGGCCGCCGAGGTGCGGGAGTCCGGCGCCACCCTGCACGTCTCGTGCAACCGCGCCTGCGAGCTCGGCATGACCCGCGCCGTTGGGCGGCCCTATCGGCACATCCTCCAGGTGCTGGACGAGCGAAGCACAAGAAGGTCGGCGTCCGCGTCGATCCCGCCGACGCCGTCCACATGATCCGCCATCTCGATACCGAGGCCGGGCCAGAGCGGGAACGACCACGGTGGTATGGCGGCTGGCGAGTTTCACGACCGTGAGAAACCGCGTCTTGCGGTCGACCAGCGTGGCGACCTGGCTGTTGTTCGAGCCGATCACCAGATCGCCTTCCAGGTGCCCGGACTCGCTGCGGTCCTCCGCCGCGCGTGGCCGCTCTTCGATCGGTCGGGCATCGGTGATCTGTGAGCGCCACTGTCCTTTCACCGTGTGACGCTTGTTCTTGCGGATCGGGCGGCCCGTGCGCAGGCGTTTGCACAGTTCGCGGGGGATCACTTTCCATCGGGTGGTGTACACCGACCGGTAGATCGTCTCGTGGCTGATCTCCATCCCCGGGTCGTCACCGTGATGCAGACGCAGGTGGCCGACGATCTGTTCCGGCGACCACTCCTCCCTCAGCAGGGTCAGTACCGTCTGCCTCAGCGCGGGTCTGCGGGACAGCAGGCACTGCTTCGGGCGCCGGGCGCGGTCAAGTGCCCGTTCCTGCGCAGCGATCGCCCGGTAGGAATCGCCTGCGCAAAGCCCGCGTGAGATCTCCTCCCGCTCGCCTATCGTCAAGCTTCCGGAGCGCGCCTGACGGGGTGCGGGAGCGATCCCTCCGTGGTGCTTGAGGACGGTGAACACCGAGCCGGGCGGCTTGCCGATCTGCCGTGAGATGACGCTGATCGATTCCCCGGCCCTCCACCGCCGCCACAAGTCGGCCTTCATCTCGTCTGACATCCCCGGCCGACCCAGTCTCGCCACGTAAACCGTCCTCAACCAGCAGTGTTGCTCTGACCGGTTGAATCTAAGGACGGAGATCTGGGGCCGACTGTCTCCGGCGGCACGAACGGCCGCAGCTCGGGGACTGTCGTGGTATCGACGCGTTCGGCCTCGACGAGTGTCGTGCCGGACGTCGAGCCCTGGGCGAGACATGAGGTTCCGATGTCGGCTGTGAGGACGTTGGGGTTGGCGTGCCGTTCCAGTGAGCCGGACGACGCCCGGCTCTTCGGCGACTATTGATCCGAAACGGTAGGGGTTCCCTCTCGTTGGTCCTTGCGTGAGTGAACTGGTGGGGGACGCACGGCAGTTGTCGCCGTCGGCGCAAGAGGCTCTGCGGATGCGGGCGGTGGCTGCGCTGGTGGCGCGCCGGGACCGCGAGGACGTCGCGGCGCTGTTCAAGGTCTCGCTCAAGGCCGTGGACAACTGGTGGGCGAAGTGGCTGGCGGGCGGACGTGAGGCGCTGGTGGCCCAGCCGCGCGGGCGGCGGGTCGGCGAACATCAGCTCCTCGGCGAAGCCGAGCAGCAGGCGATCCGGCAGGCCGTGCTGGATCACCGGCCGTGCGACCTGGGCCTCGCGGGCCAGTTGTGGAGCCGGGCCGGGGTACGGGACTTGATCACCAAGCTGTACCGGGTGCGGCTGACCGAGCAGGGCGTGGGCACGTACCTGCGGCGCTGGGGCCTGTCCTTCCAGCGCCCGGACAAGCGGGCCGTCGAACAGGACGCGGAAGCGGTGCGCGTCTGGCGGGAGGAATCCTGGCCGGTGATCCGTGCGACGGCGAAGGCCGAGGGCGGCGAGGTGCTCTTCGCCGACCAGGTCGGCATCCGCTCCGACCAGGTCACCGGCCGCACCTGGGGCGAGAAGGGCCGCACCCCGGTGGTGCGCCGCACCGGCAACCGGTTCTCGGTGAACGCGATGTCCGCGATCAGCACCAAGGGCCGGATGCACTTCATGGTCTTCACCGAGACGTTCGACGCCGACGTCATGTGCCGCTTCCTGGACCGGCTCGCCGGCCACTTCGACCGCAAGGTCCACCTCGTCCTGGACGGCCACTCAGCGCACCGCTCCCGCAAGGTCCGCGCCTGGCTCGCCGATCACCCCGACCGCATCGAGCTCCACTTCCTGCCGTCCTACTCGCCGGAACTGAACCCCGACGAACTGGTCAACGCCGACCTCAAACGGAGCCTTCCCATGCACAGCCGGGCCCGCGACCAGGCCCAACTCGCCGCCGAAACCCGAAGGTTCTTCCACCGCCGCCAACGCCAGCCACACATCATCCGCGGCTACTTCGGCGGCCCACACGTCCGCTACACCCTCGAATAGAACCGATTGAGTTTCGGATCAATATGCCCGGTTCTTGGTCGACGAACTGTTTCCCGTTGTCCGACAGCACATCGACCTGACGGATGACCCAGCGGGTAGAGTGATCTGCGGCTTCAGCTCCGGCGGCGCATACGCCCTGACAGCGGCTTTCCACAGGCCCGATCAGCTCCGCAATGTGATTTCACATTGCTGAAGTTTCGTCAATATCAGGGGCGCTCATAACCTACCCCCGATGGTGAGACAGTCACCTCGCAAGCCGATCCGCGTATGGCAAGTGGTTGCGTGAGTTGAGCGCCCTGAGCGGTGGGCCCGCCCTTCGGCCTCGCCCTTGGACTCGGACTGCGGAGGAAGTTTCTGCGTGATGGTCGAGCCCCAGGGACACTTCTTGGGGGGACACGCAGTTGAGCCAATGGTTCCAGGCATCTGCGACTTCTGACGAGATCGGAAACCCTTCTCCCGCGTGCTTTGCAAGGGATGAGCTGGTACGTAACCCACAGTTCCCGCGAATGGAGGAACCCAAGCTCAACCACGCATCGCGTCTAGATGAACTCGGGGCGACGAATACTCTCGGCGCCTCCGTCGATATAGAGGATCTGACCAGTCACGAAGAGGTTATCCGAGCTCGTGAGCCATGCGAGGAGGTTCGCGACTGCCGAGGGATCTGCTGCGGGGCCACCGAAAGGTGCTGGGGCATGCTTGTCGAGCGTAGCGCGCCCTTCTTCGGTTTCGAGGACCGGAATCGTCATGGGAGAGAGAATGACACCGGGCGCTACCACGTTGAGGGCGATTCCGCATTTACCCCAGGCCTCTGAGGGCGCGTTCCTCCGTACCCAGCGGGCCAATGAGAGCTTCGATGTGGTGTAGACGACGCTCGAGCCCGCAGCGTCAGTGGCTGCCGCCAGGGAATCAGCGTGGGCAAGAGCAGAGGCCTCGTCTCCTGACTCGATCAGTTCGAGCAGCTTCGCGTCGTTCTCATCGATGATCGCTCGAGATGCCACGACGGCTGCGCGAGGTTTGTCTGCGGCGGCGAGCAACGGACGCAGGCCTTCGAGGGTTGCCACCGCTCCGAAATGATTCACGGCTACAGATGGCGATGCCGATACCAACACTCCGGCGACGGCCAGTACTCCATTGATGACGCCGCCACTCAGTTCACGGGCCTGTTCGACTAGGCCGGTGCGTCCGTCTTCCGTGCTCAGATCCACCAAAATATCGGCGTTCTTCAGATCGACGCCGATCACGCGATGCCCGTCGGAGCGAAGCTTCGCGACTGTGGCCTTGCCGATTCCAGAGGCGGATCCTGTGACGAGATACGTGCGAGTCATGTTTTCATTCCTTCTTCGGTAGTTGTCGGCGCGACTGGGGCCGCTGTCTGTATGCAGGTCAGAGCTTTTCAGAAGCCGGCGTGGCGCCCCTTACGACCTGAGGTGCTGCTGTGACGAGTCGAGCCGTGTCCACCCGGGCGAATCCGAGGTGAACACCTTTCCGAGCGACGGGTCGAACTGTGTTGGCCCGTTGCACATCAGGAACAGCCAGACGAGCAAACGTTCAGAGCAATTCCCACCAGAGCCCGCTTGCCCGTCGTCACAACTTGCCGAGCGCGCGCTGATTAACCGTCTGCAGGACTGCAGTCTGGCCCCCATCCACGGTGATTACTGAACCTGTCGTGAAGCTAGTGCCGGGACTCGCGAGCCAGACGACAGTGCTGCCGATCTGCTGCGGCTGACCAATCACCCGGAGCGGGTTCAGCGGGAATGGCTGCTCGCCCGTCAGCAGCGGTTCGGGCGTGATCGCGGACGTGGAGGTCGAGTGAATCCAGCCTGGCGCGATGGCGTTGACCGTAATTCGATGCGGTGCCAGATCGACCGCCATTGCCTTCGCCAGCGCGGACACCCCACCCTTGCTGACCGTGTAGGGAGCACTGTTGGGCTCCGCAGCCGACGCGCAGATGGACGAGATCAGGACGATCCTGCCGCCGTTCCCTGCTGCGGCCATACGCTGCGCCGCAGCCTGTCCGCATAGGTAGGAGCCCTTCAGGTTGACCCCCAGCACCCGATCCCAGTCTTCCTCCTTCATCTCGAGGAAGGGGCTGTAACTCGAGGTCCCCGCATTGGCCACCAGGATGTCGAGCTTGCCGAACACCGCCACGGCGTGATCGCAGAGCGCCTGGGCCTCGTCGTGCTGCGAAACATCGCAGGCAAACGCCGAGACCTCCCCCATCTCGCCGAGTTCTTCGGCGACCCGGCGTAGTTCACTCTCGTTCCGCTGCGAGATCACCACTTTCGCGCCGGCGATCAGGAGCTCCTCCGCGATCCCCCGTCCAATGCCGCGCCCTGCGCCGGTGACGACGGCCACCTGTCCTTCAAGGGGTTTCATTTCCTGCCTCCTCGTTTCGCTCTCTACGATGTCGTGTTGGTTGTGGTCATCTGAGGTCCTTGCGGTTACCACCGGCATTTGCCCCTTCGTACCCGCACCGCATCGGCACTGGTGTAATAACACGTGTGATGGGTGGCGCTTACCGAACGGACGGGTACCTCAGGGCGCCAGTTCGGCCTTCACCATCACGTGCTTGAACTGCGAGTACTCGTCGAGGCCGATGCCCGAGAGCTCCTTGCCATAGCCGGAGTTCTTGAACCCGCCGAAGGGCATCTCCGCTGCCGTGAAGATCTGCTGGTTGACCCAGACGGTCCCGAACGCGAGTTCCCGCGTGAAACGCATCGTGCGGGCCAGGTTCGTGGTCCACACGCTGGCAGAGAGTCCGTAGTCGACGCCATTGGCCCACTCGAGCATCTCGTCGTCGTTGCGGGCACGCTGGATCGTGACGACTGGTCCGAAGACCTCGCGCTGGACGATCTCGGAGTCCTGGCCGACGTCCGTCACCACGGTGGGCGCATAGAACCAGCCGCCGCGAGCAAGCCGCTCGCCGCCGGTGCGAATCGAGGCACCTTCGGCGCGGGCACGGTCAACGAACCCCTCGACGCGCTTCAGCTGCCGCTCGGAGATGAGGGGCCCCATCGTCGTTCCCAGGTCATCCGGGTCCCCCACCCTGATCTTCTCGACCTCAGCGACATAGGCGTCGACGAACTCGTCGAAGGCGGCCTCTTCGACGATGATCCGGCAAGCCGCAGTGCAGTCCTGTCCGGTGGCAGAGAATCCGAACTCTGCGAGGTCGCGGGCCGTCTGTGCCACGGGGCTGTCGGCGAACACCAGGACCGGAGCCTTACCTCCCAACTCGAGGCTGGTCCGCTTCAACGTCGCGGCGGCAGCGGCGGCGACGGCCTTTCCGGTGCTCACGTCCCCCGTCAGCGCGATCTTGCGCACCTGGGGGTGCTCGACGATGGCCTGGCCGGCGCGGCCGTCGCCGAGCACCAGGTTGACCACGCCGTCGGGAAGGAAGCGGTTCATCAGATCGACGAGCTTGATCGTCGTCAGCGGGGTCAGCTCGGCCGGCTTAATGACCACGGTGTTGCCTGCGGCGAGGGCGGGAGCCAGCTTCCAGGCCGCCATGAGCAGAGGGTAGTTCCAGGGCGTGATCAGCCCGACCACGCCGAGAGGCTCGCGCCGCATCCACGACGTGCTGTCGTTCGCGTACTCGCCAGCGGCTGGGCCATGCGACACCCGTGCGGCGCCGGCGCAGAACCGGATCACGTCCCAAGCCCATGGCATCTCGTCGCGTGACTGGGTGATCGGCCGCCCCGTGTTCTTGCTCTCCATGACAGCGAATTCCTCAGCTTCCTGCTCGACCGCGTCTGCGATCTTCAACAGGAGCTCGGCACGCTCACTGGGCGGCGTCTGTCCCCAAGACGTCCGGGCGGCGTGTGCACGCATCACAGCCGCGTTGACCTCCTCGGCCGACGCGTTGCGGTACGTCGCGATCGTCTGCTCGGTCGCAGGGTTGATGATCACCGAGACGTCGGTGTCGCCTGGCTCAGCCAGCCAGCTCTGCGCCGTCGATGCTGCTGCCGATGCAGCGTTGGCGGGGTGGCTCATGGTCTCTTCTCCGTTTCTTCGGTGGCCTGCTGTGGCACAAGCCGCTCCTCAGGAGGGCGGATGCAGGTCAGATTCGTGGTGACGACGTCACGCCGACGTGCGTGGGAGCGTGGGTGGCTGCCGGACGATGGGCTGGGCGGGCGGCCCCGTCCTGCGTCATCCCACCCTCGTCCTGTCGGTTTGCTCGTGGGCATGGTCGAGTGAGCCCACGAGTGCGGTGGCCGGTTGCGGTCGCCGGCGTTGATCACCGTCGACATTTCGCTCCGATGTCGTCCGGATCCTTGTCGAAGCGAGCCAGTGCGTGGTCCAGGTCTGCTATGGTCGCAGCGGGCTGGATCAGCGCCTCGGTGACGGCTTGCCGCTCGAGGGCGCGGAGGATCCGGATGCCCGGATCGTCGGCGACGGCGTTGGCGTCTGTGGCGGTGTCGGCCCGCAGCCCGACGATCGCCTTTCGCGTAGCGCGGCGAGCCTCTTGGACGTCGGGATCAGACTGGGGTGATGCCGCGATGAGCCGCCGGGTACAGGGCTGAGTCGGATGCTCGGTCACCTGGGCGGCGTCACCTTCCTCGACGAGGTGCCCGTGCTCCAACACCGCGATCCGGGTACTCATGTGCCGGACGACTGCGAGGACGAAGTCCCGTTGCTACCGCCACCGCAGGCGGTCATAATCGCCGCGCCGAGGACGCCGACGAGAGCCGTCGCGGCCATCCGACGGCGGCGTGAATTGCGACCGGCCGATCGACCTCGTTCGAGTGCCGACATCCGCGTGTCTCCTTGTGTCTCTTGCGGGTCTTGAACGATCGCTAGCTGCCTACTGCCCGAGCCCGAGCGGCATCCTCCGGTGATGTGGTGACCGATGGTGATTGCTCCGGCGACCCGTCGGCAATGTGACCGACACAACAACAGGGTGGTCCGTTCGTGGCCCGGATCACTAGGGACAGGAGACGAGAGAACCGCCTCGCATTTGCTACAGACGTCGGAAGTTCGTGGACCTTCGAGCGGCTGGGCGACCAACCACCCGGGCTGTCGCCGAGGGATGACCGTCCGCGTGTTCCTGTCCGTCATGAACGGGCACCGAGTGCCGGAATCCCACCGCGGGCGGCGCACTCATTGAGGGCTTGAGCAGCGGAAACAGCTTGTCGTCCGGCCAATCGAGGGCTCGCGCAGCCCTTCTCGTCAGCACCGGGCGCCTCGGTGGCGCGTTGCCCAATGCCGAAGGGTCTGTGACTGACCGCGGCGCTCGGCGCATGCACTTCGACGGCGCCGGCAGGGGTCCGGCCAGTGCCCCTTCGGGGGCCCGTCAGCGTCACGGGACGACGACGAACTTTCCGACATGGGCGCGCTTGAGCATCTGCTCCTGCGCCGCTGCCAGCTCCTCGAGCCGGTACGACGCCTCGAGCATCGGCTTGAGCCGACCACCCTCGATCAGCGCGACGAGACGCGCAAAGGTGTCGGCGGTCGGATTGGTGATGCCGTACATCTCCAGATCCTTGTAGATCAGGTCACGCAGATCCATGGCGGTCATAGGCCCACCGATGGCGCCGGACGTGGTGTACCGGCCCCCGCGACGGAGCACCTTGAGGATCGGGCCGAACAGCTCGCCGCCGACGACGTCGGCGACAACGTCGATGGCCTGCTCGCCGACGAGAGCCTCCACGGACTGCTGGAGGTTGGCCGCGTCTCGTGCCACGAAGTAGTCGGCGCCCAACGCCTGGAGGCGTTCGCGCTTCGACTCGCTGGCCACCGCGACGACGCGAGCTCCGCGTACGTGGGCCAGCTGGATGAGTGCGGTGCCGACGCCGCCGGCCGCGCCCGTGATCAGGATGGTCTCGCCCTCGCCGAGGTCGGCGCGAGCCAGCATCTCCTCGGCCGTGTCGTAGGAGCAGGGGAACGTCGCCAGCTCCGCGTCGCTGAGCGAGCTGTCGATGACATGTGCGTTGATCGACGGTACGCCGACGTACTCGGCGAAACCGCCGTCGCGCTCGCTGCCGAGATACTCGACCAGCTGTGCCCGCAGCGGCAGCCGGGGGTCGCGGACGGAGGGGTCGACCAAGACCCGCTGGCCGATACGTGCGGGATCAACCTCCGCGCCTACCGCAGCGATGTGGCCGGCGACCGCGGCGCCCTGGATCCTCGGGAAGCCGACTGCGCTCTTGAGCCAGGAGGAGCCGGCGTCGTCGTCGCGACCGTGGAGTCCGAGCTCCTCCGTCACGCTCGACTCGACTTTTCGGTCGTACCAGCCCGTCCGGGTGTTGATGTCGGTGTTGTTGAGTCCGCACGCACCGACCCGAACCAGCACCTCACCTTCTCGTGGCTGCGGAGTCGGTGCGTCGGCCCGGCTGACCAGCCGATCGATGCCGCCATGGCCGGTGAGGATGACCGCGTTCATCGCGGTCGGAACGCCTGCTTGCGTCTGCACTTGACTTGTTCCCTTTCTTCGCCGGCTACGTCGGCGTCGTGAGATGTCTCAGGGTGCAAGGTCGATTGACCACGACGGTCAGGTTCACGTTTCCTTCGTCTGCGCTCCAGGTTCCGACCGGCTGCTCCTTGAGAGCCGACGGCCAGAGGCAGCGAAGCATGGTGGTCAGCTCGCGAGTGCGTATGGGATCTGCTTCGCCAGGCGCGGTCTCGGGTGTCTGCTCTCCCAGTCTCGGCGAACTGCGAGCGGAGCCGCATTGGACCGTGCGCAGACGACGAGGAGGGTTCTTGGCGAATCCACAATTTCTCCGCGCCCGTAGACCGGTTCGGTCGGGTCCTAGGAGACCCGGTCATGGCGATAGAAGTCGACGTGCTCGGGAGCCAAAGGCTCGTTGCCCAAGATGAGGTCGGCGGCCTTCTCGGCGATCATCATGAGGGGCGCATACAGGTTGGCGTTCGGGATGGTGGGCATCACTGACGCATCGACGACGCGCAGGCCTTCCACGCCGTGCACCGCATCGTCTGAGGTTCGGCTCCGGGCAGACCTGCCGGCGTCGACTCGGTAGGTTCCTTCCAGGTTTTGGCAAGCACCTTCAGTCAGGTCGGGACGAACCCGTCGCGGTACGTTGAGTGACCCCCTTTCAGGCCGCGCGCCGCTCGCCCTCCCTACCAGTGTCCAGGCCCGGACAGGTGGTGGGATCAGCCCTTGCGGGTCTTGCTCTCCTCGGTGAGCTGCGGGACGACGTCGAGAGGTCGCCGACGACGCCGTAGTCGACGAGGTCGAAGATCGGGGCCTCGGCGTCCTTGTTGATGGCCACGATCGTCTTCGAGGTCTGCATACCCGCGCGGTGCTGGATCGCACCCGAGATGCCCGAGGCGATGTACAGCTGCGGGGACACGGACTTGCCGGTCTGGCCGACCTGGTTGGTGTGCGGGTACCAGCCCGCGTCCACCGCCGCACGCGAGGCACCGACGGCCGCGCCCAGGCTGTCGGCGAGCGCCTCGATGACCGCGAAGTTCTCCGCGCCGTTCACGCCACGGCCGCCGGAGACGACGATCGCGGCCTCGGCCAGCTCGGGACCGCCCGTCGACTCACGCGGCGTGCGCGCGGTGACCTTGGTGCCGGTCGCCTTGTCGGAGAACGACACGGACAGGGCCTCGACGGCACCGGCGGCCGGGGCGGCCTCGACGGCCGCGCTGTTGGGCTTGACCGTGATGACCGGGATGCCCTTGGAGACACGGGACTTGGTGGTGAACGAGGCGGCGAACACCGACTGGGTGGCCACCGGGCCCTCATCGGACGCCTCGAGGTCGACGGCGTCGGTGATCAGGCCGGAGCCGATGCGCAGGGCCAAGCGGGCGGCGATCTCCTTGCCCTCGGCGGAGGACGGCACGAGGACGGCGGCCGGGGAGACGGCCTCGTAGGCGGCCTGCAGGGCGTCAGCCTTCGGCACGACCAAGTAGTCGGCGTACTCGGCGGCCTCATGCGTGAGGACCTTGACCGCGCCGTGCTGGGCGAGCACGGCCGCGGTGTCGGCGGCGCCGTTGCCCAGGGCGACGGCGACGGGCTCGCCGATGCGGCGGGCCAGGGTCAGCAGCGCCAGGGTGGGCTTGCGGACGGCACCGTCCACGCTTCCAAGCGATTCACGCCGCCCGCGCAACAAACGCCGCGGCACACTCTTTGCACCTACGGGAGGTGCGCGCCATGACGATCCGCTGGACCTGGTTCGTGCCCTCGTAGATCTGCGTGATCTTCGCGTCGCGCATCATCCGCTCGACCGGGTAGTCACGCGTGTAGCCGTAGCCGCCGAGGAGCTGGACCGCGTCCGTGGTGACCTCCATGGCGACGTCGGAGGCGAAGCACTTCGCCGCCGCGCCCTGGAAGGTCAGGTCGGCATCGCCGCGCTCGGACTTCGCCGCCGCCTGGTACGTCAGGGCGCGGGCGGCCTCGATCTTCATCGCCATGTCCGCGAGCATGAACTGGATGCCCTGGAAGTCCGCGATCGGCTTGCCAAACTGCTTGCGCTCCTGGACGTAGCCCTTGGCGTAGTCGAGGGCGCCCTGCGCGATGCCGAGCGCCTGGGCCGCGATCGTGATGCGGGTGTGATCCAGGGTCTTCATCGCCGTCGCGAAGCCCGTCCCCTGCGCGCCGATCATGCGGTCCGCGGGGATGCGGACGTTGTCGAGGTAGACCTTGCCATTCAATTCAGTGGCGGAATTGCGCTGGCCCTACGCGCCTTCGACCTGATCGCGGAATATCCAGCGCAGCGTCTCGGGGAAAACGGCCCCGGCGTGACGGAGGGTGTGCCCTCCGGTCCCGAACTCGAACACCGAATCGTAGCGGCGGTATTTGAGCGCCGCAGCCATGTCGTGGTTGGCGATCGGGATACTCCCGAAGATCACATCCACGTCGCGGCTGCCGCTCTGGTGCCAGACCCTGATCGGCTTGCGCGGCGACTGGCGGATCATGGACGGCAGATTGTGTGCGCCGCGGATATTGATGAAGCTTCCACAGTGAGAGATGACGTTGCCGAACACGTCGGGACGGTGAAATGCGGCGGTCAGGGCACATGCCCCGCCTGAACTCATACCGCAGATCACGCGCCCTCGGGGATCGCCGGTCAATGCCACCCGCTCCCGCACCACCGGGAACAGTTCCTCGTCCAGGAACCGCGCATAGTCGGCGTTCACCGAGTCGTACTCGATGCTCCGATTGTCGTCACCCCCGAAGTGCGGGTATCCGGGGCCCCGCTCGCCCGGCGCGACGAACAGACCCACCGTCATCGGGATCTCCCCTCGGTGGACGAGGTTGTCGAGCACCGTGGTCGCGCTCACCAACGGGCCGAAGTATTCCGGTCCGTCCTGGCAGACCAACAGGTTGACGCTGTCGGCCTGCTCGGCACCCGCCGGGAGGTAGAGCCACACACTGCGTGATACGCCGGGGTAGACGGTGTGGCTGGTCCAGCGGAAGTGGTAGAGTTGCCCGGTCGGCACCTCAGGCTGCGCGAGTGAGTCGGCACACAGCGAGTAGTCGGAATTCTTGTCGTAGCACAGGACATAGGCCGCCTTGTCCTTGCCCGAGATATTGAGCTTCAAGAAGTTGTCCCACTCCGCGGCTTCATCGACCTGCCCGTGCGTTAGGTCGACGGGCTCGAGTTCTGCCGCAGCTGCCTGGGATCGGATCATTGGCGGGCTACCTCTTTCTTGGCGACGGTCGGCTGACGTACGGCCCTTGTGATTCGCACCAACAGCAGAATGAGCGGGGCCTGACGCCCCTCACTACAAACAGAGCGAGGGACAATGCCACGAATCCTCCTACAGATGTCGAAACCGCTGGGTAGCCGTTAGCGCTCAGCCGAGCCGATAAGAGCGTCTGAGCACCGGCTTCAGGCGTCGTAGGCGTAAAAGCCACGTCCGTTCTTGCGGCCGAGGTGGCCGGCGGCGACCATGCGGCGCAGCAGTGCGGGCGGTGCGTACAGGGGCTCCTTGAACTCCTCGTACATGGACTCGGCCACCGCCTGTGCGGTGTCGAGGCCGATGAGGTCGAGCAGGCGGAGCGGGCCCATGGGGTGGGCGCAGCCGAGTTCCATGCCTTGGTCGATGTCGTCGGGGCGTGCGGCGCCGGACTCCACCATGCGGACCGCGCTGAGCAGGTAGGGCACGAGGAGCGCGTTGACGACGAAGCCGGAGCGGTCGGGCGCCTGGATGGCCTGTTTGCCCAGTAGCTCGGCGAAGTCACGGGTGCGCTGCACGGTGGCGGGCGAGGTGATGAGCGCGGGGATGACCTCGACCAGCCGCTGCACGGGGACGGGATTGAAGAAGTGCATGCCGATGACCCGACCGGGTCGCTCGGTGGCGACGGCGAGGTCGACGATGGGGATGGAGGAAGTGTTGGTCGCCAGGACGGCCTCGGAGTCCTCAACCGCCTTGTCCAGGGCGCGCAGAACGTCGGTCTTGATGTCGCGGTTCTCGGCGACGGCCTCGACGACGAACTGGCGGTCGGCCATCTCGCTGAGATCGTGGGTGAAGGAGAGCCTGGCCAGGGCCTGGCCTCGCTGCTCCTCGGTGAGCTTGCCGCGCCGCACGCCTCGGTCGAGGGAGGCGGTGATACGGCGGCGGCCTGCCGCTACGGCGTCGGGTGTGGCTTCGGCGACGCGGACGCCGAGGCCGTGGCGGGCGGCGACTTCGGCGATGCCGGAGCCCATGAGGCCACAGCCGACGACGCCGAGACGGGTGATGGGTTCCACTTGAGGTCCTATCAGTATGGGAATGCGCGCGTGGCTGCCGGTTGGTGAGGTCAGACGTTGCGGCGGTACTGGCCGCCGACTTCGAAGAAGGCGTCGGTGATCTGCTGGAGCGAGCAGACGCGGGCGGCGTCCATGAGTACGGCGAAGAGGTTGCGGCCCTCCATCGCCGCTTCCCTGAGGGCGGCGAGGGCGGTGTGCGCCTCGTCCCGGTGGCCGGTCTGGTAGGTGCGTACGCGCTCCAGCTGGGACTGCTTCTCCTGCTCGGTGGCGCGGGCGAGTTCGATGGGGCCGGGTTCGGTGGTGTCGGCGTGGGGGTTGCGGAAGGTGTTGACGCCGATGAGGGGCAGGGTGCCGTCGTGCTTGCGCTGTTCGTAGAGCATCGACTCGTCCTGGATGCGGCCGCGTTGGTAGCCGGTCTCCATGGCGCCGAGCACACCGCCGCGTTCGCTGATCCGCTCGAACTCCAGCAGGACCGCTTCTTCGACCAGGTCGGTGAGTTCGTCGATGATGTACGAGCCCTGCAGCGGGTTCTCGTTCATGGCCAGGCCCCACTCGCGGTTGATGATCAGCTGGATGGCGAGGGCCCGGCGGACGGAGTCCTCGGTGGGGGTGGTGACGGCCTCGTCGTAGGCGTTGGTGTGCAGGCTGTTGCAGTTGTCGTAGATGGCGATGAGGGCCTGGAGGGTGGTGCGGATGTCGTTGAAGTCCATCTCCTGGGCGTGCAGGGAGCGGCCGGAGGTCTGGACGTGGTACTTCAGCTTCTGGCTGCGCTCGCCCGCACCGTACTTCTCCTTCATCGCGACGGCCCAGATGCGGCGGGCCACGCGGCCGAGGACGGAGTATTCGGGGTCCATGCCGTTGGAGAAGAAGAACGACAGGTTGGGCGCGAAGTCGTCTATGTGCATGCCCCGGGCGAGGTAGGCCTCCACGTAGGTGAAGCCGTTGGCGAGGGTGAAGGCGAGCTGGCTGATGGGGTTCGCGCCGGCCTCGGCGATGTGGTAGCCGGAGATGGACACCGAGTAGAAGTTGCGGACCTTCTGGGCGATGAACCACTCCTGGATGTCGGCCATCATCCGCAAGGAGAACTCGGTGGAGAACAGGCAGGTGTTCTGGCCCTGGTCCTCCTTGAGGATGTCGGCCTGCACCGTGCCGCGGACGTTGGCCAGCGCGTGCGCCCGCAGCTGGGCCGCCTCCTCGGGCGACGGGTCACGGCCCTCGGCGGCCCGGAACTTCTCGAGCTGCTGGTCCATCGCGGTGTTGAGGAAGAACGCCAGGATCGTCGGCGCGGGCCCGTTGATCGTCATCGACACCGAGGTGGTGGGCGCGACCAGGTCGAAGCCGTCGTAGAGCGCCTTCATGTCCTCCAGGGTGGCCACCGACACGCCAGAGGTGCCGACCTTGCCGTAGATGTCGGGGCGTTCGTCCGGGTCGCGGCCGTAGAGGGTGACGGAGTCGAAGGCCGTGGACAGCCGGGTGGCGGGCTGCCCCTCGGAGAGCAGCTTGAAACGCCGGTTGGTGCGGAACGGGTCGCCCTCCCCCGCGAACATCCGCGCCGGGTCCTCGCCGTCCCGCTTGAAGGGGAACACCCCGGCGGTGAAGGGGAAGTGGCCCGGCAGATTCTCGCGGCGCCAGAACCGGACCAGCTCTCCGTGGTCGGTGAAGCGGGGCAGGGCGACACGCGGGATGCGGTTCCCGGAGAGGGACTCTCGGGTCAGCTTGGTGCGGATCTCCTTGTCCCGGACCTTCACCACCTGCTCGTCGCCGGAATAGGAGGCCACGATCGCGGGCCACTTCTCGATCTGCTCACCGACCTCGTGCGGGAGCTGCCTGCGGGCGCCGTCGAGCAACGACTCGACGTTCTGGGCGTCGGAGCCGGCCTCGGCGAGCTCGTCCCGTACGGCCTCCAGACGCTGCACACGCCGGGCCGCCTCGGAGAGCCGGTCGGTATCGGTGTGGTAGTCGCGGACGGTGTCGGTGATCTCGGCGAGATAGCGCACCCGGTCCGCCGGGACGACCTGGCGGATGCCGGAGGAGTGGCGTACGTCGACGGGCGCCAGCGCGCCCTCGGACAGCTGAAGCCCCTGCTCGGCGAGGGACGACTTCAGATGCTGGTAGAGGGCGGTGACACCGTCGTCGTTGAAGGTGGCCGCCGAGGTGCCGTACACCGGCATGTCCTCGGGCCGCTTGTCGAACGCCTCACGATTACGGACCAGTTGACGGCCCACATCGCGCATGGCGTCCTTGGCGCCGCGCCGCTCGAACTTGTTGATCGCCACCACATCGGCGAAGTCGAGCATGTCGATCTTCTCCAGCTGCGAGGCGGCACCGAACTCCGGCGTCATCACATACAGCGACGTGTCGACGAACGGCACGATCGCCGCGTCGCCCTGCCCGATACCCGGCGTCTCCACGATCACCAGATCGAACCCGGCGGCCTTCACTACATCGATCACGTCGGACAGGTGCTCGGGCAGCTCGCGGCTGCCACGGGTGGCCAGGCTGCGGAAGAACACCCGGTTCCCGTCGAGGGAGTTCATCCGGATCCGGTCACCGAGCAGCGCACCACCGCCCCTGCGCCGGGTCGGGTCGACCGCGATCACCGCGATCCGCAATTTGTCCTGCTGATCCACCCGCAAACGGCGCACCAACTCGTCGGTGAGGGACGACTTGCCGGAGCCACCCGTACCGGTGATGCCCAGCACCGGCACGGGCCGGGTCGCCGCCGAGGTACGTAGCCGCTCCATGAAGTCCGGCGCCAGCTTGCCCAGTTCGGCACCGGTGATGGCGCGGGCGACGGCGAACCGGTCGCCCGCGAGGACAGCGGAGGCATCCGCCGGCTTGCCGTCCCACAGGTCGAAGTCGCAGTCCTTCACCACCGAGTTGACCATCCCGGCCAGGCCCAACCGCTGACCGTCCTCCGGGGAGAAGATCGTCACGCCACTCCCCCGCAGCCGGGCGATCTCCTCGGGCACGATGACACCGCCCCCGCCGCCGACGACGCGGACGTGGTCCGCGCCCTGCGCACGCAGCGACTCGACCAGGTACTCGAAGTACTCCACGTGCCCGCCCTGGTACGACGACACAGCCACACCGTGCGCGTCCTCCTCCAGCGTCGCGTCCACGACCTCCTGCACCGACCGGTTGTGCCCCAGATGGATCACCTCGGCACCCTGGGACTGAAATATCCGCCGCATGATGTTGATCGACGCGTCATGCCCGTCGAACAGGGCCGAAGCGGTGACCAGGCGAACGGGGTGCACGGGGCGATGCAGTTCAGGCATGGGGGCCTTCCCGGACAGGGCAGGGGGACGGTGACTCCAGAGATACTAGGACGTCCTAGTAAATGGCAGAAGGTGATCGCGGTGTGACATATCCCGCGTGGCGGACAATGGTGCAGGGGCCCTGTGCGGCGAGACGTACCTCAAGCACGGCGGCCGCCTGAGCGACCCCGCCATGCGGTTGCGATGGAAAGCGCGTGGCCGTGCGATGCCGGCCACCGGTGTACCGTCAGGTTCGCCGAGATCAGACGGCTGATCGCCCGCCTCGCCAATCACCGGCCCACCTGAGGGGCCTCGCGTTTTCCGGACAGGTGTCTGACCGTCTATTTCACGCGGCGATTCGCAACTTCTCGTACTC